>NZ_JBITPN010000088.1:0-560 GCF_050467985.1 Brevibacillus sp. NRS-1366 | reverse complement strand
CGCTTTGGCCGTCTCCTCAATGAGTCGTAAGGTTTCCTGGATTTTCTGTTTCAATTTTTCCTTGAATCCGATCGTTGATTTTTTCCATACGAAAGAATACTTGTTGGCATTGGCTTCGATTTTTGTCCCATCCAAAAAGTAATTTTCCATAGTGATATAGTTATCCTCGATGAGCTTCAAGGTCATGGTTTCGTATAGTTCTTCCATCATTGATTTCATCCGTCTGCCACGAAATTCGTTGATGGTACGGTAGTCTGGTTGCTGCATGGCCGCCAGCCACATGGTAGGAATATTTTCACGGGTAAGCTGTTCGATGCCGCGGCAGGAGTACACCTTCTGGGAGTAGCCAAACAGGATGACCTTTAACATCATCTTAGGGTGGAACGAAGGTCTGCCGCCGCCTGGGTAATGGGAGAATAACTGTTCATCAGGAATGGCCTCAACCATCTCATCTATCACACGAGCGACATGGTGCAAGGGAATCAGTTCTTCGATATCGAAGATGACTTGAACCTGACGATTATTATACGGTTTAAATATAGGAGCAAATTTTTTCTTGG
>NZ_JBITPN010000087.1:0-726 GCF_050467985.1 Brevibacillus sp. NRS-1366 | reverse complement strand
TTTTTTCAAAGATAAGCACAAAAAAATCGTCTCTTCTTGTAAAATGAAAGTTACCACACCAACATTTTAGGAAGGACGATTTTTATGTGCAATCTTTCGATTACACCTCAATATTATACCACGCAAACAATCCTCCCCCTAGAGGTAAAAGAAGAAAGTATTGTTTCCAAGAAAAAATTTGCTCCTACATTTAAACCGTATAATAATCGTCAAGTTCAGGTCATCTTCGATATCGAAGAACTAATTCCCTTGCATCATGTCGCACGTGTGATAGATGAGATGGTTGAGGCCATTCCCGATGAACAGTTATTCTCCCATTATCCAGGTGGCGGCAGACCTTCGTTCCATCCTAAGATGATGTTAAAGGTCGTCCTGTTTGGCTACTCCCAGAAGGTGTACTCCTGCCGCGGCATCGAACAGCTTACCCGCGAAAATATTCCCACCATGTGGCTGGCGGCCATGCAGCAGCCAGACTACCGTACCATCAACGAATTTCGTGGCAGACGGATGAAATCAATGATGGACGAACTATACGAAACCATGACCTTGAAGCTCATCGAGGATAACTATATCACCATGGAAAATTACTTTTTGGATGGGACAAAAATGGAAGCCAATGCCAACAAGTATTCTTTTGTATGGAAAAAATCAACAATCAGATTCAAGGAAAAATTGAAACAGAAAATCCAGGAAACCTTGCGGCTTATTGAGGAGACGGCCAAAGCG
>NZ_JBITPN010000086.1:0-610 GCF_050467985.1 Brevibacillus sp. NRS-1366 | reverse complement strand
ACTTCAATATAGCCTTCTGGATGAAAGATTTCATTTGTACAAAATTCCTGTTAATGGAATGACAAGTAGCTGGTCTAGCGAGTCGGTGTCTGGGACTCGTTTTTTTATTTGTATAAGACAGGTAAACACGGATATGGATGTAATTGCTGAATTGGACAACTAACAAGAAAGGAGAGCAGCTTGAATGAACTATAATTATCGAGGAAAATATTTGCCATCGAATGATTACAACAAACTAGATGTAGTAATATTTCAAAAAACCACAAACAATCCTAAGCAGTTTTTCATGTGTATTACTTCACATTCACGCAATACCCCACAAGAGCCTTCACACAATTTGGACACAGCATATTGGGCTGTTTTAAATGCGGATAGTAACTTTCCAAATTCTATAGATACATTTATTATGCGAAGAAACTATTCAGCAAGTGATATTGTCAATGTGAATAGATATGAAGAATTATTCTTAAAGCCAAATCGAACTCCAACTGAAGACGATGAAATGAACTCGTTAACCAACTCATTGCGCGATAAGATCATTTCCCCTGATGATTGGAATAAACTACAATCAGCTCTACAAAATATGCAGATGTTTTTAAAGACTGAAATT
>NZ_JBITPN010000085.1:0-610 GCF_050467985.1 Brevibacillus sp. NRS-1366 | reverse complement strand
AATTTCAGTCTTTAAAAACATTTGCATATTTTGTAAAGCTGACTGTAGTTTATTCCAATCATCAGGGGAAATGATCTTATCACGCAAAGAGTTGGTTAATGAATTCATTTCATCGTCTTCAGCAGGAGTTCGATTTGGCTTTAAGAATAATTCTTCATATCTATTCACATTAACAATATCATTTGCTGAATAGTTTCTTCGCGTAATAAATGTATCTATGGAATTTGGAAAGTTACTATCCGCATTTAAAACAGCCCAATATACTGTGTCCAAATTGTGTGAAGGCTCTTGTGGGGCATTGCGTGAATGTGAAGTGATGCACATGAAAAACTGCTTAGGATTGTTTGAGGTTTTTTGAAATATTACAACATCTAGTTTATTGTAATCATTCGATGGTAAATATTTTCCTCGATAATTATAGTTCATTCAAGCTGCTCTCCTTTCTTGTTAGTTGTCCAATTCAGCAATTACATCCATATCCGTGTTTACTTGTCTTATACAAATAAAAAAACGAGTCCCAGCCACAGACTTGCTAGACCAGCTACTTGTCATTCCATTAACAGGAATTTTGTACAAATGAAATCTTTCGTCCAGAAGGCTATATTGAAGT
>NZ_JBITPN010000084.1:0-4618 GCF_050467985.1 Brevibacillus sp. NRS-1366 | reverse complement strand
CGTAGGTGGAGGGTAGTTCACCTAATCTTTTTTGCTTATGTCGCGTTGGAAGTATTTCTCGCTCAGTTTCACATAAGTGCCATCTTCATGCATTGTTTTAAGGGCTTCGTTAATCTTGTTCAACAGCTCAGTGTTACCCTTGCGAACTGCGATACCATGCTGTTCTTCTGTCAGTGCAGCACCGCTCTTCTTAATTTTTAAACCACCTGAACTAATCGCAAGTTCCCCTACTATACTATCAGTAATGACCACGTCATGTTTGCCTTGCTCCAGTGCGCGCAGAGCGGTAACGTCGCTGTCGTAGGTTTTTATGTTGTCTGTATATTCACGTGCTATTTTTTCATGGGTGGTTCCGAGAGCAACCGCCACTTCCTTGCCTTTCAGTTCTCCCAGTTTGGTGATGTTGCCATCAGGACGGGTGAACAACTGTCCACCGGAGAGGTAGTAGGGATCAGCAAAGTCAATTTGTTGTTTGCGTTCTTCGGTGATGACATGGCTGGCAATAGCTGCGTCATAACGACCTTCTTTTACCCCTGAGATGATACCGGAGAACGGCGATGTTACAGCATTCGCTTTCAGTCCAATCCGTTTTGCAATCTCTTCACCAATCTCGATATCAAATCCGGTTAATTGACCATCTTTAAAGTAACTGAACGGTTGATACTCACCAGAAGAAGCATAAGTAAACACGCCTGCATCTTTAGTCATGCTTGAAGCGACAGCTTGTTCACTCGCATCTGCAGTTGTTGTCTGTTGTCCTTCTTTAGAATTGGGGGCAGATTGGCTGCAGCCTACCGCCAATAGTGACATGAAAAGTAGAAGTGCCGTTGATATTCCTACGGATTTTTTTATTATCATTTTATTGCTGTAAACATTTAGCAATTAATTGCATGGAGTCTGAAAAGGCCTCCACAGCTTGATCGATATGGATTTCAGTCATGACTGTTGACAAATTCCACATTCCTCTTGGTGCAGTATAGATACCACGATTTAGCAACTCCAGGTGAAGTAACTTAGCAAGGTCTTTACAAGAACTATGAGTTGAAGAGTAGTCGATTGGAGGGGTTACAGTAAAATGCACGTTTAACAGTGAACCAGCGCGTGTGATAGACGCTGGAACAGCAAATCGTTCTATCGTCTCAAGCATCCGACTCTCCAACCTTTGCCCCAATTTATCTAAATGAGTAATCGCTTGTTCATCCAACAGTTCCATAGAAGCAATTCCTGCGACCATCGTAATTCTGTTACCGTTAAATGTCCCACCGTGCGACAGGGGTTTCGATTGAGCTGGATCAAAGAGAGACATAATATCTGCCCTTCCGCCATACGCCCCTACTGGAAAGCCTCCACCGATAATCTTACCCAAGGCGGTCAAATCAGGAGTAACTTGATACTTACTTTGCGCTCCACCTGTGCTCAAACGCAATGTCTGCACTTCGTCAAAAATCAGTATGACGTCATATTTGTTAGCCAGTTCGCGCAAACCCGTCAGATATCCCGGCTGTGGAGGAATCACGCCAGCGGCTCCCATCACAGGCTCCACCAGAATGGCAGCGATTTCATTTGCTCGCTGAATAAGGAGTCGCTCCACTGCCTCAAGATCATTAAATGGTACGACGTAAACATCCTGGGTGACGTGTACAGGAATTCCCATCGATACTGGAGCCTGCTGAGCAGATGAAAACTCACTTTGGACGGTTTCGTGAGTTCCGTGATAGCCCCCATCCATTTTGATTAAGCCTGCCCGATTGGTAAATGCCCGGGCGGCCCGTATGGCAAACATGGTCGCTTCTGAACCAGAGTTGCAAAAACGAACCCGTTGAATCCCCGGCACCCTTTCGCTCAGTATTTCGGCGAGAGTAATTTGTTCCTCAATGACACTGGCATAGGATGTACCGAAGGTCAACGCATGGTTCACTTTCTGTAAAATCTTCGGATGTGCATGTCCATGAATTGTAGAGGTGTAATTATTCAAAAAGTCTAAATATCGATTCCCGTCAATGTCTTGTAATTCCGGGCCACCCCCACTATTTACGGTTATTGGATAAGGACTAAAAAAAACAGTTGTACGTGTGTCGCCACCTGGCATTACTCGCTGTGCTGCCTTATACATCTCCCTAGACTTTTTGGTTCGAAGAAGATACTCTCGTTCAGCAATGGCAAAGGCATATTGTTGATCCATATTATTTCCCCTTTCTTCTTTTCAAGATTGAGAAGCTGAAGTCTCTCCTCTCCAGTCTTAAGTTGTTTTTTTGGTCAAGCCGCCCCTATAATAGGCTTTAACGAAAATACACCTAATTTAGCGTTAGCCCTTGATAGCCTCATGATAGATGAGAATTGGTAGCATCAGCAATTGTCCGAATGTATAAAAGTAATCGACTGATTTTTACCCTAATGGCGATAAAAATCAGTCAATAAGTGAGGGATAATCTATGGGGATCACCATCAATGAGGCACTACATTTGCCGGTCATGAAGAAAGCGAAGCTCGTGGCTGGAAGAGAAGGCATACAAAATACCATCAAATGGGTTACCATCGTGGAAGTTCTCGTTCCAGAAGACATTGATCGCCTCCAAGAAGGGGAATTACTCATCACTACTGGCTTCGGTATCTTGGAATCCGAAGAGAAACGTGAGGTCTTTCACTCGCTGTTGTCGATGAAAAAATTGTCAGGCATTGCTTTATATACTGGTTTTCGTCTTCCAGAAGTTCCCGAATCGTTTATTGAAATTGCTAATAAACACGCCATGCCAATTTTGGAAATTTACCCAGATATTAACTTCTCAATGATCACAAAAGAAATCTTGGAGCAAATTGTGAACAGCCAGATTAAACTGCTCGAGTATTCCCACAGCATCCACGAAAGGTTTACCAAACTCGTACTACGCAGTCAGGGGCTAATTCCTATAACTCGGACCCTTTCCAGCTTGATTCAAGGAAGTGTCATATTAATCAATGATTTGTCCGAGATTGTCCAGCATTGCCTCATTCATCATAAGTTAAGCGTATCAGAGGCTGAGAGTATAACAATGGGAGAAGAGGTAATTCGTCTACCGGAGTTTTTAAGCAGAAGCATTCATTACACTGAGTGCTTTGAAGTGAAAAAACAAAATTATGTTTTTCACATCCAACCAATTGTTGCGAATCAGGCCCTTTACGGCTTTATCTTTTCAATCAAGGAAAGCGATAAATGGGAGAAACTAGACAGCATTGCGATTGAGCATGCTGCTACAGTCTATGCATTTGAATTCCTAAAGCTGAAAGCAGTTGAAGAAACTCGGATTCGTTTGCAGGGGGATTATCTGGAAGAACTTTTGAACGAAAGCTATATCAATCGATCGCATGCGCTCAAACGTGGAAAAAAACTTGGATTAGATCTGACTTTGACCCATGTTGTTATTTATATCAAATTTGATACAATGAACGAAAAGTCAACCAATGCTGCCCAAATCATTGATCAGTTGATGAAAGAAAAAAATCGGCAGACTGTAATAATAAAAAAACGGGATGCACTGATTGTGTTAGTAGAAGTAAAGGATAACAAAATCAAATCTAACAAGCAGGATAGTTTAGAATTGGCGCAAGCGATCCAGGACAAATGGGTACGCTTATTTCCTAAAGATGTTATAAAGATTGGGATAGGCCGAGTCTATTCCGATTTGCAGGAATTGCCGAAAAGTGCACAAGAGGCAGAGTATTCCATTCATTTTTCTGAATTACTCCCGACATCGAAGACAATCGTTCATTACGAGGATCTGGGACACTTTCACATATTGATACACATGATAGAAGCTGGCAATGACCTACGTGATTTCTATGAAAATCTTATTGGTCCCTTATTTTCTCACCAAAGGGACGACTTACTTCGTACGTTGGAAGTCTATCTGCATCGCAAGAACATGCAGATCACCGCGGCTGAACTGTTTGTCCATCGCCAATCCCTGAGATATAGATTGGCAAAAATCGAAAAGATAACCAGTCTTAACCTGAAATCTTCAGACGATCAGATGAAGTTGCAGATAGCGATTATGGCCTATAAGTTAGATCGTTTTAAGAATCCAGAAAGATTTAAACAAGTTCCTTAATTAATAGTACAGGTTTATGGGGAATAACTTTTTTTGTCTTCTCTTCATAAAAGGTGTTCTTCAAACTACTAGGGTGGGCAGGAAGACGGTGATACGTGAACCACACAATTACCTCCATATCTTGCGGGTCTTCCCGCCGTTAGCATTTATTTTGATTTATATGAAATAAAACATGTTTATTTAAAGGACTATCTTTATCAACTCTCGGGTGATTGAAAGTTTTAATAAAACTCATACCGATTTTTATCATAACTTTTTTCGAAGACTCATTAGCATTGGCTGTAAAACTATAAACATCACTAAAACCCAATTTGTTAAATCCATATTGTAAACAGGCTGACGCCCCCTCAGTTGCATATCCTTTTCCCCAAGCCTCTTTTTTCAGTCGCCATCCAATTTCTATACACGGTGTAAAATCTGCCTCAAATGTTGCCCTATGAAATCCTATAAACCCTATAAACTCTTTATTTTCCTTTGCTTCTACGGCATATAAACCAAATCCAGACTCTTTAAACGTGAACGTCAAATAGGCC
>NZ_JBITPN010000083.1:0-3135 GCF_050467985.1 Brevibacillus sp. NRS-1366 | reverse complement strand
GAAGAGTAGAGGGTTGTTTAGTTAGCTGGCAAGGCTTTTTTCATTTTCGGAAATGATCTGCACTTTTCGGTTGCCAAAGTGTGTACTTCTATTTTGCCAAACACACCTTCGTCACAAGTAGCGAAACATTTTATAACTGGTTAAGTATATTACATGCTGTTTCGGTATTAATTAAAGTGGATTAATGTTTCTCCTAGCTGAGATAAGGGAGTGGGATTATCTTCTCGACCCCACTCCCCTCTTTATTATTTTGTACAGATACCAAGTCTCACCAGACATTTACGTATGCTATATTTGAACTTTCGCCTTTGGTGCATTGTACCTTAGTAATGCTTTATTTATAGAATGTCTACCTCCGCCTGATCCAGTGAATGTAAGCTTATTAGTTGATAAATTATAACTAGCCCCACATTCTTTCCATATTTTTGCATTGCTGTTCAGTGATAATAAAGTTTTAGACCAGAACCCCTTATAGTACAAGGAGTCCCGGTCTTCAAAATCACTAGGTATTTGAAAATTAGTTTTAGACTCAACTTTAGAATTAAGCAATCCATGGCTCTAAACTGAATAATAAAGTTTTAGACTGACTCATTGAACTATCGAGCCCGTTAGTCACCCATGCAGCGCAAGACCAGCGCTGCACCAAAGATGATGAAAATGGTTTGAATCCGTCCATACTGCTACTACGGCTGGAGAGGAAGGTCGTTTTAAGTTGGTGCTACGAGCCCATCCGTTAGTCTGACTCCAACGATCATGGTGCATCATAGATTGTCGCTCCCTTTCGGGAAGCACTCATGGGAGATTAGTCCTTTTATGATTGTTGCACCAGCCTCCAATCAAAGGATAACTTCAATGAAGGTAATCATTGAACGCTCGTGTGGTATGGATGTTCATAAGGACAGTATTACTGCATGTGTCATTACACCAGAAGGAAAGGAGATTCAAACGTTTTCTACTAAAACTGTTTTTCTATTGCAGTTAATTGACTGGATTAAAAAGCATGGGTGTACCCATGTAGCGATGGAAAGTACAGGAGTATTCTGGAAGCCAATTGTTAACCTATTAGAAGCTGAAGATATTGAGTTTTTAGTCGTGAATGCCCAACATATGAGAGCTCTCCCTGGACGTAAAACGGATGTCAAAGATGCGGAATGGATTGCCCAACTTCTTCGTCATGGGCTTCTAAAAGCTAGCTTCATTCCAAGACGAGATCAACGAGAACTACGAGAACTCGTTCGCTATCGCCGAAGTATCATAGAAGAACGCGCTAGGCAACATAATCGGATTCAAAAAGTGTTAGAAGGAGCAAACATCAAGCTAGGCTCTGTGGTTTCAGATAGTATGGGCGTATCATCTAAGGATATGCTTCGTGCCATCGCAAATGGTGAAGACGATCCTGAGAAACTAGCCAATTTCGCTCGACGAAGCTTGAAAAAGAAGAAAGAAGAACTAGAGCTCGCTCTTCGAGGCTATGTCAATCCTCATCAACGATTGATGCTAAAAACCATTTTAACCCATATTGACTTTCTCACCGAGCACATTGACATGCTAGATCAAGAGGTTACCCAGAGAGTCCATTCTTACCAGGAAGATATCGAACGGTTAGATTCCATACCTGGCATTGCGACTCGAATGGCAGAACAAATCCTAGCTGAAATTGGGACCAACGTGGAGAAACAGTTTCCAAGTGCAGCCCATTTATGTTCCTGGGCAGCCGTCGTACCTGGACATAACGAGAGCGCAGGTAAACGGAAGTCAACGAAATCCAAAAAGGGTAATAAGTATTTAAAATCAGCCTTAACAGAAGCAGCTCATTCAGTTGGTGCCTCCAAAAACTACCTGGGTGCATTGTATCGCCGAACACTAGCACGAAAAGGTAAAAAAAGAGCAGCCATTGTAGTAGCCCACGCCATGTTGAGAATCGCCTATTATCTTTTGACTAGAAAAGAGATGTATGTAGATTTAGGTGAGGACTATTTTGATAAACAAAAACAACAAGCGATTGTACGAAATTCGCTTCGAAGACTAGAAAACTTAGGTTATACCGTTACCATTTCAGAGGTCTCCTAATCCCTTAATCTCGTCCAAAGTCCCATTACATCAGGCGCTGCACTTTTAAAAAAATCGAATGAGCTGCGTCTTATTTAGTATTGCCGTTTTTACCAACTTACAGAATTTAATTTTCATGGTAGATATACCCTATCAGGATTTAGATAAACTCCGAAAAGAAAATATTATTGGCTATATTAGCTGTCTTATCCGAGGACGAAAATGGCGATCCGTTCTTACGACGGAATGTATTAGCAAAAATTGAATTGAGATCCAATTCGGATACTCTACTCCACCGCGCTAACGCCATGCGACCTAAAATCCTGGTAGATAACCAAGCGGATCGATTTGTGAATTTTGTTTATAACGGTTATCTCAAATCCTGTAATACGAAGCAAAAACAGGAGTTTCATTTTCAAAATCGTGAACGCGACGTGGCAATTATCGTCTATATTCTGGCTACTGGTCTACGAGTAAGCGAAATCATCAATTTGAACCTAAACGACATCAATATGGAAACAAAGCAGGTCACTCTTACGAGAAAAGGCGGAAAACAAGATACCCCTTCTTTCTCAGAATGGGGAAAAAATTATCTCCAACGTTATTTAGATATTCGACATAAGTATAATCCACCAAAAGATGAGCCCGCCGTTTTCTTAGCAAAGTCACCAGCTAATCAAGAAGGTCATCGCATTTCAAAGCGTGCAGTACAGACTTTTGTAGAACGTTATGGAATTGCATTTGGGGTTCCTAATTTGACCGTACATAAGCTTCGTCACAGTTTTGCTACAAACTTTCTACGAAATAATCCAGGTGAACTTGAGACTCTTCAGGCCTAATTGGGACATAAGTCAAAAGATACGACCAGTATTTATGCCGACTTATTATGTGATGTTGTAAGTCAAGCTGTTGAGCGTACAACTGGGCATAACGACAAGTGAGGAGGTAAATTATGGTGGAGTATTAAGAAATGACTTGCATTTCGATTCTAGTTGATAGAGCTTCTTAGTTCCATACATTTAGTAGGTAAGTAGCATCCTCATTTCTGCTGTTCTATCAGATAAATCGTGAACGTCAAATAGGCCC
>NZ_JBITPN010000082.1:0-650 GCF_050467985.1 Brevibacillus sp. NRS-1366 | reverse complement strand
TTTTCTATCTTGTGCCTTGTTCCTTTTAGAACAGTTCGGGCATGTTTGACTTGTATAAGAAGGATTCACATATTCTACTCTGATGCCTACTAGGTTCGCTTTATACGCAATGAAAGTAGATAGACGATAGAAAGACCATGTATGTAGATTTTTTTCGTTTTTACGACTTGTTCTTGTCGTCTGCCTGATATTCGTCAGTTGCTCTAAGCGAATGACAGAAATCTTATTCTTGACTGCAAAATTAACAATTTCACGACTAACCTTGTGGTCTTTGTCTTTCATCCATCGTTGTTCTTTGTCGTCTACGTTGCGAATAGCGTTCACTTTCTTTTGTTTTCCTAGCTTTTTACGCACACTACGAAACTTCCGTTTCATGTATTTGTTTTCTCGTCCATTTCCAAAGAAGCGAACTTTATCATCGTCTGTGATAGCTACCGCAGGGACTTTCAGCCCCAAATCAACGCCTAAAATCCTTGTACCTGTTTTTTCAGTTGTTGGAATCGTGACAGAAATTTGGGCTACCCACTTACCTGATTTCTTCGTGACACGGAGCGTACCAAGTTTGTGTTTTACTAGGTCAAAGCTTCGATTGTCTTTATCGATGAATAACGCTCGAACTTTCACACGAGTTGACTTTCCATTCACCACAA
>NZ_JBITPN010000081.1:0-545 GCF_050467985.1 Brevibacillus sp. NRS-1366 | reverse complement strand
GTTAGCACCAGTGAAAGTGGGAGATGAATTTCGGTTTGGCGTAGCCAAAAAGTTTCGCTTTTTATTTTTGGTATGCTATAATCAGTCGTATCAAGTATAAGGGTTGATATAACTGTGAAATTAGATAGTAATAATCATTCAGTGTTCTTGTTGTATTACCATCTGGTACTTGTCGTGAAATATAGAAGAAACGTATTCGATGATGAGATATCCGATTATGCGAAAGACATGTTTGTGCGACTGGCAGAGGGCTACAATATCACTCTCATAGAATGGAATCATGATAATGACCATGTACATGTTCTGTTCAAAGCACACCCTAACACCGAAATGACAAAGTTTATCAATGCATACAAGAGTGCAAGTTCTAGACTCATCAAGAAAGAATTCCCGCAGGTGCGAAAGAAATTGTGGAAAGATTACTTTTGGTCAAGAAGCTTTTGCCTACTTACAACAGGAGGTTCACCTATTGAAGTGATAACGAAATACATCGAAAATCAAGGCATGAAGTGAGGTGAGATGATATGGCAAACAAAGCGTATAAG
>NZ_JBITPN010000080.1:0-1004 GCF_050467985.1 Brevibacillus sp. NRS-1366 | reverse complement strand
GCTTTGGCAAACGCTCAGATCAACTTGCAGACGGCTTACAAAAACTTTTTTAGTGGAACTGCTGACTTCCCTACATTCAAAAGTAAAAAGGCGAGAAAATCCTATACAACCAATGTTGTAAACGGAAACATTATGCTTATGAATGGTCATATCAAATTACCGAAACTCAAACTTGTGAAGATAAAACAACACAGAGAAATTCCTGCTGAGCACATGATTAAGTCATGTACGATCTCGATGACACCGACAGGAAAATATTACGTGTCAATTCTGACTGAATATGATGTTGAGATGATTCCAAAAGAAATAGAAACGGTTGTTGGATTAGATTTTGCAATGGCTGAACTGTATGTCGATAGTAAGGGTGAGAAAGCCAATTACCCTCGATTCTATCGCCAAACATTAGATAGATTAGCAAAAGCCCAACGAATTCTATCCAGACGTAAGAAAGGTTCTTCACGTTGGAATAAACAAAGGATGATTGTTGCAAAGATTCACGAGAAAATTGCGAATCAACGCAAAGACTTTCTCCATAAAAAGTCATATCATCTCGCTAATACGTATGATTGCGTAGTAATGGAAGACCTTAACATGAAAGGAATGTCACAAGCCCTTAACTTTGGGAAAAGTATCGCTGATAATGCATGGGGCATGTTTACTACACTCCTTCATTACAAGTTAGCCGAACAGGGTAAGAAGCTTATCAAAATAGATAAGTGGTTTCCTTCGTCTAAAACTTGCTCATGTTGTGGTCAAGTAAAGGAATCTCTATCCCTTTCTGAGCGTACCTACCACTGTGAATGTGGTTTTGTGGCGGACAGAGATTGGAATGCCTCAATCAATATCAAAAACGAGGGATTACGCCTGTTAGCATTGACGTAAAACCGCATCAATCATATAGAGCATGGTTCAGGCTCGATAGCTAAGTCAATTTCGTACCGTTATGTGCGATTACCTTAGAAGCCCCCACCTCTAAGCGTTAGCGTAGGTGGAGGGTAGTTCAC
>NZ_JBITPN010000079.1:0-6184 GCF_050467985.1 Brevibacillus sp. NRS-1366 | reverse complement strand
GGCTGGGTTTGACGCTTACGAAAGATTGAAACAGGAAAATCGCTTCTTACAGCAACAATTGGATGTCTTAAAAAAGTACAAGGAGAGTGGGAAAGGAGGTGTCACCAGAAGCAGCAGTCCAATGGATTCCATAAAGGGAGAGGTCTCTGTACAACTAGCGTGTCAATGGCTGGGCATTGCTCGTTCCACCTATTATCGGAGAAAAAATCAATTAGATACACAACGGATTTCGAATCCTATAGTGACACGTATTCGGGAGTTGTGCCTGGCACATAAATTTCGCTATGGATACCGAAAAATTACAGCACTTTTACGCCGAGAGATGCAAGTGAATCATAAACGAGTGCAACGGATCATGAGTGAAGAAGGCTTGCAATGTCAAGTGAAAGTGAAAAAACGAAAGGGAACCGGACAACCGTTGCAGGTTGCTGAGGAATTTAATTTAAAGGCTGTAAACATGTATCAGCAAGGAGAGATGTGTTATGAAGCAATAGCTAAAACAAGTAAAGCAGTGGGTTCGAAAGAAAAACAATGGTGAAGGCTTTGTGGATTAACATGGGAAGAGCCATTCTTATGACCACCCTTTAATAGGTCGTCCAAGAATGGTTAATTTTTTCCCTACCACACTTACCATTAAGATGATTATAAATATAACCTTCGTGCATCAGCAGTATCATGAAATGCTAATTTAAGCTATTTTGGTATCGTTTCCTCTAGAAAACCGACTTCAGCTTGTCCTAGTTTGATTTCTTTATTCTAAATAACAATAAAACAAACTCGTTATCTCAAATGGATTAAACGGGTTCATTAGCTTGTACAGTTGCTGTTTTTGCCATGCTCATCTTGGATATGGAAGAATGAGAGTAGAAAACTGGGGGGAGTTAGGCACAGTACGTAGCCATACTAACCACTTCACCCTTTATCGATTACAAGAGCCTGTCCGATTTATCTGCGTATCTTCCCTTTCAGCTTTATGTCCCTGAGGGTTTACTCCGAGATTATGCACTTGAATCCAGTTCAATTCTCTTAGAGAAAACCTCCCAACTGATATACTTAGCCCGGTACTGACACGATTCATTTCCGAATGACCAAAGGAGATCTGGATGAAAGTAGGGGTTTCCTGGAATATAAGCAAATTGAAATATTCACCTCAGTCCATGGTTAATTAACCATTAAAGGACATAACGGCCTCTTTTCTGTCGTCACATGGTCTTAAAAGGTTATTCCTTCTCAATTTCTATCAGTAAACCTCTATCGTCCTGTACCTCCAATTAGTAAAACGATGATCATAATTGAAGTAATCATTTTCTTTTTCATAAAATTTATTCCACTCTCTTCACCATGTAACTCCATTTCCTTTCATTGAATAAGATATGCTGCACTAGACTACTTTTTTGTAATTGAGTATGGAATGATAATCGCTGGTAAAGTTCCTTAGCTCGTGGGTTTTTCCCGGAGACATACAAGCTTAACCTATCTAGCCTTCGCTCCCTTTGCACAAAATTGTGTGCCCACTGAAATAACAGTTTTCCAATTCCCTTACTTTGATGATCCGGATGGACAACAATGTCTGCAATATAACACTCTCCTGCCTGTGGCTTATGCTCTAAGAAATACAATCCTAGCAACATTTTAAAGAGGTTCCACTTCCCGAACATGCGAAAGCTCTCCCATGAATGAAGCTTCCGCTTTTGCTTCATGTGAGAACCGTTTTGCCACTTGATCGACATCGTTCCTACGACTTCTCCCTCTTGTATGGCAACCATTCTTTGGGTTGCCGGCTCAATAGGGAAATTATCAAAAAGCTTTTCGAAAAAAAGGGCAAGTTCGTTATCATTCATATTCGTGAGGGTTTGAAATTTTCCACGAAACCCTTGGACGAGTAATCGGCTGACCTGTGCATTATACTTTGCGTTCATTGGTTCAATCGTGAGGGGGGCTGCCGTCATGTTTGATTCACCCTTTCAGAATTTGTAGTCGGTTCGATCAAAGCTTGTAGCTCATAATGCAGCTGGCTTTGGCTAAATAGGGATAAATAAGATCTTTCAATGAGGATCAGGGGTCCCTGTATGACATGAGACTGCGCTACGGCATAGGCGTAAAACTGTTCAATCACTTGTTCAAGCTCATCATCTTCATGAACCAACCTCTGGGTAGAAAGATAGTTACCGCTAGGCAATGAACAATTGCTAGGCACTTGGGTTTCCGTATATAAGGTAATGGTACTGGAACCATCCTCAATAAAATAAATGTCCGCTTCAAACAAGTTCGAAACGTACTTGGCCCGTTCAGCCAACAGTTTGGTGTTCAGCTTCATTTGTGAATCCATTTCAATCCAACGTGCCAAATAAGTGGTGTCTCGCCACTTTATTTGGTAGTGGTTGGGGTGAGAAGTGAAATTATTTTGTTCATACAAAATCTTTTTTATGAACTGCTGAAGCTCTTGAAGGCGAAGCAACTCTGTATTTATTTCTAGCAAAGAACGATTGAGTAGCTGCCTGTATTGAACCGCAGAATAGGAAGTCATGCATTCCTTAATAGACTGGACAGGCACCCCTAATTTGCGAAGCAACAGAATATGCGCGAGCTGGTAAACTTGATCTATGCTGTACATTCTATACTGATTGTTATCTATGTAAGTAGGTAGAAGAACTCTTTTCTCTTCAAAATAACGAATTTGATGAACAGACACGTTCAAAATCTTAGCTAATTCGCTAATCGTAATTTCACTCTTCATAAATGTAACTCCTATGGATGTTGTGGAATGCCTCAACAATACACCTTATGTCAGACCTAAGGTCAATAGATAGTTCAAAGAATTATAGGATCTTTTGCTGGCGTTCCTCGCGAATATTGACCGCAACAGAATTTCGTCGATATCTCCAGAAGGCTGATTCGTTTGACATGTTACGAGAAGTTCTTGTGTTAGCGGGTTCAATCGTTTTTTAAAAAAAGTGGTAGTTGAGGACATTACTTAAGAGAAGATGTTATAGAGAATTTTGTCTCTAGAACAACAAGTGAGTTAAGCGATTATTCATTGAGTGGGAGTCACTGTCTCGATCGAACTAACATCTCTAGCAATTAATGATTAAGCTTACGGGGTCGATAGTGGAACAAGCACAAATAGAGGCTGCCGTATTAACACCGGCAGCCTTCGCTAAACTCCCATGAAAATAAAAACCAAAAAAGGCAATAAAAAAGTAAGCCCAGCCATAAAGTTTTTAAAAAAAGCTGTGCCTCTACTTCATAATTGAAATAAACAACCGAGAAAATAACTCACTTCATTATGAAAAGGCAGGCTGGTGCAACAACCAAAAAGGATTAATCTCCCATACGTGCTACCCAAAAAGGGTGCGACAATCTGTGATGCACCGTGGTCGCCGGAGTCAGACTAACGGTTGGGCTCTAGGCACTATGTTGAAACGACCTTCTTCGCCAGCCTACCTGTCATTATGGACACACAGATCCATTTTCATCATCTGTGGTGCAGCTGCGCTGCATGGTTGGCTAACGGGCAGATTTGCGCAAAATGACAATCGGGATTATTTACGTAATGCGTTATGCTCGTAGAGTTCAAAAATCCCCGGAATTGAGCAGCATGTATCATGAAGATATTGAAAAACGCAACAAGTATATTAACGAGACCTACGTAATTGGTGAAGACTTCAAACTCAGTTTTCGACAGAAAATTGCCGGTATCTATTCAGTAGTCATGCTGGGGATTATGCTGGCAGGAACGATCTTGCTAAAATGGGATGTACCTGAAATGTGTGCGATGTTTCTTGCAATCGGAGTAGGGGCAGGCTTGATTGCAGGTTTAAAAATGGATGAACTTTGTGACACATTGATCGCTGGTTGCCAGACCATGATGATTGGCGCCCTTATCATTGGGGTTTCTCGTGGAATCTCTGTCGTTATGTTTGATGGTCAGATTATTGATACTGTTGTTCATAGTATGGCTGCCGTTCTTAGAGAAATCCCATCATCTTTTGCAGTTATAGGGATTTTGTTTGCGATTACATTACTTAACTTCTTAGTACCCTCCGGAAGTGGAAAGGCAGTAGTGCTCTTTCCAATTTTATCTCCATTATCTGACATTCTTGGACTGACAAGACAAACTGCTGTTTTGGCATACCAGTTTGGTGATGGATTCACGAAAGACTTCTGGCCTACATCCGGATTTTTCATGGCAGCTATATTAATTGCAGGTGTATCATGGAGCAAATGGATAAAATTTTACACTCCGCTCCTTTGTATTTGGCTCTGTTCTTCTATCATTTTCCTGCTAATAGCGCAATTCATTAAGTTCGGTCCATTCTAAGAAATAGATTTATCCCAAGTCACAAGCATTGCATTGTGACATTCTGAGGATCGATTGTTCTAAACGCGTTTGGTTGCCAGGTGATTGATGTGAAAAACCACGTGAAAATCTTGTTGACGCAATTATTGGCCATGTGAATAAGCATATACACCGGGCTCGCAGATTCTGATCTGCCACAGGTAGAGACTCCGAAGATACCATAAAAAATTGAAATAGAAGATAGACGGTTACCATGGATGGTAACCGTTATTCATTAGTAGAAGAACTCAATTTTTGGAAAATATGAATAAGAGAAACCCAATAAGAAGTGTCTGTGGACGTTGTTGATCAAGCCCCTGATTCATCTGTAGGGCAAGTATCTGGAGAAGACCTTGCTAAAGTGGAAGAAGTAGCGCAACTAATTACAAAAGAAAGAAATGCATTTCGTACAGACCAATTTAATCACATTGGCAATATACATGCTCATGAATTTCACACTGGTGAAGAAATTTGGGAATAGACTAATGGAAATGTAGATGTTTTTCTTGATTTTGCTGGTTCCGGTGGTACCTTTACCGGAAGTGCAATAGCTTTAAAAAAGTATAATCCCAGCATTCGTTGCTATTTTGTTGAACCTTATACGGCTTCCTTCTACTCTGGTCAAACAGCTACGAACCTCAATCACAAGATCCAAGGTGGGGGATATTCAATGAATTTACCTCTTTTAGATAAAAATTTTGTTACAAACTACATTCGTGTAACGGATGAAGAAGCGACACAAGTTGCTAGGGAACTAGCAATGAAGGAAGGAATCTTTGCTGGTCTCTCTTCAGGAGCGAATGTTGCGGCAGCTTTAAAACTTTTGAAAGTGGAGGAAAAGGGGCAAAGGGCAAGGTAGCCCGTAATTGGGAGTGCTTTAAAAAATCGTTGATAACCTTAAGACGATGGATGATGACGAAACATTGGTCATTCAGTCAGCCTGTTGCCGTTCTCCGTGCTCATAATAGTGCACCTCGAGTCCTAATGGCTAACGCAAATCTTGTTTCTAGTTGGTCGAAGTTTGATCGATTCCTTGAGCTTGAACAGCGTGGCATGATGGCTAATGGTATGTTTACAGCAGGATACGGGGCATACATCGGCACCCAAGGGATACTACAAGGAACATATGGACTTTTGCGGCCTGCGCTGCTCGTCATTTTGACGGTACCCTCAAGGGTCGTATCGTACTAATTGGTGGTTTAGGAGGAATGGGAGGAGCACAGCAACTCGCAGCAAAGTTGCTTGGAGACGTTTGTATCGCAGCTGAAATTGACCCTTCACGCATTCAACGTCGAATCGAGGGCTCCTACTGCGATATAGAAGTAACCGATCCTGCTGAAGCGATGAGATTGGCCCTAGACGCCGCATCTCGTGGAGAAGCGCTTGGTATCGCTGTCCTTGGAAATGCGGCAGAAGTACACGAGATGTTGCTGGAAATCGGACTTCAGCCGGATATTGTGACAGACCAGACGTCCGCACATGACCCTCTAAAGAGATATGTACCTGCAGGATACACATACGCTGAGGCACTGGAGCTTCGTGAAAGCGATCCAGAAAAATATCGTGATGCTGTTGGTAAAACGATCATCCGTCATATCAGTGCCATGATATCATTTCAGGATCAAGGTGCTAAAGTCTTTGAATATGGTAATTTCCTTCGGCACCAAGCGGAACAATACGGTTTTAATGGGGCAGATAGAATCCGTGGTTTTGTAGTTGAATATATCCGCCCCCACTTTTGTGAAGGGCGAGGTCCGTTTCGATGGGCGTACCTTAATTAACTAAGATGAAAAAGTCTCTATATCAACATTTTAAACCCTCTACTCGTGAAGTGCCCCCTGTCAA
>NZ_JBITPN010000078.1:0-1620 GCF_050467985.1 Brevibacillus sp. NRS-1366 | reverse complement strand
AGAAAACCAGCTAATATTTTGTCAAGCTTTTTGAAAATATTCTTCGTACTTGTGCTATTATTTAAAAATAAGCATGCAAAATAACCTCCCTCTTCAGGGAGGTTGTGGGAATTTATTCCATTAGATTAGCGGAGATTCAGCCTTATAGGGTTCGCTTCTCGTTAATATGCAGTATATCCAACGGATCAGCTTGTTCACACAGGCAATGATAACTTGTTTGTAGGGCTTTCCTTCCCCTTTTTTCAAGTCATAATACTCGCGCATTCGTTGATTCACTGAGCTTTTTAAAGGACACATCTTTCGTTTTCTTACCCCACATTGTACAGCTTGGTATAAAGCTCTTCTCAAGCGTTTGGAGCCCCGCTTGGTAATACGGTTCGTGCTTGCTGTGAATTTTCCTGAGGATGTGACACTTGGATCAACGCCAACGAATGCAACCAATTTCTTCGCGTGGTCAAACCGTTCTATCTCTCCAATTTCGGCCAGGATTGTTGCTGCAATCTTGTTTCCAACACCGGGAATAGAACGGAGTAGATCATATTCTTTTCTTTCTTCAGCCAGAGCATCTATTTGTTTTTCAAGGGTGGATAGATGCTCTTGGTATTGAAGGAGCAAAGTGATAAGCATACGTAAACTCAGCAAATAACTCTCATGGAGCCCTTTTTGAAAGGGGCTTTTTTCTGCTGCTGCCATCATTAGTAATGCTTTTTCTCTTGCCCACTTTTGTGAACGGCCACGTAGGATCTTTGTTTCAACACACTCCGCTAGCTTGTCCACCCCTGCTTTTTTTGCCGCCTCCGGTGTTGGATACGTTTCTAACACTCCTAACGACACCGTTGAATACAAATCCCCAAACACGTCCTCATACGTTGGAAAGACCTGGTCTAGCACAGCATGAAATTGCAGTTTTGTCTGTACATACATCTGGGTCATCGCCTGATGTTGTCTCGTAAGATGACGTAAGTTGACCCAATGTGCCTCCTGCTTCTGATATGGGTCAAACTCCTCTTTGTAATAAAGTTCTCCTAGATGAATGGCGTCCATTTTATCCGTTTTTACTTTTCTTAGCTGAGTTTTCTTTGCCCGTTGTGCTAACAGGGGATTGAGAATATACAGGACATAATTTTTCTCCTCCGCCCACTCTACAATAGGATGATGGTAGTGACCTGTAGCCTCAAGAATAATCGCTGGGCGACAACCGCTTTCCTGTTCTATTTCTTGTAGTTTTCCATGAAGCCACTCTAAATCTTTTATGGTATGCGAGAAACGAAATCCCTTCCCGTATAATTTGTTTCGATCCAGAAAGATCTGTGCTTGGCTTTCTCCCTTTGCCACATCGATTCCTACAACTGGATTCACGCTCTTCCTTCCCCTCATTTCTTTTACCGGCAGCCCCTTTACCACTTGTATGCCATAGCTTCGCATGTGATGCGGGATCTTGTCCCAACCAGCCCAATCATAGTTATACAAGGAGGGGTGAACAGTTTTCTCCACGGGTTTTTCCCAATAAGCGAACCGTTCTACCCGGCTACCAATATAGTAAAGCCAATTCCATGAAAAATGGCCAGCCAGTTTTTTTCTGGCTGACCTCATAATACGAATAAGCGAAAGATCTTTGGG
>NZ_JBITPN010000077.1:0-744 GCF_050467985.1 Brevibacillus sp. NRS-1366 | reverse complement strand
TTGACTTTCCATTCACCACAAATGGAATAGAAATATGTGTGAAATCAAAGGAATAGTTTTGATTGTTCCATACACAAACGGGTTTCTTTAGGATCGGAACGATGGTGTATTTCCTTTTCTTTACTTTGGTAGAGAACACGCTTTTTGCATCTTTAATCGCTTGATTTTTTACCGCACTTGGTAGATTAGCAGGAACATCTTTCGTTGTCTTCTTCGTACTTTTCTTTTCTTCAACCATCTCCGCTACGAGCGAATTAATGACTTGGATATACTCGGAACAACATTGTTGCAATAGTTGGATTTGCTCTTTTGTCGGTAGTAGCTTTACCTTAACGGTTATGGTCTGTGACATATACTTCACCCCCTTGTCTTTTGTTGTTCAACATAATGCTTGATAGTCTCACTTGATACATTTCCAGCAGTAGAAACAAAATAGGAACGTGTCCACAAGCTAGGCAAATGTAGAAGGTGCGGAAACTCTTCACGTAGTTTTTTTGATGTGACTCCTTTCACTTTTGCCATAATAGCAGCAGGACTCAATGTTGGTAGCGCATTGAGAAACATATGCGTGTGGTCTTTGTCGCACTCAAGGGCAACGATCTCCATTTTAAGCTCCTCGCATACCTCATGCACCAATTCCTTGAAGCGATGTTCTACCTCTGATTTGAGAAATATTTTCCTCCTGTATCTTGGGCAGAATACAAAATGATAGTTCAGTAGAGATACAGTTGTGCTTGTTCTTCT
>NZ_JBITPN010000076.1:0-7770 GCF_050467985.1 Brevibacillus sp. NRS-1366 | reverse complement strand
ACTTGACAGGGGGCACTTCAATCCCCATGGGCTTCCTCTTCGCTTCTACTTCCCCTCAAGCAGGAGCAGAATTTATTGACTCCTTTCGAAAAACCGGTTTGGTCACGACGTGTAAATAGATAAACGCTGCTATGCAGAGCAATGTCACGACCCAAACTACAGCAAGCGGCATACCATTCCACAATCCAGTCATCGAGAGAAATGCGGGAATCGTGGCTGTCACCCAGGACTGAATCAGCGTAACAAATCCGGTGTACCTGCCAATGTCTCGTTTTAAGCCTAAAAGAATAAAGAACAAGGTCCAGAGAAAGGCCCACATCAGCCAAATGATTCCGAACTTCACATCACCAAATACCGTGAAGTTAACGACCGAAAATCCGATGGCGAGAATGGCGACCCACAGAGAATACCATCCAACACCTGTCGTATCCAGATTACACAAATTGGTAATCCCTACGTACAAGTAGGTGAATCCAAAAAGGAAAATTCCTGAAGCACCTAAAATTGCTGCAGCATCCCCATCCGCTGTCATGATCAGATAGAGCGGTGTGATGACTTGCAGGACACCGACAAACAAGTTGAAAATGCCTGCGCTTTTTCCTTCTACTTTGCCGAGCAGCATGATGCTGTTGAGAAACAAAACGCCTCCGACGTACAACAACCCTACATTTGACATCGGCATCGCTTCCTTTGACGCCTCAGTGCCCCACCATCCAAGGGCGTTTTGCGGCGTGTTGATGGGTGTGAGTCTGCTTCCCGTGCGAGTGACCGTGATGGGAGCAGCCTCCCTCATGCGAATGGGATTCTCTTTTTACGATTTTGGGTTCTCCCCCCCGCTCGATCCGTTGCCGCAACGCTTGCGGCGTGAAGATCAGGCCCGGAGCTGAATACATCCGCTTCGACTGTTGATCGCAATTCGGGCAGTCTACACTGTCTGTTACCTCGCTTATTTTCAACCATTGAATGAATGGACCACACTCTTTGCACAAATAATCATATCTCGGCATCGTATCTGCTCCTTTATTGGGGGATCTGTCGTCACACGAGTTAGCGAAAGCTCCGAAAGAGCAGGGCGAACAGCCCCGCCTCCCGCTTATTTCGGCAAAATATTACGATCAAAGATACTCGTAGGGATAGAAAGAGTGCAGCACGCATTCGGAATATCGACAACCCCTGCGATGCGTCCTTCTACGGGGGCTGTTCCAAGCAGCATATAGGCCTGTTCTCCCGTAAAGCCCATCGCTGTTTTCAAATAATCGATGGCATTGAGGCACGCATTGCGATATGCAACATTCGTATCCATGTAATATTGCTGTCCGCTCGTTTCGTGGACAGAGATTCCTTCGAAAACAAGGTATTCGGAATAGTGCGGTTCCACTGGACCTGGCTTGAATACAGGATTGTTAATGATGTTGTACTTCGCCATCCCGCCTTTGATGACATCTACATGCAGATCCATCCAGCCTGCCATTTCGATGCCGCCGCAGAATGTGACCTCGCCATCCCCTTGCGAGAAGTGGAGGTCGCCCATCGACAACTTTGCTCCCTCTACATGAACAGGGAAGTAAATGCGTGTTCCTTTGGAGAGGTTTTTGATGTCGCAGTTTCCGCCATTTTCACGCGGTGGAACTGTACGTGCCGCTTCGTTGGCAATTCGCTCAAACTCTGCTCCTTGGAGCGTGCCCAGTACTGCACTATGGGATGTGGGTAAGTTTGCTAACGGCGGGACACGCTCAGGGTTGGTAGCAACCAGATCACGCTCACGCCGGTTCCACCTATCGAGCAATTGATGGGACGGAGCTGTTCCAATCAATCCGGGATGGATAATGCCTGCAAATTTAACCCCAGGCAAATGACGGGAGGTGGTATAAATCCCGTGGAAGTCCCAGATCGACTTTGCCGCTTCTGGGTAGTGATCAACGAGGAAGCACCCGCCATTTTCCCTAGCAAAAATGCCGTTAAAGCCCCATTCCGAGTTGGGCAGAGCGCCAATATCCAGGATATCGACCACTAACAGATCACCTGGTTCTGCACCATTGACCCAAACAGGACCGCTAAGCACGTGAACGCGGTTTAAGTTTACATCGCGAATGTCAGAGGGATCATCGTTGTTAGAGATTTGACCGTCCGTCCAGTCCTTACATTCGATCCGGAAAACGGCACCCGGATTTACCGATACCGTTGCGGGAATATCCGGGTGCCATCGGTTATGACCGGGTGTGTCCTGCTCCTCCATCGGTTTGTTCAAGTCAACGCGAAATAAAACTTCTGGCATGCTACTTCCTCCTTTATCTTCCGTAGATTCAAGAGCCTTACACGAAAGAAAATAAAGCAAAAGGCATGCCAACCGGCTGTTTTTCCCGTTTATTTTGAAATAAGCTGCTTTTTCTCACTAAAATTGTCATTTCGTTATTATTTTGAACAATGATCTCGTATACTAGAAGTAAGAATGTTGTTGCAAAATAAGTCAGCAGCCTTTCTTGTTTTCCCCGATTTACCTCCACATCTCTTGTATCGCACCATTGGTTGGAGCCGTCTTGTTCTTTTGTCTCATAATCGGACACACGTCTCAAGATCGGACAAACAAACCATTTTGCCAAGAAGGGATGCGAGAAAAATTATTGAAGTCGGCGTACTCCTTTCGTTAACCAGTACCTCATCCGTCACCCGGCATTTACAGCATCGTGTACTCTATCAAGCGTTGTATCATCTTGACCTACTCCCTCCTTATGCTCCATTTCCTTTTGAACTTTTGATTCGTTATGTCCCATCTGATTCTGTCGTTTGTACCACACATGTCACCGATCTGGCCGCGCAAAGCATCAAGCTGCTACCTCCAGTCATTAATCACACCACCTGTCATGAAAGAGACGAAATGACGAGCAATTCCGCCTTCGTGCCTATGACATGGACCGAGTACGCACGAGAAAAGGTTGACTTTCCACTATCAAAACCCGCACTTGATTGGAAAGCGCTCCTTTTTGCGTGGGGAGAATTGAGCCAGGAATACATAGTGGTCATAACCAGCAATCGGGTCGTACACTATGCGAATCGTCGTGCCCGCGATCGCTTTTCTCTTCATGCCGGCACACTAGTAGATGAGCAGTGGGAACGAGAGCTTATGCACAATTGGACGTTGGAACACGTGGATGTCGGAGAGGAAGCCCAATACTGCCTGCTCCTTATTCGCCCGCGAACGACCTTTTGCGCCGAGGAGCCGCCTGCCAATACGTTTCCGACCATTCAAAC
The DNA here is from genome assembly GCF_050467985.1 of Brevibacillus sp. NRS-1366. NCBI lineage: Bacteria > Bacillati > Bacillota > Bacilli > Caryophanales > Paenibacillaceae > Brevibacillus > Brevibacillus sp. NRS-1366. Next base: position 4,521 of record NZ_JBITPN010000076.1, on the reverse strand, counting down.
GAATAGTCCGCTCTACAGGGCCCAGCTAAAAACAGCTGCCATCGCAGCCCTTTCAACGACGAACACCTTGCTGCTCGGAGAAACTGGATCGGGCAAAGAGGTTCTCGCCCGCGCTATTCATGCAAGCAGTGCACGAGGTAATGGACCCTTCATCGCCGTTAACATCGCATGCTTACCTCGGGACTTAATCGCCAGCGAATTATTTGGCTATACAGATGGAGCTTTTACGGGGGCAAAAAAGGGAGGACAAATCGGAAAATTCGAAGCTGCAAATGGCGGAACCCTGTTTCTGGACGAAATTGGGGAAATGCCCGTAGACCTGCAGGTGATTCTACTTCGCGTGTTGGAAGAGCGAAAAGTAATGAGATTGGGCTCGCACGATGAAAAACCGCTAGATGTGCGCATCATCGCCGCTACCAATCGGGAGCTAGAGGAAGAAGTAAAAGCCGGACGATTTCGTGCTGACCTCTATTATCGACTAAATGTCTTGCAGATTTGTATTCCCTCACTGCGAGAACGCAAGGAAGACATCGCTCCTCTGGCATTCGTTTTTTTAGGACAGCTTCGTGACCAATATGGGAGAGGACCTACCGAAATCTGCGAAACTGCGCTTCCTTTGTTGCAGCATCATACCTGGCGAGGAAACGTCCGCGAGCTGCGCAATGTCATGGAGCGTGCCTTTTTGCTTGCCATAGAGGAATCGATGATTACCGCCCAGCATCTGCCGATTAATTGGACTGCACCGACAGCGCCGCAAACCGAATTACTTACCCAGGATAACTCTCTTCTGCGAGACGTGGAACGACAAACGATTCAACTTGCAATCACAGAAGCCGATACGCTTAGTGCTGCCGCCAAAAAGCTGGGGTGTGCGAGAAGTACACTCTATCGAAAAATGAGAGAGCTCGGGATTGGTCCATTCAACTGAACTATTAGCTGCCCCACGTATAAAAGGGAGTCTCCCAGCCTGGAGGACTCCCTTTCCCAATGCTCATATGATCTCTCACAATGTTTTCTCACTCATTTTCTTATCCGTTTGCATCGTATATCGCTTGCGGTTGCCATTCACAATTGTCTCCAGATGGACTGCCCTCCCCCATAAAAGCACAATGGAGGGCAGTGTTTTTTCCATGTAACGAACGTCTAATTCCACACCCTCGTACTTGTGCAGCAGATAGAGCTCTCCGTTTCCGCCGTAGTCACCGTCCAGCACGACGAGGTACGGATATCCCCCGTTCGTTCGGCTGTCAATCAAACGCTGTTTTACGCTCTCCCACTCGACATTCGTAATCCGATATGCCCCACCCTGTTTGGCAAACATATACAGGTCAGTCTGTTCCAACCTTTCTTTGGTGAGATAATTCCGCAAGAAGGAGATGTCATTTTCCCTCTCCCTCACTTCAAACAAGTATTCTAAGCCATACTGCTGCTCTAGCGCTTCGAACATTTGTAAGCCCAGTAAATAGGGATTGATCCCGTATCGGGGTGGCTGAATAACGCTGGCATGCATGCGGGCAAATTCAATCGTTTCTGCTTCACTTAACTCCAGCTCGCGCATCAGTCGTACGTGCCAAAAGGTAGCCCATCCCTCGTTCATTATCTTGGTCTCGAGCTGGGGCCAAAAGTACAGCATTTCCTCACGCAGGATGGAGATGATTTCACGCTGCCATGGTGCCAGACTGCGGCTGTGCTCCGCGATGAAACCCATAATGTCTTTCTCTTCCGCCAGCTCCTCTACTCCCTTACTCATTTTTGACCTTATTCGTATCGGGTCGATGTGCTCCTGAATCGACAAGGCGGCATCCAGTGTCTCTTCCACTGTGGATCTTCCATGTTCAAACTCGAATAGACGTATTCTTTCCGCTGCTACAGACATTCGTTCTACCATATCCCGATTGGTATGGCCAAAATAGGCGTTGTGTTTAAAGAAGTCACTGTGTCCCAAGACGTGGGCGACAATGAGCTTATTTTGCAGGAAAGAGTTGTTTTCCAGCAAAAATGCGTAGCACGGATTGGAGTTAATCACCAACTCGTAAATTTTGCTCAGTTCCAAATCGTACTCCATTTTCATTCGCGAAAACGCCTTTCCGAAGCTCCAATGAGAAAAGCGGGTAGGCATTCCATATGCGCCAATCGCATACAGAACTTCAGCAGGGCAAAGCTCGTACCGCATCGGAAAATAATCGAGGCCCATTTGACGCGCGATCACCGAAATCTCGCCAATTGCCTGTTCTAATGCTGTAAACTCCCGCTCCAGTCTCGCATGCTTTTGTTCTCCCATGTCAGCCCACTCCTTCCAGCGTCTCGCGGAAAAAGCTTTTCACAGTTGGATACACGTCCTGCTTGCTTTTAATGGTCGAATAAACAAAGCGTTCGTCAGCCACCTGCTTCATCACTTCCATCATGGTGGATATCCGGTTGTGCGGATTGATCTCTCCATACCCGACAGCATTGCAGATTGCTACAAGTTGCCGTACATATTGTAGGGTCAGCGGGTTGTCAGAGGTCAAATTATCCCCATCCGAAAAGTGAAAGGCATACAGATTATAGCGATTGGGAGAGTATCTTTTTTCTATTAACTCCAAAGCTAGCTTGTACACAGAGGAACAAAGTGTTCCCCCGCTCTGTGCCTTGGTAAAAAACTGATGCTCCGTCACTTCCTTGGCCTCCGTATGGTGGGCGAGGAAGACAATTTCTACCTGACTGTATCGCGTCCTGAGGAACCGGGTCATCCAGAAGAAAAAGCAGCGGGCAATATATTTTTCAAAGGTTCCCATTGAACCAGACGTGTCCAGCATGGCAAAAATAACGGCATTGGTCACTGGCTTTTCCACCTCATTCCACGTCTTGAAGCGTAGGTCTTCCTGTGTAAACTGGACGTGTCCGTGTTCTCCACGCAACGAACGGCGCTTCAACGCTTCCAGCAAGGTACGCCGCTTGTCCAAATTCCCCATAATGCCCTGCTTGCGAACATCGTTAAAGTGAACATCCTGCTCCGTAATCTGCACCATCTCTTTTGGCCGCATGTTCGGTAATGACAGGTCCTCAAATATCAATTCTGCCAGTTCGTCTATACTTACTTCGGCTTCGTACATTTCTTCTCCAGGCGCATCACCCGCCCCAGAGTCGCTTCCCGGTCCCGCTTGTGGCTGACCGTCGCGTCCTACCATGTCGCCAGGCTTGGAACCGCCTTTTCCCTGTCCGACCTGCTCCTGCTTTTCATAGCTGTAACGGAATCGATACTGCTCCATCGAACGAATCGGTACCCTTATCTTTTTCTCCCCGTCAGACATGATGATCGCTTCTTCACTGACGAGGTCAGCCAGATTTTGCTTGATCGCCTCTTTCACCTTTTGTTTGTGACGTTCTTGATCCAGTTGTCCTTTGCGATGGAGGGACCAATCGTCCCGGGACAGGATAAAAGAAAAATCATGTGTACTCATGGTCCTCTCGCCTCCTTTTTATGAAATCAACGATTGAGTAAACTCCCGACGTAACGCATCAGTTCATTCGCGCAAACAGAGCAGTAGCCGTGTTGCTCTATCAAACGCGCCATTACCTCATTCATCCGCTTGAGCTGGTTTTGGTCAGGTGTCTTGGTGGAAGTGGTAATTTTGACTACATCTTTCAGATCGGCAAACAACTTTTTCTCGATCGCTTCCTTCAAACGCTCATGGGAATCGTATTCAAAGCGCTTGCCTTTGCGCGCATAAATGGAAATACGAATGAGAATTTCTTCCCGAAATGTCCGCTTGGCGTTTTCACTAATTCCGATCTGCTCCTCAATGGATCGCATTAGCTTCTCATCTGGCTCCATCTGTTCGCCTATGAGGGGATCACGCATACGCTGTCCCTGGCTGTAGGCTTCCACGTTGTCCAGATAGTTTTCCAGCAAGGTTTTCGCCGACTCCTCATAGGAGTAAACAAATGCCTTCTGCACTTCCTTTTTCGCCACCTGATCATACTCTTGACGAGCGAGTCCAATCAAATTTAACCAGCGCTCTTTCTCATCCGGGGTAATGGAAGGATGCTGGTCCAATCCGTCCTTAATAGCCCTAAGCACATCCAATGCATTGATGCAGGTCTTATCGTCCTTTAACAGGGCGCTGGATATCCGGTTCATCACAAAGCGCGGATCGACTCCGAACATCCCTTCACGCTGTGCTTCCTTCTTCAGTTCTTGTACGTCCTTGTCTCTGTACCCTTCCACGTCTTTTCCATCGTAGAGATACATTTTTTTGACGAGATCCATTCCTTGCTTTTTCGAGTCCTCCAATCGGGATAAGATGGAGAAAACGGAGGCAGTCCACAGCGCATGTGGGGCGATATGCACACTGGTCAGGTCGCTTTGTTGAATGAGCTTTTGGTAAATTCGCCCTTCTTCGGACAGTTTCAAATTGTAGGGGATGCGCATGACGATAATGCGGGAGTGGAGTGCTTCATTTTTTTTGTTGGCAATAAAGTGGCGATACTCTACTTCATTCGTATGGGCGATGATCAGTTCATAGAATATATACTCAT
>NZ_JBITPN010000075.1:0-1722 GCF_050467985.1 Brevibacillus sp. NRS-1366 | reverse complement strand
TGAAGTGCCCCCTGTCAAGTAGACAGTGAAAAAAACAAAAAGCTTAGACACCAATCTGAACCTAGGTTGGTGTCTTTTTTATGCCACAGAACTTTGTAGATAGTGTCTATATTCTAGGGGCGTCATACAGTTTAGCTTTTTCTGGTACCGATGATTATTGTAGTAATTTATGTATTCCGTAATGGCTACTTCTAGCTTTTCATATGTATTGAATTTCTGGAGATAGTACATCTCCGATTTTAACATTCCCCAGAATGATTCCATTGGACCATTGTCGATGCACCTAGCTACCCGCGACATGCTCTGAGTCATTCCAGTATCATCTAGTTTCTTCTTAAACATTTTGTTCGTGTATTGAAATCCCCGATCACTATGAAAGATGGGTTTCGCATTAGGATATGCCCGATGGGCAATATCAAACGTTCTAAATACAAGCTCATTGTTGTTGGAGTGTCCGATCACAAAAGAAACAATACTTTTATCTGACAAGTCCAGAATCGCACTCAAATAAGCCTTGCTTTGAAGACCGTACTTCATTTCCGTTACGTCTGTGAGCCACTTTGTACCGAATTCCAAGGATTTGAAATCCCTGTTTAAGACATTTTCTGCCGTGATTTCAGGGGGGGTGCGAACGTAATTCTGTTTCTTTTTGCGGCATACGGATTTCAATTCTAAAATACCCATGAGTCTGTATACGCGTTTATAGTTAATAGAAAGATGGAACTGGCGATTCAGTTTCATGGTCATCTGGCGATAACCAAGAATACCATTTCTTTCTTCGTAGGCACGCTTAATCATAGGAAGCAACGCTTTGTTAAATTTCTCATTTTCACTTTCTTTCCTATTTTGCCACTTATAATACGAGGAACGCGGAATCCCTGCGATTTCACAAAGCTGGCTGATGGGATATAACTTACTATCGTACAGATCACGGATGGCAAGATAAATAGGCTCATTGCGGACTTGGCTTAATATCGCCCCCTTTGAATTTCGTCTAGCTTTTTTAGAAAATCGATTTCCATTTGCTTTCTTCTATTTTCAGCTTGAAGCAGTGTATTTTGGGCTCGCAGCTTTTCCAGCTCAGACATCTCGTTTCCAGAGGTTCGCTTTCCACGTTTGTCCTGAAGCGCATCTACGCCAAATTTGATGTATTTGTTTGTCCATGAGTAAACCTGCTGATAGGACACCTGAAATTCCTTGGCTGTTTGGGCATAATTATGCTGATGTTCTAAGCAGAACTTCACAATATCGATTCTTTCTTCGAAAGTAGTCGCTCGTCCTTTTGTCATGATTGGTGTTCCTCCTGTTCTGGAAGATTTCAACTTTTCATGACCATTATACTTTAGAATCCATTTACGCAGTTGGCGGGTTGATTTAATGCCAAATCGCTTACATATCTCCATATGAGAAGTACCGCCAGCTAGATAGTCTTCGACAGCAGATAACTTCAGTTCTGCGGAATAGGATCTGTTCTTAGATGTACTGAGCAGTCCATCTGGACCTAACGATTGATAGGTTTGAAGCCATTGTTTCATGGAGGAAAAGGCAACATCTAGCGTGCTTGCTAGATGATTCAGAGAACCTTCTCCACGGAGATATTTTTCGATAGCTGCGACCTTTACTCGTCCAGCTATTTTTGCTTTATGGGACATAAAAAAATGCTCCTCCTTACAGGTAGACAGTTTTATTATTTCAACTGTCTACCCGAAAGGGAGCATATCA
>NZ_JBITPN010000074.1:0-10962 GCF_050467985.1 Brevibacillus sp. NRS-1366 | reverse complement strand
AAGGCTGGAAGGTTTTTTGTTTTACATACTGAAAAAACAGCCAGGGGATCTCATTTACCCTCGGCTGTTTTGTTTAAGTGGGCTGCTGTTCATTTGGAAGCGTAATACGAAACATGGCACCAGAGAAGACTCCATTTTTTACTTCTATACTACCGCCCGAACGCTCTATGATCGCACGGGAGATGGCAAGCCCGAGTCCGACATCTCCATTTTTGCCTTTTACGAAACGATGAAATAGATGAGGAAGCAAGTCGTCAGGAATTCCTTCTCCATCATCCATAATAACAATAGTCACATGGCGTTTTCCCGTTTCGATCCTGATAACAACCTGTTCTTTCGCATGACGCAGACCGTTTGCGATTATGTTAAGTAGTGCTTGAAGAATTTTATCCCCGTCTACATATACGTTGCTATCCCCTCCAAAAGAACGAATCGAGACGGCGATATTTTGCTGTACACCAAGAGGATGTAAACGTTCGACTGCACGATTGACCAGTTCCGTTGGAGAATGAGGAGCAAGGTGGAATAAATCCTTTTCGCTTTCCAGCTTTGCCAAAAGGGTAATCTCCGTTACGATATGCTTAATTCGATTCGATTCTGAAACAATGACATCCAGGCCCTTATGAGCGGCATCGTCTATAAAGATTCCGTCGCGTATCCCTTCTGCGTATCCTTGAATGGACATAAGAGGAGTCTTTAGCTCATGGGACGCGTTTTGTAAAAACTGACGTTGAATTTCATGAAAGCGATCCAGCTCTTGAGCCATGGAATAGACACTCTCTGATACCTCTGCGATTTCACCGCGTGCGGGAATCAATTTGACGTCAGAGAAACGTCGAAATTGAACTTTCTTGATTTCCTTTGTTAATCTGTTTAATGGTTCTACCATGCTTCTCGTCATGAAAAAGCTGAGGAGAATAGTGGATACGGCTCCAATTAAAAGAATCACGAGGATCTTTTTAGTAAGCTCCATTCGTACTTCCTTAAGCCCGCGTATCGGCGATGCAAGAATGAGTCGCTGTTTCTCGTCATTTTTCAAAGGGAGGGTAACAACGACGTAATCATCGCCACCAACGATCCAGATGTTTTTGTCTTTGCGTTTTTCAGCTTTTCGTTCCAATGCCTGCACCCATTCATTCAAGTTTGATGAAGGAAGAGAAGTATAGAGTACTTTTTTCTTTTTACCGAGCAAGACAACTTCTATCTTTCGGTTGGAGACCAGGAGCTTATCCAGTTCGGCAATGTCCTCGGATTGAATGGTTTCTGCGGAGTGATTGATCTTTTCAATCCAGAACTGCCCTTTTAGCGTAAGTTCTTTCTTTTGTTGAGAAATCAAATTATCGAGCAAAAATGAGTGAATGAGCATGGCCGAAATTCCGGTCACAATGATAAGCAAAAGGGCGAACATCAGTGTGATACGATATTGAAGCTTCATCCTTCCCAGTTCCCTTCCGCTGCTCGCAGTCGATAACCGAATCCCCATACCGTTTCCAAAGGGATATGCTCCAATTTCTTACGAATGCGGCGAATCAGATCATCGACGACGCGGTCGCTCCCAAAGTAATCGTCCCCCCACACGAGTGTGAGCAATTCATCCCGGGAAAACGCCCGATTCGGGTGTTCAGAAAATAGTGAAAGGACCTGAAATTCCTTTGCGGTAACTTCTACTTCCACACCCAGTGAAAATACCATTCGTCTTTCCTTATCTAAAACAAGCAACTGACTTGCAGGTTGTTCACTTTTATGGGCATGAGTTGATTCGATGCGGCTATTCATTCGTTCCCAGCGACGCAACGCCCGGTTGACTCGGGCCACAAGTTCACGTGGACTAAAGGGTTTGGTTAAGTAATCGTCACTCCCCAGTTCAAGACCGAGAATCTTATCTACTTCTTCGTCGCGAGCTGAAATAATGATAATCGGCGTTTCTGACTCTTTGCGGATCCGACGACAAAATTCATACCCATTCATACCAGGCAGCATGATGTCGAGCACCCACAAATCAGGGGACTCGGTTTCTTTTAGCTGAATCGCACACTCTGCTGACTCTACACAATGGGTTACATAGCCTTCTTTTTGCAAATACGCTTCAACGATTTGGCGGATATTTGGATCATCGTCTACAATGGCAACGTGAAAAGGTCTCATGCGAATTCCTCCGAAAACCTCAGTATTCACCTGCTATTGTACAACAGATGTACATGCCGTCAGGGAGTTGAAGTAGTTTTCCCATACTTTTCCCACACTTTATGGGACACACAAAAGAAACAGCTCCGCATTAGGGGAGCTGTCTCGTTCTCTCATTCACTATATGAGTCTATTGCAGGGCATCGTAAATAGAAGCCTTTTGCGAGAGGATTTCATTTTCGATATCTGTCCATTGCTGGATCAAATCAATCGCATCTGTTAAAGAGGCATTCCAAGTGTCTTCGCCATTTTTGTAAGCCTCCTTGGCCACTTTCAGCTTGTCTTGGAATTGCTGTTTGATCTGCTGCGCTTCTTCGCGGTTTGCTTTTTTCGCTTCGCGGATCGGTTTAATTTGTGTCAGTGGTTCTTTTAGCTGCTGGTGAAGTGCTTTTACTTGCGCAAGCTCAGTTTCAATTGGAACCAATTTGCTTTTGATGATTTGATGATTGGCTTCGATTGCGGCTTTTAATTCTGTTGCTTTTGCTTTGTCTTTTGCTGTTTTTGCCGCTTTTAGTTGAACGGTAAGATTTTTATTCTCTTCCCGGATAGGTTTAATTTCGAGCATGACGTTTTTTACCGTTTCGCGTACTTCTGCCGATACGTCCCCACGAAGCGAATCCCACATAGCCTTATTTTGGGCCGTTTGGTCTTTCAATTTGGCATTCAGATCTTTTTTGATGGTAAGGAGCGACTGCAGCTCTTGATATTCGGGTGTTTGCTTCCATTTTTGTTCCTTAGTGGGTAGTTCTTCGGCATGAAGAATGCCTGTCCCCCCGACCAACAAGCTAGCTGTCAGTAAAGATACGGAAAGGATTTTTTTCATCTGTTACTCACTCCTCCATAGATTGTGTTGTACATCATCAAAGATAACCAAGAAATGCGAGAAAAGTATGGGAAAAGAAAGGGGATTTAATCAAAAGTGAGCTCCTGTCTTCCTTACAGCATTGTAAGAATACTGCAAGCCAAATCAATGGCAGGGACGACCCCGAGCTTGTACAATTTAGGTATCAACAAAGTAACGGGGGATAAACATGAGAAAACTGATTCGCATGACCATCATCGCCTTGGGACTGTTTATAGATGCCAAAACAACGATCCGTTCCTCGAAAATGGAGACACTCGTCAAACTGTAAGGCGTTTCCAATGCAATTCTTGCACTTGAAGGGTCATATGGGATAAAATGTAGATGTTTACAAAAATACGTGCCAGCAATGCAGGAGGGCAATCCATTGAAAATCGTTTTCGTTGCAACCCAATCAAAAAGCATAGTAACGAAAACGTATCGGGTGCTCTCAACATAACCAGTTTTTTTTCCATGTCATGTGGCATGTAAACAAACGGGAATTCCAAGGCGCCGGTATGTCGGTGCCTTTTTATATTTGTGTGACTAGGCATCGGCATGACCGGTGTTCCTCAGGTATGAGAAAAGGCGTCGGATATTCCGGCGTCTTTTTCTTTTTTATTTGGAAAAGGAGGCATGTGTATGTTACTACTGGAAGCGCGTAAGCTTGAAAAAAGCTATGGAGATCGTTTGATTTTAAAAGCAGAAAAACTGGAGGTATTGGACAAAGACCGGATCGGAATCGTCGGTCAGAATGGCACAGGAAAATCGACGTTACTGCGAATTTTGGCTGGAGAGCTGCAATCTGACAATCTGGGGAAAGTAATGTCCTATGCTGATCTGGCTTTCATCCGGCAAGTAGAGCTGGATTCGGGGAAGATGACAACAACGAGGGGACGAAAGAACTGGGGAGTATCGCGTGTTCACGATGGGATGAGTGGGGGAGAGCAGGTTCGGCTCAAAATTGCCTCCGCGCTTGAACAGAAAGCCCTTTTATTATTTGCAGACGAACCAACCAGCCATCTTGATTTACCGGGTATTCGCCAACTGGAGGAAGCATTGCGCACGTACTCAGGAGCGGTCTTACTCATTTCTCACGACCGGGAGCTGCTTGATGCGGTTTGTACACAAATTTGGGAAGTAGAAAACGGGACAGTAAAGCAGTACAAGGGGAATTATTCCGCGTATCGCGAGCAAAAGGAACAAGCGCAGGAGCGGGAATGGTTTGAGTATGAGGCGTATGAAAAAGAAAAGGAGCGGCTAAAGCAGGCCGTGATTGAGAAAAAACAGCAAGCCAAGGGGATACGGGATGCTCCGAAACGAATGAGCTCGTCTGAGGCGAAGCTGCATAAAATGCAAGCACAGGGGAAGCGGGAAAAAGTGGAGCAGTCAGCCAAGGCTGTTGAAAGCCGTCTAGCCAAGCTGGAGAAAAAGGAAAAGCCGCATGAGCTGGCGCGCGTTCGGTTTGATTTGCACCATCAAACCGAATATCGGGGAAAAACCGTTATCCAATGCTTGGGTATATCCGCTCGAGTTGATTCACGTACCTTGTTTTCCGATCTCTCCTTTACGATTCGGCCCGGGCAAAAGGTAGCCCTGATAGGGGCAAACGGTACGGGGAAATCGACACTTTTGTCTATGATTCATCAAAATGTGGATAGCGTCACGATTCCGCCGAGTATCAGGCTCGGCTATTTTAGCCAATCCCTCTCTATTCTGGAGGAGGAGAAGACCATTCTAGAAAATGTGAAAAAGCATAGCATGTATCCAGAGTCCACCATACGGACAGCGTTGGCACGCCTGTTATTTCCTAAAGAAGCAGTGCATAAGGCGGTATGCGCTCTAAGCGGCGGGGAGCGGGTAAAGATTGCGCTCGCCAAAATATTTTTCGGTGACTATCATGCTCTTTTATTAGATGAGCCGACAAATTATCTCGATATACCGACTCAGGAGGAACTGGAGATCATGCTTGCCGATTTCCCCGGCACGATTTTGTTTGCGACGCACGACCGCAAACTGATCCAAGGATTGGCGAATGCTGTTCTTTGCTTAGATGATCCGCAGCCTGTCCTCTTTACAGGTACGTTCCAGGAGTATGTAGATAGCAAAAATAGAGCAACAAACCGGGATCACCACAAAGAGCAAATTCTGTTGTTAGAAAACAAACTGACAGGATTGGTCAGTCGATTATCTTCCCCGTTGTTACCAGTACAGGAGAAGGAGATTTTAGAGGAGCAATATCAGGAAACGCTGCAGGAGTTAAAGCAATGGAGGGGGAGGAAGAAGTAAACGAAAGTGCGATAATGGATTGACTTTTTAAACTTTAAATATCATATTGTATATAAATGCAATTTACGGTGTTGCGGTGGGAGTGAGAAGCTTGTCAGAGAGACAACCGTTGTGGACAAAAGATTTTGTAATACTCGCACTTTCCAATTTTATGCTGTTTGTTGCCTTTCAAATGCTGCTTCCTACACTACCGGTTTATGTGACCGATATGGGCGGAGACCAATTAGCGGTGGGGCTTGTCATCAGTCTATTTACCGTTTCGGCTCTGCTCATCCGTCCTTTTACCGGGAAGGCACTAGACACGATCGGAAGAAAGCCTGTTCTATTAGTAGGCTTGGCTATCTTTTTTCTGGCTGTATCGGGATATTACTGGATGGTAAGTGTAGCGTTGGTTTTGGCCATCCGCTTCTTGCACGGGATTGGTTGGGGGATTGTTACGACTACCTACGGGACGATCGTCTCCGACATTATTCCTCCGAAGCGCAGTGGAGAGGGCATGGGGTACTTTGGGATGTTCAGCAATCTGGCGATGGCTTTTGGTCCCTTGATTGGTTTATGGGTATCTCAAAACTGGGGGTATGGCTGGTTGTTTGCGATATCTGCAGGTTTGACGGTACTCGCGATGGCATTATCCAGGCTGGTCAGAATGAAAGGACTCCCTGATAAGAAACCGTTACATACGAGTGTATTGAGCGGGCTATTGGAAAAGGCAGCTCTGTTCCCCTCCCTGCTGAATTTACTGATCGGTTTTATTTACGGAGGGATTTTCAGCTTTATCACCTTGTTTGGACTTGAGGTTGGAATAGAAAATATCGGTTTGTTTTTCTTGTTTAACGCTATTGCCTTGATGGCTGTTCGCCCTCTGTCCGGCAAGCTATTTGACCGGAAAGGTCCTGTGTGGATCCTGTTACCTGGAGGAATGATACTCGGTGTGGGCCTTCTCCTCTTGTCTTATAGTACGACAGAAATGGAGCTGATCGTCGCTGCTATCCTGTTCGGCATCGGTGTGGGATCTGTCCAGCCATCCTTGCAGGCCTGGACGATCAAACGGGTGGATCCTGCGAGAAGGGGAGCTGCAACCGGGACATTTTTCTCTGCTTTCGATCTGGGGATTGGTGGCGGAGCTATGATCCTGGGGGCGATTGCAAAAGTCACCAGCTTTGCTCTGATGTACCGCTATTCATTGGTTGCATTGGGATTGTATTTGCTGATCTATATCGTTTATTTGACTAGACAATCCAAAAAGGAACAAGTGGCCGAGACCGTTTCTTCTTGAAGCGGCTCGGTTTTTTTGCGCGAATAGATTGCATGCAAATAACAAATGATATGTGAATGTCCTAGAGGTACTGGAATAATATAGGAATTAGGTGGTTTGAACGTGTTTTAGGGAAAATGTTGGGTAGGAATGGGGAGAAATCGATTGATCAAGCTGGATTTTTTGGACGTGACCTCTTTCTATATGGTATAATAACGTATTGTGATAACCAGTTGGAGGTTTACCCTTTATGGCAGAAGAAACTGCTCGGTTTCCCAAAGTCGATATTAGCCAAGAAATGAGAGAGTCGTTCATCAGCTATGCGATGAGCGTTATCGTCAGTCGGGCTTTGCCTGATGTTCGTGATGGATTGAAGCCTGTACACAGGCGTATTTTGTATGCCATGCATGACATGGGTCTTACTCCGGACAAGCCGTTCCGTAAGTCGGCAAACGTCGTCGGGGAAGTAATGGCGAACTATCACCCCCATGGTGACTCTTCTATCTATGAAGCGATGGTTCGTATGGCCCAAGATTTTAACATGCGCTACATGCTCGTTGAAGGGCAGGGGAACTTTGGTTCTGTAGACGGTGACCCGGCAGCGGCCATGCGTTATACAGAGTCGCGCTTTTCTAAGCTCGCTTTGGAGCTTTTGCGCGATATTGATAAAGAGACTGTTGATTTCACGCCCAACTATGACGGGCGCAAGGAAGAGCCAGTCGTACTTCCTTCCCGTTTCCCTAACCTTTTACTGAATGGTGCGTCAGGGATTGCTGTAGGTATGGCAACCAATATTCCTCCACATAACCTGACAGAAGTGATTGATGGCGTAATTGCCATGATCGACAATCCGGATATTACGCTTCAGGATCTGATGAAGATCATCAAAGGACCGGATTTCCCGACTGCCGGTGAGATTCTCGGCTTCAGTGGTATTCGTCGTGCCTATGAAACAGGGCGCGGTTCGATTATCATGCGTGCAAAAACGTTGATTGAAGAAGATAAAGGAAAGCCACGCATCATTGTGACGGAGATCCCTTTTCAGGTCAACAAGGCTAGACTCGTAGAAAAAATCGCTGAATTAGTTCGCGAAAAGAAAATTGAAGGCATTACCGACCTGCGCGATGAGTCAGATCGCAAAGGTATGCGTATTGTTATGGAACTGCGTCGTGACGTGATTCCGAAGGTTGTCTTGAACAACCTGTTTAAACATACTCAAATGCAGACGTCATTTGGTGTGAACATGCTGGCACTCGTAGATAGCCGCCCGCGGGTACTGAATCTACGTGATATGCTGTATTACTATCTGCAGCATCAGCGTGTCATTATTCGCAGAAGGACCGAGTACGATCTGAAACAAGCCGAAGCACGCGCTCATATTTTAGAGGGCTTGCGGATCGCGCTTGATCATATCGACGAGATCATCAGTTTGATTCGCTCTTCTCAAACAACGGAAGATGCGCGTACGGGACTCATGGAGAATTATGCTTTGAGCTATGAACAGGCGCAGGCTATTCTCGACATGCGTTTGCAGCGTCTGACCGGTTTGGAGCGGGAAAAGATTGAGAACGAGTACCAGGAATTAATGACAAAAATTGCAGAGCTGCGTGCGATTCTTGCTGACGAAGGAAAAATCTACGAGATCATCCGTGAAGAGCTTTCCGAAATCAAGGAGAAATTTGGCGACGACAGACGTACCGTTATTACTTTTGATGAAGACCATATTGAGGATGCGGATCTCATCCCAGAAGAAGATGTAGTCATTACTTTGACCCATGATGGCTATATCAAGCGTCTCCCTGTCTCGACGTATCGTTCACAAAAACGTGGCGGAAGAGGTATTCAGGGACTAGGTACGAAAGATGACGATTTTGTCGAGCATCTGTATATCACCAATTCCCATGATTACATCATGTTCTTCACAAGCAAGGGCAAGGTGTATCGTCTGAAAGGCTACGAGATTCCAGATTTGAGTCGAACAGCCAAAGGGACTCCGATTATCAATCTGATTCAGATTGAAAAAGGAGAACGGGTGAGTGCGGTGATCCCTGTCAAAGAGTTTGATGAAGAACATTACCTGTTCTTTGCAACGAAAAAGGGGATTATCAAGAAAACGACGCTTGAATCATACGGGAATATTCGTAAGGGTGGACTGATTGCAGTCAATCTGCGCGAAGATGACGAGTTGATTGGCGTACGCTTGACGGATGGTAAACAAGAGATCATCATGGGTACTCACAACGGGATGTCAGTTCGCTTCAAGGAAAGCGACGTTCGCACGATGGGACGTAACGCTACTGGGGTGAAAGGCATTACGCTTGATGATGACGATGATGTAATCGATATGGATGTTATCAAGCCAAATGCAGAAGTATTGATCGTTACAGCTAATGGTTATGGAAAGCGGACACCAGTTGATGAGTATCGAATTCAGTCGCGTGGTGGTAAAGGGATCAAAACGCATAATGTAACCGAGCGTAGCGGACATGTGGTTGGCTTGAAGGTGGTAGAGCCAGAAGAAGATCTGATGATTATCACGACTTCTGGAATTATCATTCGTACGGAAATGAAGGGTATTTCCGTAATGGGTCGTTACACACAAGGTGTCAAGCTGATTCGTTTGTCGGAAAACGAGCAGGTAGGCTCTGTAGCTAAATGCCCGCCGAATGAAGACGAAGATGTTGAGGATGTTGAAGAAGAGTTTACTGACGAGCAAGTAGAGGGTCAGAACACTGACGAACCAACAGAACCAACGGAACCAGCAGAACCAACGGAACCAGCAGAACCAGCAGAACCAACGGATCCAAGCGAAAGCGAAGAATAGGATAGAATTCATAAGAAAGACGTTCCTCTTGAGGGGCGTCTTTTTTACATCTGCAGAAAAGATAAACTTCTCTAATGCTTTTTACCTGCCAAATGGTTTGAAGTTGGGTTAGAATTGGGAAAAGAAAACTATATCATTTAATCAAGGTGGATCGGATGGTGACCAATTTGCCCATCGTGGATGTGAAACAACTGACCATTGGAGCGAAACTGGCGGAAGAGGTACATACATCACTTGGCGGGATTCTTTTTGCAAAAGGAACGACTCTGTATGAAAAGGAAATGGAATTTCTTGAAGCTTTTATGATCAAGCAGGTACAAATTGAGGATGCGAATATGACTGGGGGAGAAGAGGAGGAACAAGCAACTGAGGAACCGCAGGTTGTGCCTGAAAAGTTTAATCCAGATAAAACATCATTTCAACAGTCCTTTGATAAAGCAGTCTCGACACTGAAAAGCTTGATGATCCGGGTACAAGGCGGCAACAACATTCCGGTAATGGAAGTCAGGGAATTAGTCGCTCCGATTATTTTGCAATTTCAAAAACAGCCTGAGGTATTGTTGTCGCTTCGCAGCTTTTCCCGATTGGACAGCTATGCTTATGAGCACGCCGTAGCGGTCGGTATTATTTCATATATGATTGCTAAATGGATTAAGGTACCTGAAAAAGAGTGGATGCAGGTAGCGTTGGCTGGTACTCTGCTTGATATCGGGAAAACGAAAATTGACCGGCGCGTTCTTCAGAAACCTGGCAAGCTAACGGCTGAAGAGTTTGAAGAAATGAAAAAACATACTGTGTATGGTTATCAGATTATTAAATCATCACATGGTCTGAGTGAAGGTGTAGCACTGGCGGCCCTGCAGCATCATGAGCGGGAAGATGGTTCCGGATATCCATTAGGTCTTCTGGGCTCTAAGCTGCATTTGTACAGTAAGATTACCGCTGTGGCTGATGTTTACCACGCTATGTGTTCAGATCGTATCCATCAAAAGGCTCTTTCGCCTTATTTGGTGGTTGATCAATTAGTGCAAGACAGCTTCGGAAAGCTGGACCCAAGTATCGTTCGTACTTTTGTAGAAGGCATTACTCAGTTTGCAGTGGGAACTGTGGTTGAACTGAGTGATGGAACAATTGGTAAGATCGTATTTACAGATCGTAATCAACCGACTCGACCGATGGTGGAGACGGGGGGAAAAATCATTAATTTAGTAGATTCTCGTCATTTATCCATAAGTAGAGTGATGGAACATTAAGAAGAAATGGGCGCATAATCAATAGCGCCCTTTATTTTTATTAAAAAAGTTTAGTGGAATGTAAAAAAAGCTATTGTATTATTAGTGAGGGCGTGATAAGATACATCTTGTCGCTTCGAAAGAAGTATAATAGAATGTTGAATTATCGCTGTTGAGCGAAACGGAAGTTTTGAAAAAACTCTTGCAAAAGCAACCGCGATGAGATATACTAGAAAAGTCGCCTAAAGAACCGGCGGCAAACAAAATGCTCTTTGAAAACTGAACAGCGAAAGCGTTAATGAGTCTATCATTAAAAGATTTGCCAGCTTTGAACCAG
>NZ_JBITPN010000073.1:0-1621 GCF_050467985.1 Brevibacillus sp. NRS-1366 | reverse complement strand
GGCATCAGAGTAGAATATGTGAATCCTTCTTATACAAGTCAAACATGCCCGAACAGCCTAAACACCTATACGGTCTGGTTTAGGAGGGGTAATGGCATACCCTAATCTTAGCAGTTGTCCAAAACAGAAATGGAATGAGGACGATAAACTAGCTAAGAATCCCAGTCCCTTTAGTGACCTTGCCCCTTTAGGGGTGGGAGTGTCAAAAATAGGTAGCCAGATGGAGTAAAGTTAAAATTAGGGTTTTCTTTTTGACCGAATCATGGTAGTGTATGTGCGTCTTTTGTCTATGTGAAAATGTCAGGAGTGGACTATATGGCACGAAAGAGACGAACACCCGGAGAATTGAATAGTCCCCTACGAAAAGCGATGGAGTATGGCATGCTGATTGTAGGATCACTGGTGCTGGCTACCAGCTTCAATCTGTTTCTTAATCCGAATCAAATTGCATCGGGGGGAGTTTCCGGGTTATCGACCATTTTGCATAATTTGTTCGGGTTCCCACCTGCAATTGTACAATGGGCCTGCAGTATTCCTTTGTTTTTACTTGGACTGAAGCTTTTGGATCGGCAATACAGTATGAAAGCTGCTATAGGCTCGATTATCCTTCCCTTATGTGTCATGCTAACGAGTGGTTTGCAGCCGCTTACCACAAATCCTCTTCTAGCCAGTATTTATGGAGGAATCGGCGTTGGGCTTGGCATCGGGATCGTCTTTCGAGGGAGAGGGTCTACCGGAGGCTTTGCTATTGCATCGCAAATTCTGCATAAGTACTCGGGTTTCAGCTTGGGAGCTTGCGTTGCCGTATTTGATGGACTGGTTATTCTGTTCGCCGGGATTGTTTTTGATCCAGAAAAAGCGCTGTTTGCCCTCATCGCTCTCTTTGTAACCAGTAAAACGATTGATATTGTTCAGATGGGCTGGAATACATCCAAGGTAGCGTACATTATTTCAAACGAAACAGAAGTATTGCGCGAAGCAATTCTATACGATTTGGACCGGGGAGTTACGTTGTTGGATGGAGCTGGTGGATATACCGGAGATGTACGAAAGGTACTCATGGCAGTCGTCAGCCAAAGTGAAGTGAGCAAGCTGAAAATCATGGTGCACTCGGTTGATCCGGATGCGTTCATCATATTATGCCCAGCCCAGGAAGTATTGGGGGATGGATTCCGGGTTGGCTAGGAGCAGTACCTCGCCATAGATCTTTTATTAATGAAGAAAGAGCAGAGGGTATCTACTTCTCTGCTCTTTCTTCACAGCCTTCTGCTTCAAGGAGGTACTTCTCTTGAGGTAGCCTTGAATAGAGATTTTTTTATTTAAAATGAAATATTTTTAGATTTTCTATTGCATTTAAAAATCAGACATGCTATATTAAATCTCGTGAACGGGACACATACGAAAAACGCTCACGAACATGAATAAACACCATGCCGGTGTAGCTCAATTGGTAGAGCACCTGACTTGTAATCAGGGGGTTGTGGGTTCAAGTCCTATCGCCGGCACCACTACATATCACAAACGTTTTTATCCAAAATTTAAAAGTTGATGAATTCGTTCGATTGTGATAAAATGAAATTCTGCGCTGGTGAAGCGTTGATAAAAATGCTCTTTGAAAACT
>NZ_JBITPN010000072.1:0-23256 GCF_050467985.1 Brevibacillus sp. NRS-1366 | reverse complement strand
AATAGCACTTACCGATTCAACTTTCAATTCACCAGTAACTCCTGGAACTTCCGGATCTGTCGAAGGATCATAAGTAGCACCAGTTGCAGCATTTTTATAAACATTACCTTCGAAATCAGCTAATGTAACTTGTTTGAGTACATCAGCCATTTTGTCAGCCAATGCAATATCATATACATTTGCTGCTGTTCCATCGGACTGTACATACAAAATCTTGCTCAGATCGCTAAGAGCGTTAATTTCAGCACGAGCAGCTGCTTCGTTCGCCACAAAAGTCGGAATCGAATAATATTTATCAACGTTACCGCCGATGTAAAGACCTGCTTCTAATGCAAATGCAGATGTGGTCATGCTTGTAACAAGTGCAGTCGAAAGTACAGACAAGACTACCTTTTTATTCACGTACTACCCCTCCAATTAATCATTTGGTCTCTGTATAAATCTGCCAGAAGGTGTTTCACTTAATAGATTAAGTAGGAGCCGGAAAGCCCTTCTTGACTTTCCGGCCGATCCTATCAAAAACTATGCCAATGCTTCTACAGCATTAGAAATTCTTAACCGAAAATTAGAAGCTGAAAGTATATTCTTTAGTTTTGTCATCAGTAGAAGTAGCAATCAGCTTGATAGAATCGTAAGTTCCTTTGTCATACAAATCTTCAGTAACGAATTGGAAAGAACCGTCATCGTTAACTTCGATTTCACCGGTCTTGTCACCCAGTTTATATTCGAGTTTGTCGAGTTTCTGTGTGTCTACAGATCCAGCAGCACCTTTTACCACATATGCTACGCTGTTACTCAGAATTACTTTTTCTTCAGATGTTACTTTTTTAGTATTTACGATTGGATCAACTGGTCCTGGATTTTCAATTGGAGTTTGATCCAAGAACGCTTGAACAGCTTCATCTTTGATGTTGCGTTTCTTGATTTCATCTTTGTTGGATACGATCAGTACGTAGTCGAAACGAGTACCGCCGTTCTCTTTAGTGTCGATCATTACAACGTAGTCGTCTTCGTCTACTCCATCTACGCCTTTCAGATCATCCCATACGTCGATGAATGCTGTGGAAGCTTTTGTGTAGTATGGCTTTTTGTTGTAAGTGATTTTGTCTCCATCAACTTCTTCAACGTAGGCTACCATGATTCTGTCGATTCCAGCATCTTCAGCAGTTTTCTCGTCGATGATTTCTGGGTAACTCTTGTCACTGATGTAGTTGCCATTTACAACTTCGATTACATCGTCAACTTCAACTTCATTTTCGGAGTTGAGTGTGAATGCGATGAAATCTCCGCGTTTGATGCCTGCATCAACTTTCATGTCGTCAGCATCGCCATCGAGTTTGTATTCTTTTTCAACAACTTCATTGCCGTCTTTGGTTACTAACTTAACGGAGTCCTGTTTGCCAGAAGTGTTGTAGTCTTTAACCATACCGTAATGGACATCGCTGCCAAGACCGCTACCTTCTACTACGAAGATAGCGTCTACTTCGCCTTTATCTTCATTTACAGTATAGTAAACTTTCAGGTTGCTTTCGTCAGCGATAGATTTGAACTTCACTGTTCCAGCGTTTTTCAACTCAGGACGTCTCTCACCGCTAGTGATCTCACCAGTCATTTTGAAGATCGCAGTTTTGTCGGTTACTTCATAGTCGCCAACTACGTTGTCATCTTCATCTGCCAAGTCATCCCATGTTTGTCCGGAAGAAGCGATCAGTTCACGATCCAGGATCTTCGCTTTGTCCACTTCACCTTTGGAATTGTAGTTCAGTTCCAACAGAACTGTGCTGCCGTCTTTCTTAGGTGTGAGGATTTTTTCGATGTCACTTTCAGGTCTGCCGTTCTTATCGAAGTTTTTGCCATCTTTATCAACGATGTTTTTCTTATCCAGAGATACGTTCTCTTTTTTACCTTTTTGAGTCAATACTACGAAGTCATACGTATCTTTGCTGGAGTTGTAAACAGCTTGACGAGTAACGATTGCTTTTGGTTTGCGATCGTCGATAGCATCTTTTGTTTGAATGTGACGAACACGGCCAGAAGCATCCAAGAGAAGTTTTACTTCTTCTCCATCCAGGTTGCTGATCAGATCCAGGTTAGAGTCGTCGATTTTCTTAATGTCTTTGTTAGCGTCATCGGAGTAGGAAGCGTTTTTGTAAACTTTGTAAGTTTTGTCCCCAACAGTTACACGGATGTCTGTGCTGTTGCGGCTAACTACTTTGTCAACTTTACCTTCTACTGTTGTATTGGTAGCGAACACCAGGTATTTGTCTTCGTCGCCATCAGCATAGTAAATGCTGTAAACGTCGTTTTCTTTCAGGTCGCTAAATTTAGCTGGTTTACCATTGAGGAATACGATGAAGTCTTTTCCTTCGTCTTGGTCTTCCAGTTCGTTGTACTTGGAGTTATCCAGGTTCGTGATTTTTTTCTTGTCAGCATCGATTTTGCTGATAACTTTGGAACCGTATTTAACGCCTTTTACGTTCTTGTCGATCGTTTGGTCGTCAATAACGTGGATGTAAGCAATCTCGTTAGCATCATTCAGAACAACTTTAACACCGAAAGTATTGCTGTTGGCGTTATTGTCTTTCATGATTTTTTGCAGAGCATCGAGTGTATCGTTGAAACGAGTGAAGTTGTAAGTTACTTTTGTATCTTCTGTCAAGCGGTAGGATTTCTCGCTTGCATCCAGTTCCAATTTCAGATCAGCAATATCTTTTTTGGACAGATCTTTCAGTTTATCTTCATCGATTTCTTTACCTTTGTAATACAGTGTTGCTACGCGGTCCATAACAACTTCTTCGTCTTCGGAACCTTCCATCCAAACGATAACATTTTCTCTGTCATCTTTGATCCAAACTTGTACTTTTTGTCCATCGTATTCGTTAGGGTTGATGCCATCAGCTACTTTGTAAGTAGTGTTGCTACCCAGACCAGCATCTTTACCGGACAAAGTAACTTCGTTAGCTTTCAGTTTACCCAAACCGATAGCTGGTACGTTAGTTACGAGTGGCAAGTCATCGGAATCGTTACCTGTTTCGTGAGCCCAATCCATGTCACGTACAGTAACTTTCAGATATTTGGTCAAGAGAGTTTTGTCGGAAACTTGGAAACGGATGTCTGTACCGTATTCAACTTGCTCCATCAGGTCAACGCGAAGAGCGTTATCCAACATTTTGAATACATCGCCACGAACTGCTGCATTGTTAGGGTTAGCGATACCTTTTGCAATGTTCAGCTCAGAAGCTTTGGAGATCATGCTGTTTGGCCATACACCGTTAACGGATGGCGCATAACCCAGTGCACGAACGATCATAGTTACTGCTTCAGCATAAGTAACATTGTTTTGCGGTTTGAAAGATTTGTCCGGGAAACCTTTTACGATTTCTTCGCCGGAAGCTACGTTTACGAAACCAGCAAACCAATCGGCAGATTTAACGTCTGTATAAGTACTAGTGAATTGTGCCAGTTTCGCACCTTGCTCCAGTCCGCGAGCGCGAACGATCAAAGTAGCGAACTCTGCACGAGTGATGTTTTTCTCAATACCGTACTCGCCATTGCCATAACCTGCTACCAGGCCAAGAGCTTCCAGACGTTTTACGGTTTTCTCCATAGCAGCGTCCATTTTAGGAGCTGTAGTTGCATCTTCTGCTGCGAAAGCCATTGGAGCAACAGTAAGTGCGAGTGCACTAGCCAATACACTGTTAACGACCTTTTTCATAACCTTGTGTTCTCCTCCTCTAGTATAAACAAATTGTTCTTGGGGAATATTTGTTGTTAATCTATCTTTCTTTTTAAAGCCCGAATCCTGCAAGCGCGTGTCACCTCCTTTCGCAGGACAGCTTCGCTTTTTTGTGTTAAAAATCTCTAGTATATTCAGTATTGTGTAAAATGCAACAATCACTAGTGTAACACAACTGCTAGAATTCGTGAATCTTTTTTACACAATTCCCCGTTTTTCGTGTGACATCCTATTAAACGCCTGAGCTTCGCAAAAGTTGCGGTTCCTTCGAAAAAAAGTTTGTTTTTTTTCGAAGATCATATTCACTTGTATTATGTACGAAGTGACATCCGCCACAATTTGTATTATAGGGTACGTAGGGCGGACTGTCACCATTGAACCTTTTTCCAATTCCATTCAAAAGCTTACAAATCTTTCTTGAATCACGTTGCTTAGTTACCGAGGGATGTTTCGAAGTTTACAACAGCCAGGTTATAGGAAAGGATCGCTTTTTGGTATTGGTTCTCTCTGCTGGACAGCTCTTCTTCTGCCTGTACGACTTCGAGTGTAGTTGCAAGCCCGTTTTCAAAGCGCAGATTGGTCAAACGATAGCTTTCCGCAGCAGAGTCTTTCGCTTTCTTTTGAAAATCAATCGCTTCTCTTGCAGCATTCAGATTGAGATAAGCCTGTGCCACTTCTTTCGAGATAACGCGTTTTTGCTCTTCTATCGTCGCTTTAGCCTTTTCCACGTTGGTCCGTGCAATTTTACCTGGCAGACCGGAAACAATTGAATATTCACTGATGAGCTTCACGTTTAATTCCGCCAGATTCAATTCTTCCTGCACTTTTGTCATTTCGATACGCTTGGAAAGGGCTTGCGCTTGCGCCTGCTCCATTGTCATTGTGACCGGTGCAGTCTGCTTATTAGAAGAAGTAACCTTCCACTTTTTCGTCAGATCGGTGCCCAGGAAGTCATTCAGCTCCATAATCGCAATCTGGACACTGTTTTCTGCAGAGGTCAGAGCTGCTTGTGCGCCTGCTACGCCCATTTCTGCTTGCAGAACATCAGTTTTTGCTTTTGTTCCTACATCAAAAGCAGCTTTTGCTACTTTGAGCTGTGTTTCTGCACGAGACAAACTTTGTTTTTTCAACTGATAATCATCCTGAGCGAAAATCAGGTTATAAAAAGCATTTTGAGCACCCAGCTTAATTTTGCCTTCTGTCGCTGTTACGGCCAAAGCATTCAGCTTTTTCGTGAGTTCTCCTTGAGCGTTCCCAAGATGCTTTGCCTTTGCAGCCTCCAAAGATTCGATCATTTCAGCGGGCATATCTGCCGAAGTTTTGTAGGAAAGTTGTTGATTGTAATCCGCGTTCTTCGCGTCAAAACGAGCATTTACCAGCGTATTGTTTGTTTTGAGTGCTTGTTCAATTGCTTTTTCCAGTGTCAGCTCTTCTGCAGCCGTTGCAGCAGGTGCTGTAGAGCTCCCGGTTTCTGCTGCTACTTTATCTGGTGTTGCTTGTGTTTGTGCTGGTGCCGTTGCAGTGGTTTTCGCTTGTTCGGAGCCTGTATTTGCAGATGCAGTCAAGGTTCCTGCTCCAATCGCTGTAGTCAGCACAGCCGCCAAGCTGATCGTCATCCATTTCTTGTTTGCGTATGGAAAATTCACTTGTTTCCACTCCTTTAGAATGTATTGATTGTAAAACTTTTCACTACTTGAAATATTACAGTTTGTCCCAAAATCACTATATCACAGAGTGATGTTTCGCACACGAAAAATTAGTGTATTTCCAGTATTTTCATAAGGGATTTATATGCACTTTATCATATATGAATACTCCCACCACTAAATGTTAGTTGAAGCGGGGGTTTCTTATGTGTCATCCTTATCGGATGATTAACACAAGGGGAGTTGACACAGCGACAGCCAGCAGGCTATCCAACCCCTCTATTCCATTTGCAAAGGCATTTGGAACTTCTTTTCGTAAAATGTTGTACGCTCCATTTACATCCGCATTGATGAGTGTCCCTTTGGCGGAGCGATACATGCCACGATGAATCCGTTTCCCGGAAAACACCTTCTTGGTGTCGCCCTCCCCATAGGTGGGAGTATTATCGCCATCCAGAAAGCTTGCCTTCGACGTGTACGATTCCTCCCGTACAATAGTTTGGATTCCCAGATGTTTTGCTTTGTACGCAATCATCTGAATCAACAAGGTATGTGGAATGTGGCAAAACGACTGATTGTTTCGCTTTCCCATGTTGGATTCTCTCTTCCAGTGGGTGTTATGACCGATCACAATTGTACCGATTTTTTCTTGCAGGGCAATCTGGAGGATGTGATGGCTTGCCTTATGAAAAAAGTCCTTGATTTTCAGGAATCGCTTGCGATGCAGGCATTCTAAACGATGAGACGTTTTCTGCCCTTCGTTTGGCTTTTTACCTTGACGCAAGATGCCTAGATAATAGGCTTTCTGTTTGTTGTAATATTGATTGATCGACTTGACCGCCTTGCCCTTGACTAACGTAGGTGTTTTGCCTGTGTTCGTCACGATGGTTGCCAGGTTGTCGATGCCCAAATCAATCGCCATCACCCGATCCAAAGGATGTTCTTGCGGATGGCTTTCACAAGAGAAGACGCACTCCACCACGTATCCTCCATACGAAGGAATCACTCGCACCTGCATGAGCTTTCCCTTGGTAGAGCCTACTTTCCCAATATTCAAGCGATATTTGGTAAACGGAAGCTTGAGGTATTTCCCTTCTTTGATCACGCAATCCTGGTTGGTGAGGATCACTTCTTTTTGAAGCGAACGGGAATACTTTGGGATGTGTGGCTTTCCTGTGAAAGCCACAGGATTTTTCTGATACGCTTTACGTGAAGCAAAGAAGCCCTTCCAGTTTTGAAACACGCCCTTCATGATATTCTGACTGCTTTGGGTGGGTAACGAGCAATAGTTTTCTTGTCTCATTGCCTTAAACAGGGCATCCAAGAAAGAGTAACTCAACATTGGATTCTCCTTCGTTGGAAGTGAGAATACATTTGGCTTTACTTGTTTTCGTTGATCCGCAGATTTTAGAAGTTCTTTTATGACCTTCTTTTGATGAGCGAGCATTTGGGTTTCATTCATCTTGTCGATCCAGCAATGAAGCGTATCCAACACCTCTTGTTGAAGGGGTTGACACCCCTTGCCTTGTGTCAAAGCCGTATACGCCTGGCGGATGAAGAAGTTCGTCGTGTTGTACAGATTCTTGGCTTGTTGACACATTCCTTGAAAATAGTGAAACAGGCGATGTCCTGGCTTGATCCACATTTGGTACGTTCGATATCGTTTATCCTGTTGTTGCAACGTTTGGTTCACCCCCTTTCAATACCGCCATAACAGAACACTAGTTCCCCACCGTGCTTTCATTCTATAATTAAAAGGATAAAAAGAACAGCAATACTGCCTCATAGATTACTACGATTATGTGTCAAAAACATTTCAGGATTCGCCAACATTTCTTGCACATGCTATCCTTTTCTTGAGGTGAATGAACGATGCTTACGCAATACAAGACTGTAGCTGGATACGGCGAAGATACTATCGTCATCGAGCGCTCCCGATTCATCGGATATGCGCAGCGGGTAACAACCGAAGAAGAGGCCACTGCCTTTATTGCCATGATCAAAAAGAAGCATTGGGACGCTACCCATAACTGCTCCGCTTTTGTCATCGGCGAAAATGATCAAATCCAGCGCTCAAGTGATGATGGTGAGCCAAGCGGTACCGCAGGCAAGCCCATCCTCGAATGCATCAAGAAAAATGGAATCAAGGATACCGTTGTCGTCGTGACACGCTATTTTGGTGGAATCAAGCTGGGTGCTGGTGGTCTGGTTCGCGCTTATACAGCCGGGACGGTCACTGCGCTGAAGGCAGCCAAAATCGTGGTGCATACCCTGCATCAAACCATCTCAGTCAGTGTGGACTATACGTGGTGGGGCAAGGTGGAAAATGAGCTGCGCATTGGTGAATACCGAGTGAGCGGAACTGACTTCACAGACAAGGTAACCGCCCATGTGCAAATCCCAGAGGGAAAACAGGATGATTTCGTATCCAGAATGGTTGATTTGACCAATGGACAAGCCCAGATTGAATTGGGTGAAAAGAATTATGTTGAAGTTCCTGTGGAAGCGGTTGGGGATGATAGCGGGGAGTAATTTTACTTGATGAAGGACTTATCATGGTCTACGATATTCTTACTAGATCCTTTCTCTTATGTAAAGATGTGAGGGGTGTGAATTCGTGGGGAAAACGTTGGATGATCTGTTTGACATGCTGGTTGCGTTTTCGGATCGCGTGGACAGGCAGTTTGAGCAGATGGATCAGAGGTTTGACAAGATTGAGCAGCGCTTGGATCGGGTAGAAGAACGGTTGGACAAAATCGAGCAACGATTAGATCGAGTAGAAGAGCGCTTAGATGAACATGATAGTCGTTTTGATGCTCTGGAACAAAAATTCGAAAACCTAGAACAGAAATTTGAAAACCTAGAACAAAAATTCGAAAACCTAGAACAGAAATTCGAAAACCTTGAACAGAAATTCGAAAACCTAGAACAGAAATTCGAAAACCTAGAACAGAAATTCGAAAACCTAGAACAGAAATTCGAAAGCCTAGAACAACGGATGGATCGACAAGAAACACTTCTGTTCCGAGTAGAGGAAATGACAGCTGATCTGATTCAAAAGGTTGCCTATACCAACATTCGAATGGACGAGATGCAAGAGACTCTTCTCGATTTGAGCGCCAGAGAAACCCTCTCTTCCAAAACCCTCACGTTTCTAGACAGCAAAGTATGGGAGCATGAAAAGCAACTGTTTCTCATGCGTGAAAAACTGGAGACTTATGACAAAAAAAGCTGAAGAGGCGGATGACCTCTTCAGCTTTTCTTCTATTATATATGTGTTTCTTCGGGAGTAGTGAATTACTGTTTAGGAAGCTTTTTGAGTTGAACCATGACGCGGATGGTGATGACAGCCATGTCCGCCCGACTCAAGTTGGCATTTGGGTTAAACCTAAATGTCGGTTTCTTTGCCTCAGGATCATTCGGCTCACCATTCATGAGCTTCGCTTTTGAAACTGCTAGAACGGAAGATATCGCGTAATAACCTACATCTTTTCCATCTGTAAACATTTTAGCCAATGACATTTTTGAAGCTTCAGGCGTTCCCAGCTTCAAATTTAGTGCACGGGCAATCATGATAGCAGCTTCTTGGCGTGTCAATGAATCATCAGGACGGAAATATCCTGGCTCCTTGCCCCGAACGATACCCGCTCTAGCTGCAGTTTCAATGTACTTGTACTGATAATCCCATGTATCGCGTGATGGATAGACATCATTAAACGTGGGCTCCTGTGGTCTGCGTTGATCACTATCCAAATACGGACCGTCTCTCAAAGGAAGATCCATTGCCTTTACCAGCATGGTGGCAAATTCACCGCGTGTCATGTCTCGATTTGCCCCAAAGGTACTCGAATTGTAACTAGGCATGATACCCTTTGCATAGAGGGTTTCCATCGCATCCCGAGCATAATCGTGGGAAACGACATCATCGAAGGACTCTCTTGTCTTCATTACCATGAAATATCCGAAGCCAGGAAAAGGCACGGTAATTACCTTCTTGCCGGTATTGACGACACCGCCAATATTTCTCCAGCCATCTCCGTTATTGTAATAGACAGTAAGTGAGGTATTAGCCGCATTTACAATGGAGGTATCATACTGAATTGTAACGGTACCGACACGGCTAGGGACCAAGTTATTCTCGAAGCGATCTCTGAATTCGTTGCTGTCCCCTTCTTCATAATAAGGATCGCGTCCGCCTACCGCTTCCGTATCTCCAGCGTCAACGTAGAACAATGGGCTCGCGTAGTTGAAATTGCGTTCAAGAACGAGCTTAGACTTCATTCTTTCTCCAGGAATGTTCACTTGCCCCGTCGTCCGATCTGCAATACCGAAATACAACGGAACATCAACAAAAATGTCGCCGCTTGGGTTTTTCACTTCTTCCCCCGCCCGCTGGTCAGTTGGTGACAGGAGAACAGTCCCAGAAGGAAATTTCAGTTCAAACTGTTTGTCAAAGACACTAAACGAAACCTTTTTCCCTAGAACCTCACGATACTCAGCGCCGTCAACAGACGAATTCGCATTGTAAATCAATACCTGGTCATTATATTTTTCAGTTCCCACTTCTACAGTGTACTTGATTGTGTTTAAACCTTTCTTCAAGGGAACGGTTGCCTCAAAAACATAATAACTCTCTGGAATTGATTTGCCTAAATCATCGTCGTAATAAAAGTCGCGCTCTGTTGTATTCTTAACAACTGCTTGTGTTTTGCCGAACAACACTTTGGTCGCATTTTCAGCAAAGACTTTGATTGGTACCCTATTGCTGTTCACAATTATATACTGATCTGTCTCTCTTACTTTGACTGGAGAGAGCACTTCCCAGCTAGTGGACTTTTGACCAATCGAAATATCGTATCGAAGAATTGATCCACCTTCGTCTTCAGCTACGATTGTGTAGACCGTAGTCCCATTTTTCTTCAAATTCAGCGGGAAGAGGGATAATGTTTGTTCATGTCGATCCTGATCTTTCACTTCTTGTTGAATCTCTTCAATCAAATCACCGTAATTGGAAGACTTCATTCTCGCTTCAAATTTAGTCCTCGATTTCGGTTCAAAGTTGAATTCACTGAATTCACTTTGCAGCCCATCTGGAATTTCTCTGAGTGTATTCAAGTAATCCTGGTTCTTGTCTTGTAAATCCCAATCTCCGTCTTCATAACGGTAATCAACGATTCGTTTACCGCCTTTTTCAATGTACACCCGTACTGCATCATTCAATGAGAAACTGAAATTACTCAGAAAGTGAGCTCCAGTCTGATATGCACTGTCCGTCGGCTTCTTGGACAGCTCTACGCTCTTATTGTTTTGTGCTATCTCTAGTTTAATGTCTGAAATAGTCGGTGCCTTTGATGTTACGTATAGGATGTTATACGTAAAACTAACAGAAGGCTGGGTAGTCAGACGAACCACTAGCTCATGGCTGCCTTTTCCCTTTTTCTTTAGCAATTTTTCAATAGATGAACGAGCAATCGTGAAGGTGCCATTCTTACCTGGACTAATCTTTAATCCATCCATTTTATTGCCAGTATCCGGATCACTGTCATCTGTTTCCACAATGCCATAATTATTTACTGTAACTTCAATATTTGCAGATGCTCCATTTAACACATCGTAGTTGTATACCCTGCCGCTCAAGGTATAAATGTCGTCATCACTCTTGATTTGATAACCATCTTCAAAACTGCGTATCTGTCCTGTTCCGTCAATGTATGTCAATTGGACATACGGTGAATTCTGCACATTCAGCTGGTAACGGACTGTGGAACTGGAACTTACATGCTTGATAATCAGTTCTCCCGTACCGGACGGCAAGTTTGTCAGGTTGATCCGGAATTTTGAAGCTAAAAAATTTGAAAGTGTGTTTATCGTTGCACCTTCATAGGTTACTTCAAAATCACTTGCAGTCGGTGGAGTACCTGATCCTGCAGGATTATCCATGTTGATTATTCCTACATCGATATCCAATGTGGCACTATCCACAATGTTTACTTGATTTGGTTGAAGCGTCTTTGTGAGACCGTGGCTTACATACGTCACATTTCCAAATCGTGGGTTATTCTTATTTGTATAAGTAAACTCGTACTGATAATTATTTACTGGTACATACCCTGACTTTACCCAGAGGTTTGTCGTTGTATCGAGTGTTTCATATTGGTAGCTGAGCGATACGCGATAAGTCATCCCATCAGAAAAGCTAGGGGCTGGGCTCGTCGGGTTGATTACACTGGCAATATCGTATTCGGTAAAACCGCTTCCTTTGTCAGTAGGTGAGCCTGAATAGCCAATGGCCTTGATATCCCAAGACAGAGTCGAGTTTTTCTCCTTAACATCCACTTTAAAGTCACTAAAGCGTTGGGTGGTTGAAGCTGCAAATTGTACCAATGCTTTCCCACTAATTTTGAAGGATGTATTGGAAGGAGAGCTGTTCCCGGTAATCGTACCGACAATATCCGGCTTTAAAGGAATTTTATTCGTTGAATCAGCCGCATCTTCCAGGAATACATCATAAAACTGGTGGGCATTATCCCTGTCGGTTGTTACCACATGAATCTTGCGGTAAATGACACCGACTTTTTTGTTTTGGTTAAAGGCGGATATCTCCAAGTCGTTTTGACCGAGTTTGGACGGTAAATTGAGAGAGAAGGTTCCACTTTTCGTTACATTTCCGTTAACAGTATCACCTGTGGTTGAGTTCTTCACTTCTACAGTATTGGCATTCAGCGCTTTACCATCCATGCTTAACGTCAAACGGTTTTGAGATGGAATTGTGATCAATGTAACCGATGGGGTCAGCGGTGTACCGTTAATCGACAAGCCATCGATCATCGGTGTATTGTTGTATTGCACGTAAAATTGAAAGTGCTCACGGGTAATGCTTCCCATTTTCTCATAGAAGGTAATAACATTCATACCTGGCTCCAGAGAAATATCCGTAAAGGTGAATGTATTGTTGGACGTATTTACTGACGGAGCAGTACTGCTCAAGTCCTGAACATTCAGTCCGTTGTTCGTCGCGATCTTCAGACGCAGATTTGAGCCTGTTACCCCTGCTCCGTATACTCCGCGCAGAGTAATTTTTGACTCAGCGTGTAGAACTGCATTATTGAAGCTAGTCCCCTGACCAACATAGTCGGTTAGCGCAATGGGACTGTTGGAGCTTTGGAAATCGTAATAAAGATCCTGGTAGTGACCTGTATTGCGCGTGTAGAGACGAACCGTATTCAGTCCTGGCCGCAGATCAAACGGGCTCACATCAATACTCACACCGCTATTGTTTGCTTTTGGTGATGAACTCAATGTAAATGTTTGAATGATATTACCATTCAGGCTAACTTCAATAATGGGATTGACATCAATCGGATCATTATAGGAAATCTTCATCCCATTAATCACTCGAATGCTTTTCGTTACAATAGGGTTACTGCTTGTCCCGGTTTTTCCAGAGTTCTCTGGGTCTGGCTTAATCACATAGTTTAAACTGCCTGTTGAGGACGCTTTTTCGAACTTGTAAAACATAACCGCAGGAGCGTCGGTTCCCAATTGAACTTCTACTCTCGTCGGACTGTTGCTGACATCATCCAGTGTGAGCGTAGGCAAGGTAACCACCTTGCTGCTATCAAATGATGGGGGCGTAGTAAATGGAACGGTGGATCCATTTACTCTCACAGTAGGGATATTTCCAGCCAATGCTTTGCTGTTTGTTAGCTTAATTCCTGTTATCTCTCGACTTTTTACTAGCACCGGACTTGCATATTCGCCAAAATTATTGCTATCTGTACTGTTTTTCAGCACAGAACCCGGATTAACGATAGCTGTCCAATCTCCCATACTCAGGACTGGTGCAGCTGACGCGGGCAAAGCCGGTATCACACCGGTAACCAGCAACAACAATGTCAAAACAGCAGATAGCCAGCACCGCAATGAATGTTTCCATTTTTGCACTTTTTCATCACCTCTCCACATATTTCTGTTTCCATTCCTGTCCCTCCCCCTGTATGTATAAAGGGACCATTATCATCCACTTATTTTATCGGACAATTACCCTTTTCACTTAAGAGTTTCCTCCCAATTCATGGAGAAAAAAAGCCCCCATGTCACTTTTGTGACACAGAGGCTTTCCTCATCCGTTAATTCGTGCGCCGCTGCTGCTCGGCGTATTTGATTTTCAGTCGTCGATACGTATTGATCAACGGGCGGTGACGGCGGCTGACGAGGCCGACGATTTCGGTTCCTAGATGGATTCCGATCAAAAGGACTACCATTACGATGATCGTGGTCCATTTGGTCGTTTTCGTCAATAAGATTGCCATCGTACCGAAGAAAATGCTGATGGAGTAAATCGTGAGTACCGTAGCACGATGGGACAGGCCCATATTCAGCAAGCAGTGATGCAAATGCCCTTTGTCAGGGCTCGAGATCGGCTTCTTGTTTACAATGCGGCGCACGATCGCGAAGAACGTGTCCCAAAGCGGAACGCCCAGCACGACGATCGGGATAATAAAGGAAACGAACAACGCTTCTTTAAAGCCCATGATCGACAAAGCAGCCAGGTTAAAGCCTAAAAAGAGTGAACCGGTATCGCCCATGAACAGGCGGGCCGGATGAAAGTTGAAGTACAGAAAGCCGAGAATCGCTCCGAGGAGCACAAAACAGTACGTCGCGACTTTGTAATCTCCCATGAGCATGGCCACAACAGCCATTGTCCCTGCCGCAATCGCGGATACGCCTGCGGACAAGCCATCCAGACCGTCGATCAGGTTGACCGCATTGGTCACACCCACAATCCAGAACATCGTAATTGGAATCGCCAGCCAAAAGAGCCAGCCACTGCTAAAGTCAATACTGCCCATGTACGGGAGATTGACTACACCGATTTTTAGTCCAAACGGAATGACGACAATCGCAGTAGCAGCTAACTGTCCAAGCAGCTTCCATTTGGGAGACAACTGATATTTGTCATCCAGCATCCCCACCGTCATTACGATGGTGCTGCCCAGGAAAATTCCGAGCATTTCCGACATGCTTGAATAAGGAACGAACAAAAAGAATGCGACCAGATACCCCAGGTAAATCGCCAATCCGCCCATGCGAGGCATGATTCTGGTGTGTACCTTTCGCTGGTTCGGGGCGTCCACTGCCCCTACTTTTTCTGCCAGTTTTTTTACATACGGTGTTGCGACAAACGATATGATCAGCGAAGTCAAAAATCCGAGGATTAATGCAGACATCGACTGTTCTCCTCTCTACGGATGCATCTAGGAACGGCTACTCCATTTTTCTTTTAAAACGGTTGCAACAAACCGCGGAATAGCCAGCTGACGCTTCCAGCGAGAAGGCTCGGAAGCAAGTCGATAAAACCATTCCAAATGCAATTTCTGCCAAAACTCAGGAGCACGCTTTACTTTCCCGGCAATAACGTCAAAGCTGCCGCCCACTCCCATCATCAGCGAAGCATTCAATCGCTCGCGATGCCGTGCCATCCAATGCTCTTGTCGGGGTGCACCGAGTGCAACGAATAAAAGATGGGGCCTCGCCTCTGCGATCTCCTGCACGATCTGTTCATCTTCGTCCTCTTTGAAAAATCCATCGTGATATCCAACCAAGCGCGCTTTCGGATAACGAGCTGCCAGCTTATCAGCGGCCAATCGAATCACTTCCGGTTTGGCCCCGAGCAGATAGACTCTCCATTCGTGCTTGCCTGCCTCAGCCATAAGCGCTTCCACTAATTCGACGCCTGTCACACGCTCATGAATAGGCTGATTCGTCCATTTGGCTGCGTATACAATTCCAATCCCGTCTGGAACCACATAGGCTTGTTCCACAATAGAACGAAAGCCCTGATGCTCTCGCGCCATCATGACGATCTCGGGATTTGCGGTCACCACGTGGGTCTTTTGTCCGCTCTCAATCCGTTCGACCATATATGCGACTGTCTCGCGGAATCCACGAGTAGAAAATGGTACACCTAATATTGTTGCGACCTGTTTGGACAAATTTTTTCACCTTCAATACATAGTAGCCCAATAGTCATTTTACCCGAAAAGAAAGGCACATTCAAGATGATCATGAATGTGCCTTATCTCCTGCGGTTAGTGCAAACATCAAACCGCCCTCCGCTACCACTTTTCCATTTACCAATGCTTTCCCATGGCCTTTGCCGATAGAACCGCGAACACGAGTCAGCTCAACCTCCAAAGTCAGCGTATCACCGGGCTTTACCTGGTCTTTGAAGCGGAATTCATCAATCCCCGCAAATAGTCCGATTTTCCCTTGATGTTCCTCCATGCTGAGCATTGCTACCGCACCAACCTGCGCCAATGCTTCCACAATAAGGACGCCCGGCATGACCGGATACCCAGGAAAATGGCCCTGGAAAAATGGTTCGTTCACCGTTACGTTTTTGATTCCGACAGCCCTTTTGCCCAAATCCAGCTCGACGATTTTATCAATGAGTAAAAACGGGTACCGATGAGGAATGATTTCCTGAATTTGCATGATATCTAAAGGTGCCTTTATTTCCATGTTCAACACTCCATTTCCATACTTATCTAGACTTGTCCATGCATGAAGACCCTACTGTAAACTGAGAATAAGACAACTCCCGTCTTTCGGTAAGCGAGAGAATCGGGGTTAAGATAAAAGGGGCACTTCCTTCCCATGTCGGAAGTGCTCTTTTTCTGCTCTCTACGGGCGGTTTAACAAACGAAACTTCCCGAGATAGATCGCGCTCGTAATAAACGAGAATGCAATGACCGTCCAAAGAATCGCTTCGCTGTACTCATATCTATACATGACCAATGGGATAACTAAATACAAAAAAATAGTTGTCAATTTCCCATACGTATTGGCAGGTACTGTTTTCTTTCCTCGAAGGTGGTAAACAGCCCCTGTTACAATCATTGCCACATCTCGCACAAAGAAAAACAGGGCGGCCCACACGCTGATCCGCTCTGTCAAAAACAATGAGGCAATGACCGCCATCATCATTAATTTATCAGCCAGAGGATCCAACATGACACCAAGCGCGGTCACGAGCTTATGCTTCCGCGCGATGTACCCGTCCGCAATATCCGTAATCCCCGCCAAAACCAGAATGCCTAGTGCAATCTCCACATGATACGGGTTTTCAGTAAAAAAGACGTACAGGTACAAAGGGATGAGAACGATGCGAAAGATCGTAAGCAAATTAGGAAGATTCACGGCCATCCCTCCGTATTCAGATCGTCACTTCCTTTTTCAACCACTCGATCTATTATACCCTGTGGACAAACACCGCAACAAGTCCCCCAAAAAACAGGAAGCCCTAACCAATGGGCAGGGCCTTCTATCAAGACTGCTCGTTTCGTAAAAAATCAGGTTTCAGCAAACATCAAGTCCCACATATGTTTGTACGTACCCAAATCAAGCACTTCGGTAGCTGGCTTATGCCCGACCACACCGTAACCGATCATCAGACCAATGACTACTGAGAAAAATAGCAGGAGTGGGACCATCACGATCTTGGCTACGGTAATTCTCCAGTTCTTGCCGCTCCGTTCACGCACTTTCGTTTTCGCCTTAGCTTTTACCTCTTGGGTATCACGTGGGAAACGTTGTCCCTTCTCTCGTTCCATTCTTCTCTCCCCCGTCATGCCGTTTGGATTACCTGCTTCTCAGTGAATTAGCAATACCCATCATTTGATCGCTGATTCCGATCGCCCGCGAATTCAATTGATAAGCACGCTGGATATTCACCAATTGGGACATCTCCTCCGTCATGCTGACATTGGAGCCTTCCAATGCACCCTGGCGAAGAGTCGCGATTCCGGTATCAATTGCATTTTCATACTTGGTTGCCGGGTTTTCACCAGATGGCAACTCGGCATCAAACAAATTCTCTCCGACTTGCTGCAACTGATCAGGGTTGTCCACTTTCCACACCCCGATATTGCCGTACTCCATATCGTTCACGAGGAGTGCACCTTCAGGCGAGATCTGGATATTTTCAACAGGCTCAGGCAATACAATCGGAACCCCGTTATTGTCCGTCAAAATGTGCCCGGATGATGTATGCAGGACATAACCGCCCTCATCTTCGTTAAATTGGACTTTGAATGATCCATCTCGAGTCAGCCGGTTCTCTTCCTCAACAATCGTACCGTTTGCATCCTTGATTTTGTGAGTGACCAAGAAGTAGCCATCTCCCTCAATCATCACATCTGTCGGCACATCAGTCAGCTTGACATTTCCCTGACCCAGGTCCAGCTTCGTCAAACCGAGACGGGCACCACTGCCAATTCGTATTCCAACAGGCGTATTCCGATTTTGATTATCTACCGCTGGTTGTTCGTTCATCGAATCAAAGAGCAGCTCAGAAAACGAGGCTACCCGACGCTTGTACCCGACTGTATCGATGTTTGCCAAATTGTTGGCCGTGTTGTCCAGTGCCTGCTGAACCCCACGCATAGCTGAAGTGGAAATATGAAGCGACTGCATTCAGGCTACCTCCTTCTTAACCGTTTACCCGACCAAGTTCATTAGCGGCCTTTTCCAGCGTACCGTCGATCGTCGTGATGACGCGTTGGTTCGCTTCATAGGCACGCAAGACGCTCATCATGCTAGTCATCGTTTGCATCGGGTCTACATTGGAGCGTTCCCGCCAGCCCTGCTGGGTACCATAGCGCCCCATGATTGTAGGCGTAGTATACTCTCCGGCATCAAGTGCTGCCTGATCATTGGCTTCTGCAATGTCGATTGCTTCCACATCTGCATCACCTTCCCACCGGAAAACGTTGACTCCTTCACGGACGAGCTTCAACGGATCGGTAACCACACTGAGTGCCAGCCGCTGATGATTAGGCACTGACTGCAGTTCCCCGGAATCGTCCTTGTACAAAAGTTCCCCGAACTGATTGATCTGCAGACCCTGGCCTACGTTCACACCCGTTGCCGGATCATTGACCCGAATCGCCTGATTATCATTGTCCAGCACGTAATACCCGTCTGGCGTCACCAGATAACCGTCCGAATTGACGCTCCAGTTGCCATTTCGCGTGTACCGGATATCGTCAGGCTGCGCCGGCTGCCTCAAATCCTCGATGCGAGCCACACTATAAAACAGACGGCGTTCGTTGCCGTCCTGATCGGGCTGCAGGTTGTCCAATAGCGCCACATCGTACGGATTGCGGGTTTCTTCGATATCGCCCTGTGTAAACATCGGAATCGCCTCCGACATGTACACCCCGGAGGTTAATCGTCCGATCACCGTAGCCTGTCCACCCATGGAAGGCAAGCCCTGAATATCAGGTCCTTCCTTGTCGCGAATACGAGAGATCAATTGCTCTGGAAAAGAACGCATCACACCCACGTCCTGTTTGTATCCCGGTGTGTTGATGTTAGCCAGATTGTTCGCAAGCGCATCCTGCTTGTTCTGTAAGGCCAACATCCCTGATGCAGACGTATACAAGCCTCTGATCACGTCATTTTACCCCCTGAATAAACGCTTATTCCGGTGCGCTGGTACTTTGTCGAGGTAGTCCAGCATCATTCCTGTCCCTTTGGCTACGCACATCATTGGCTCGTCCGCTACCAGCACGGGAACTCTCAGTTCGTCTGCCAGTATTTGATCAATGCCGTGCAAGAGAGCGCCGCCGCCAGTCAGAAAAACACCCTTATCAATTATATCGGCAGAAAGCTCCGGAGGTGTTCGTTCTAAAACAGATTTTGAGGCTTGTACAATGGCACTCACCGACTCGGCCAGGGCTTCTTGGATTTCGCCCGATTGAATGGTAATTGTTTGCGGTAAACCGCTTACCATATCTCGACCGCGAATGTCCATTTCGTCCTGGCGCCCGCCGGAAACCGTTCCGATCTGAACCTTGATATCTTCAGCCGTACGCTCTCCAATCAGCAACTTGTATTTATTTTTTATGTACCGCATAATAGCCACATCAAATGTATCCCCTGCAATCTTGATGGAGGAGGACGTGACAATATCGCCCATCGACAGTACCGCTACGTCAGTTGTACCTCCACCAATATCGACTACCATGTTGCCGGACGGCTGAAAAATTTCCATGCCTGCGCCTACTGCAGCTACTTTCGGCTCTTCCTCAATGTATACTTCTCTAGCTCCTCCGCTACGCTCGGCAGCTTCACGAATTGCCTTTTGCTCAACAGAAGTGATATTGGTCGGGCAGCAAATCAATACACGTGGACGTGCAAACATGCTTTTCCCACCGATTTTGGTCAAAAAGTGTTTAAGCATCGCTTCCGTAATTTCAAAGTCCGCAATAACACCCTCTCGCAAAGGTCGGATCGCCACAATATTCCCCGGGGTGCGGCCCACCATTCGATGTGCTTCATGCCCCACAGCCAATACTTTCCTCGTATTACTGTCTATAGCCACGACAGATGGTTCATCTAGGACAATGCCCTTGCCTTTAACAAATACCAAGACATTCGCCGTCCCCAAGTCGATTCCGATATCTTTGCCAAACATGAAAGGTCCTCCCTGTTACCAGTTACATTTCTATCTAATATCATAGGCTCTTCTACGTGAGAGGACAAGGAAATTCTTTCTTATACACTTTCCTCCTGTTCTACACGTACTTTTTTACTGCGTCGTTTGTACTTTATCTTGGTTGCTTCTCCGCCACGGAGATGTCTGATGGCTTTGTGGTATTCCAGAATTTCCTTTACTTGGTTTGCCAACTCCGGATTTATCTCAGGCAGCCGCTCAGTCAAGTCCTTGTGCACTGTACTTTTAGAAACACCGAACTCTTTGGCGATCATCCGAACCGTATTTCTCGTCTCTACAATATATCGGCCGATTTTGATGGTCCGCTCTTTGATGTAGTCGTGCACGTCACTCGCCTCCTTGTATCTACATGTCTGATACAATATATGGGTGCGTAGGGACACATATTCTACGTTTCCAAGCCTGACAAGCCAGCACGGCCCCATCTTTTTTCAACAGTTTGTACCACACGGGGGGTGACCGTGGTGAGGAGAAGCCGATTTCCATTCTTCGCTCCGGTCTGCGTCCCGCAGGGATGCCTGTTTTGTCCGCTGCGCAATGATTCGCGGGGGAACGTAAAAGCAGTAGCCGCTACGGAGTTTATTCAGGGTTACGTTCCTGATTCCCGCAAATTCATTGCTCCGCTGAGCAGGACTCCGCCAGTCGCTCCGCCTGGAAATCGGCTTCTCCTTCGTAACGGTTGTGTTTCTGCGATCGGAAAAAGATTTGCAAGTTGCACAAAGAAGTTACTTCATGAGTGAGCTTTAGTGCCAAATGAAGTGCCGTATGCTTCAAAGCATTTCAAGAAGTCCTTGTGTCACTTCTTTAAATCTTTTTGAGAAAAACTACGGATACGCAGGAGAAGAATATTTCCAGGCGCAGCTCCTTGCGTAGTCCTGCTTAGCGGAGCGGACAGTCAATACTTCCTTGTTAGACGTAGCAGAGAGCGGAGAATGGAAATATTCTTCTCCCCACTAGAGACTGCTGCAAAAGTCGTCTTTTTAGAAAAACCAAAGATTTTAGGGGGTACAAATATGTCTCCCTTAACGCGAAACGAGCCTTAGAAGTGATCCTAGAGGCTCGTTTTTCTTTGACAATTAAGTTGTTCTGGAAAAGGTGGACTTTTGCAGTGCTCTCCCACTACGGCCCCTTTTTAACAAAAAAACACCTGCAAAAGTAATGGCCTTTACAGGTGCTTCATGGATTATTGATTTTTCACGTCAGTTTCTGGAGAAACCAGATACTGCTGTGGATTCACTGCTTTGTTGTCGACGAGGACTTCAAAGTGAAGGTGAATGCCGGCGTCTTTTTCATATTCATTGCGGCCAGCAGACCCGATGACTTGGCCTTGTGTTACTTCAGCACCCGGTTTTACCGTTACGTTTTCCAGGCTTTGATACACAGTGACCATTTTGTCTGTGTGCTCCACTTCCACTACATTGCCGACGAGTGGATCTTTTTCCACCTTAACTACCTTGCCAGCCAGAGCAGCAATGACATCAAAGCTTTTGCCATCGGTAGCCTTCAGGTCAATACCTGTGTGCGGATAGAAAGAGTCATTGTACTTAACCAGCGCTTTTTGCTGAATGTCTTTGGAGGCTTGCTCATCATAGAAGCTCATCCCCAAGTCATACTGCACACCTTTTCCGACAGGCCATGCAAGTGGTTGTACTGTGCTGGTCACGGGTACTGATGGATCTTCTTGCGGCGTTGTCTCAGGAGCCGATGGTGTTGTTACTGTCACGTCATCCTTGACATTCGTCAATTTGGATACCGTGTCCATGACACTTCCCTGATACCACATCACAAAAGCGAGAATGATTGCTGCGGTGCCGATGTAGATCGCGGGAAATGCCCACTTCTTACCTAATACTTT
Source organism: Brevibacillus sp. NRS-1366 (assembly GCF_050467985.1). Taxonomy (NCBI): domain Bacteria; kingdom Bacillati; phylum Bacillota; class Bacilli; order Caryophanales; family Paenibacillaceae; genus Brevibacillus; species Brevibacillus sp. NRS-1366. Next base: position 1,498 of record NZ_JBITPN010000072.1, on the reverse strand, counting down.
TTTCCAAGAACTTGACTTCTTGAATGGAATCGGTTGATTTTGATTCTTTTGATCTTCCATTTTATTCATCACCTCATCCCTCAGTATCGCCAGAATTTTGGCGTATAAACCTGAGAGAGTAGGGAAAAGTAAAAATTTGCTTACATTTTAAAAAGCTGTTCAAAAAGGAGGACAAACAGAGCCGAGAAGTTCAAGGCGCGGCAGCCCCGAGCAGCGCAGCGTAGGTGAGTCTACGTGAGCAGCGGAGGGGCAACGCAACGCGGAAATTCGACAGCTATGTTTCCCGGACTTTTTGAACCTCCTCTTAAACTAGACTTGCAAAATACGGGTGTAATCCTGCAAATGAACGCCCTGATAGAAATACTTGACGATCTGCTCCGCGTTCTTTCCGTTCTTGGCCATCCCGTTTGCTCCCCATTGACTCATGCCGACACCGTGACCATACCCTTTGGTTGTAATAAAAACCTGTTTGCCTCGCAGCTCCATGGTAAAGGAGGAAGAGTTCAGGTTTAGCTTTTCACGAAACTCACGTCCGGAAAACTCTTTGCCTCCGATACTAATTTTGGCTACACGATTGCCTGTCGTCGTCGATTCGATCCGATACCACGAGCCGTTGGTGGATGCCTCCTGCGCGAGCTTGACTCCTAAATCCTTTTCTAGCTCTGCGGTAGACTTGATCACGGTCTCTTCATAGCGGGGGGACTGAATATCCCACGGACTTGCCACGCTTTTTAAATAGGGGATCGACTTTTCCCAATACTCACCGGAGTTTTCCGTGAATCCGTTGCTGGTGGAAAAGAACGTGGCGTCAATCGGCTCACCGTTGTACGTAAGCACGACTCCTGCTGTAGCCTGAACCGCTTGCGTAATACGCTGGTTCTTCCATTCATACTGATCCTTCCAACGCTCGCGACGCTGATTCTCGTCCATGTAGACCTGGTGGCGGACCGTATCGAGAACTTGCCCTCCATCTGGCACATCATCGAATTTCCCCTCGTTTAGCCTGCGCACGATATACGTCCTTGCGGCGAGTGCTTGTGCCTTGAGCGCTTCCAGTTCAAACTCCGCAGGCATCTCGGCTGCTACGACGCCTGTAATATACTTTTCCAACGGTAATGTTTCCACCACCTTTTTCTCTGTGCGGTAGACTTTGATGGAAAGATTCGATAACTCCGGATTCACCTGGTTGTCCGGTACGGAAACAGGTACATGGGCTGGGCCCGCGCTATCCATGGCTGGTGCAAAAAAGTGGACGAGTGCAGCAGGTACCATTACGAGCAAGATCGGCAAAGCGACAATCCATATGAGTAGGTAGCGTTTCATGCAAGTGATCCTCCCCGCTTTGTACTAGACACTCCCATTTTATGATCTGCCAAAGAGGGGTAGAACGAGAGAATGAGAGAGAAGGGATTAGAAAACTTGGCTTTGCCAAGCCTTTTGGCGCAGGCAAGGCCGTAGTTGCGCTTATACTATCATCAGTGAACTACCCTCCACCTAC
>NZ_JBITPN010000071.1:0-1401 GCF_050467985.1 Brevibacillus sp. NRS-1366 | reverse complement strand
TCGCCTTACTTGCCCAAGTGTTTAAGGCAGGATCATATTCATATACAGTGGAAACAACGCCATTATAGTAACCACTAAATACATATCCCTTTCCGTTTATTGACGCTCCCGGAAATTCTCTAACTGGGGTAGGTAAATCCGCCATTAAAATGCATGAGTCTGGAGTGTACTCAGCTTTGAGTAAATTTGCTAAGGCAAAAGCAATTGTATCCATCAAGTCACCGCCTTTGTCACGCCAGAGAGTTTTCCACCTGAATAGCTAAGGGTTTTAGTCACTGTTCTTACCCCAGCTTTTTCTGTAACTGTGTTCAATGTTCCATCACTGTTGTACGATATGACAGATGATTTCACCGTAGTGCTGCCACTCTTTTCCTCAACCTTGGTAATAGTATCACCCGTGTAGGTAATGACGACAGATCGAGTGTCAGTTTCGAGCGTCAATGCTTTTACTTGATTAATGTCTGTGTTAGCAGTCCCTAAGATTTGATAGAGACCGTCTGCTGTTGTTTTATTAATGGCTCCCGTCTGTATTCCGTTCAGTTTGTCTTTGTCAGGCCCACTCATGAACCCAGCTGTAGTAGTTGTAGCCAATGCATGTGTAGAACCGCCAAGCCCAATATGATTTAGCAGCTTTGTATTTATCTCAATTAATGCCTTAACCAGACTTGATTTATCGATAGTAGGTAGTTCTGTTAGAGTCCCAATTTTATTCAATGCATCTAAAACACTTTGAGAGGATGCATAGTATGAAGATAATTTTCCTCCTAGTTTTTCAGAATCTACTGAATTTGTTCCGAGCCACCCTGTACCAGTCCAATATTTCATAACTGGATTGTTATTACTACTATCAACCCACATTTCACCAGTCACAGGAGTAGTTGGAGGAGTAGGGGAGACTGGAATGTTTTGCTTAGATATAAAAAGAGCCCAGTAATTTTGATCACTAGGGTTTATACCTACAGGAGCATCTTTTTTACAAAAGTAAATGGAGCCTCCATAATTTACTGCGTCTTGGGAGGTATATGCAATCGTTCCGTCATACGTACCACGATAGACAAGTCCTAAACCAGCTAGACCTTGTTGACCCGGGTCGCCTTTGGCTGCAATTTTTACCCAGTACGTTGTGTTGGTTGGAACATTCCCTAAACTATCTTGAAGACAAAGATAAGTTTCATTATTGTACTTAACAGTATTCCATTTAAAATACTGTACAGTCCCAAGATAATTCCCTTCGAAAGAGAACTTACTTAATGTTACATCGAATTCACCTTTTTTAGTTTCAACATAATTAGAGAATTCATTTTTTTTATTTTCCATTGCATTGAGAGTGTTAGTTTGGGATGCTGTTAATTCTGCTTGTTTTTGATTGATGAATCCTTCAATTTCAGTCTTTAAAAACAT
>NZ_JBITPN010000070.1:0-2326 GCF_050467985.1 Brevibacillus sp. NRS-1366 | reverse complement strand
GTGAACGTCAAATAGGCCCCACCTAGTGATCTAGATGGAAGCCAGGGTATGATAGATGGAGATTAGCGAAGGCGGCAGGTATCCGGTAGTGAAGATGACCACGGCAAAAACGGTTCCAGTGCTTTCGGGTCATGAAGATCCGAAAGCTGCGGCAATTGCTCGAACAGGTACTCGAGGTATCGGAACGGATGCAGCCCATTTTCTTTCGCCGTCTCGATTACACTGTAAATCGCCGCGCTTGCCGCTGCTCCTCTTGGAGTATTTGCGAACAGCCAGTTTTTGCGCCCAATCACAAATGGCTTGATCGAGCGCTCACTGCGGTTGTTGTCCAGCTCCAGACGTCCGTCCTTTAAAAAGGCAGTCAGTTTCTCCCATTGGTTCAGGCTATAAGCGATTGCCTGGCCAATCAGACTTTTGGGCATTGTCCGGGCTCTTTGCTGACGCAGCCATGTAAAGTAAGCATCCAGTACGGGGCGACTTTGTTCTTCTCGTACCTTGTGGCGTTCTTCCGGCGTGGCATCTTTGAGCTTACGCTCAATCGCAAAGAGCTGGTTACAATACGCCAGCCCTTGCGCCGCCACTGATTCCGGATTATCTTTGGCCTGCGGCGCAACTTTCAGTGCTTCATCATATTTACGCCTCGCATGTGCCCAGCAGCCAATCAGCGTGACATCTTTGACTTTGTGGTAACCTGCATAGCCATCGACATGCAAATAACCTTGAAAGCCCGCGAGGAAGTCTCGCGGATGTTCACCGCCACGCGTTCGCTGGTAGTCGTAGACCACGACTGGCTGTGCCTCGCATCCGGTCCGATACAACCACAGATACGAAGCCGTTTCTGCTGCTTTCCCCGGTTCCCGCAACACTTGCAACGTCGTCTCGTCTGCATGCAGTACCTCTTGCTTGAGCAGATATCCTTTCATTTTCGCTACAATCGGCATGAGCCACTTTTCTGCCCCATAGATCATCCAGTTTGCCATCGTTTGACGTGACAACGTATACCCCATACGAGCAAACTGTTGCTCCTGCCTGTGCAACGGCAAGCTGTCCACGTATTTCTGGCACATCACATGTGCCATCGCCGAAGGAGATGCCAAACTCCCCGGATACACGGGCCTTGGCATCGGAGCCGTGACGATCGGGGTTTGTAGTTCATGTCGTTCGCAGTGACGACAGGCATACACCTGTCGTACATGCTGAACGACTTTTACTTGCGGTGGTACCACCGCAATTTCGCTGCGCGTCTCCGTAGTCATCTCGTGCATGGATCCGTTACAGCACGGGCAGATACGCTCGCCTTCTGTAAGCTGGTACGTGACTGTCTCAATAGGCAGTTTGGACAAATCTTCCTTTCGCTTGCCGGACAGTTTGTGACGCTCGTACGTGACCTTTTCCATCTCGGGCTCCTGCCCTTTTGGTGTAGCCAGTACTTCCGCTTCGTTAAACAGGTTCAACTCTAGTTGCTCAGGATGCGTCTTTTCACTGGAAGCGCCGAAGCGCTTCTGCTGCGCCAATCGCCACTGTTCTTCGTACCATTTGAGTTTGGCCGACAATTCGGCATTCTGTTGTTCCAACTGGGCATTTTGCTGTCGGAGTTGTTCGAGAGTGAGGGATTCCGTACTTGTTTTCATACAGGATTTATTCGACAAACCTCAGTGGAATTCCTGCCTAGAGAGCTTCGCTAAATCACCACTTCAGGTGATACAACAGGATGGGCGTGTCGTTGTGATAAGAAAAGACCATCAAGTAACCATCGCAACTCTCGTTGCGAGAGACAAAGGGGAGAATGGCCCGTTGAGGGCCACTGAAATGTTCCACGTTCCAGACGACGATAATAAAGCCAAAAACCCGAGTGATCCCACTGCAGGATTTTGAGCTTGTCCCGCTTCTGGTTGCAAAACACAAACAAAGCGGTGGAAAACGGGTCTAGTGAAAATTGTTCCTGAACGATCGCCGCCAGACCGTCAATGGATTTTCGCAAATCTGTAGTACCACAAGCCAGATATACTTGAGAAGCGCCAGTCAGATTTAGCATTCGGGCACCAATGCGGCAACCACATCACGAAGTAATTGTGGCTCAAAGCCGGGACGTACCGCAATACGTGCAGAACCAACGTGTATCCATAGCGGGTCATGTTCCGTTTTTGGGGCGGTAACGGCAACGGCGCGGAAAGTAGTAAAGGCCGGTGCCGAACGTTGTTGTTTTTGAGTTTTGTATAGCCAATATTTTAACTGATGGATGGCCAGTTTCTGCTCAGCGCACCAGATTTTCATCGTTTGGCCGCTTTCCCGATAGGCTACAATCCGTTTTGCCCATATTTCCTGT
>NZ_JBITPN010000069.1:0-28928 GCF_050467985.1 Brevibacillus sp. NRS-1366 | reverse complement strand
TGAAGATCGTTTGAAATACCACGATTCATCATAAAACGCTATCCTTTCGTTAGTCAGTCTACCGAAAGAATAGCGTGTTTTCGTTTTGAGGAGGTAGTAATTTCCTTCGCTTGATGGGCATGGGGTCCCGCCAACAAAACGCGGTTAACTTAACTAGTCAGAATGGGTGACTTTACAGTATTCAATGTAGAGTTGCCCTTTCTTTTTATTTCTTTAAACACTTGATATCTATATTCAAATTCATAGTACATTGAGTTAGGTGTTTAAGATGGAGGGTGTAGCCCAAGCAAAGGCGCGGGTAGCAATCTTTTTCAATGAACCAAAGAAATGGATTTATGCAACAGGAGTGATTTTATGAGAGTGGCTACCCTTCTTACGAAAGAAGGTAAAATCTCGTTACATGCTGATGTTAGAGTATTCATACCAGTAGGGGTAGTACCAGCGTCGCTGTCACCAAGTGCAAACATATGGGTTAAATTGGGAATTTATTAATAACCTCATTGTATTCGTTTTAGGCATTTGTTTACAAACAAGGCAGCGAACGACGAGCTGCAGCACCGTTTCTGTTTACAAAATCGCAAGCCGGTTCCTGGAGGATGTTTACATATTGAAAAGTGGCCAGCGCCGATCCGTCCGGTGTTGGTCACGTTCTTGTTTACAAAAAAAAATGAGAAACCCCGTGGTCGCTCTCGGTCATGGCTGCCGAAATAGGCTATCACAGGGCTTCTCACTGTAAAGGCTGTTGCCTTCCTCCACATTCGTTCCGGCCTTTCAGGTACAGCGAGCCTCTCACCCTGTGAGTTTCAGCCATTGCGGCCACCCCTCCCGCTCCCACTCTGACGATCCAACTTACCAGTCTAATAATGAGAAATCAGGCTTTTTTCTAAATATTGAACAGCCTTCTAAAGTGTAGATTATTCTATGATAATCAATTGTTTCCCTAGTTCTTTTTTTAGAATGTTACTTTGTAAGTAGCCATTCTAAAACACTACGTGCTTCCTCAACGGATAAACGTTCTTCTAGCACAGAAAGCAACGCAGATCGCCAAGCAGCAGGCAAAATATATGCCAGACCTTGAGCACCGTCTACTTGGATAGTACTTAAGAAATCGGCAATACGATCTGGGCCTTGACTAGGATCATTTTCACTCAACAACCTACAAGCACCAAACTTTATGGCCGAGTCAAACCCAACGAGTATAGCTGTTCTAATAGACTTCGTCGGATCGTCGAAAACAGCTGCAGCTCCCTCCATTCTATCAACAATTCTGCGCTCCATCTCTTCACGGACAATAGCATAAAGATTTACCTTTGAATTAAAGTGGTGATAAATAGCACCGGTTGTGACACCAACTGTTTCAGATAGATTTTTTACATGTACACCTTGATATCCCTTTGAACAAAATTCTTTTACAGCTTGTTCTAATATTTTTGCTTTTATTGACCCTGGTACTGGAATCCAATTTTTCATAATCATATTTTAACACACTTGACTCATAAACATAAATAGATTATTCTATTACATAATCAGATTATGTTTTTTAAAAAAATAAGGGAGTGACTCAAATTGAAGTTAATTTTTTTATCTTATCCTGTGAAAGACCTAAAAGAAGCACTTAAATTCTACCGTGATAATTTTGGAATGGAAGAAGCTTGGCGTGAAGGAGAACATACAGCTGCCTTGAAACTAGAAGGAACTGACGTGCAATTAATGTTGGAACAAGAAGATAATGAATTAGGCCCTGGTGGTGTTTTTTTGGTAGACAGTGTTGATTCATTTTATGAAGAACACTCTGATCTTGAGTTTATTCAAAAGCCATTTGATATCCCCCCTGGACGATTTGCAACTTTTAAGGACAATAACGGAAATTTGTTGCGTCTGATTGATGAGACGAAGGAAAACCAATAAAATTTTGAAGAGTGGCCAGCGCCGATCCGTCCGGAGCTGGTCACTTTCTTGTTTACAAAGAAGAAATGAGAAACCCCGTGGTCGCTCTCGGTCATTGCTGCCGAAATAGGCTATCACAGGGCTTCTCATTGTAAAGGCTGTCGCCTTAGACATGCCCGGAACCGTACTTTCTCGCAACAGCGTCTCCGTACATTCTTCAAAATGAATTGACCAATCATGCGTTTTTATCGCTGACTCCTTTTACCAACAGGCAAAATGAGCAGCTCATTCGGGGAGTTCGTTAATGTTTCACAGCCATTGTCGGTGACCAAGACGTCGTCCTCAATTCGGACGCCGCCGACCCCTTTCATGTAAATACCCGGCTCAATTGTCAGTACCATCCCTTTTTCGATCACGCCCACATCTGACGTGCAAATGATGGGTGCTTCATGAACATCCAAGCCAATGGAGTGACCGCTTGCCTTGTGCGTATGTTCTGCATATCCAGCCTTCTCGATCACTTCCCGGCTAAAAAGGTCAAGTTGCTGTGCCGTCATTCCCGGCCTGAGCTGGCGAATGGCGATTTGCTGCGCCAATCGAACCACCTCGTAAATTTCGCGCATTTGCTCGCTCGGTTCGCCAACTGCGATCGTCCGAGTGAGGTCAGAGCAGTAGCCCTCAAAAAAGACTCCAAAATCCAAGGTGACCATTTCTCCCGCTTCGATACACTTGCTTGTGGCACTGCCGTGCGGCAAAGCCCCCCTTGTGCCAGAAGCGACAATCGTTTCGAAAGCGAAAACAGCTCCGTGCCCGCGAATAAACGTTTCCAATTCGACCGCTACATCTATCTCGCGAACACCAGGTTGAATAAAGCCAAGAATGTGTGCAAATGCTCCTTCTGTTATGTTGATCGCCTTTTTGATCTTGTCCAACTCGTCCTCATCTTTTATTTTGCGCAAGCTCTCTACGATTCCGGAGGTGGGTACAAGCATGATGCCGGAGAAGGCGGACTTCCACCGCTTGTATTCAGCCAATGAAATCCATTCTTCCTCGATCGCAATTTTCGTCACTCCGATCTTTCGTACAAACTCATAGATGGCGGTGATGGGATCTCGATGGTTGTGGACAATCGTAAAGTCGGGTGCTTCTTTTGCTGCTGGTAAGAGATAACGAAAATCAGTAATTAGCGCAGCCTGATCCATCGAGATGATGACATGTCCCGCCGAGCCGGTAAATCCGCTCAAATAACGTCGATTGGCTTTATTTCCGGTGATAAATGCATCAACTCCAAGGTTGCTCAAGCTGTTCCGGATTTTCTTCAAACGGTTTGACATTCTGCAGCCTCCCAAATAAGTTATCTGTTTATCCTCCGCATCTTCTTTCTGAATATTATGCATTTAATTCCTTGAGAGAGTCCAACACAAACAACCCATCTTTCCGGATCAGGACATCATCAAACCATATTTCACCCCCGCCCCATTCCAGGCGCTGGATATTCGTAATGTCCCAATGAACCGTACTTCTGTTACCATTGTCTGCGTTCCAGATCGCAAATCCTGGCGTGAGGTGAAAACTGCCTGCAATTTTTTCATCAAACGAAATGTTGTTCATCGGGTTCAAGATAAGCGGGTTTACGCCAATCGCGAATTCACCGATATACCGGGCCCCTTCATCTGCATCGAGAATTTGGTTGAGTCGCCTGGTGTTGCTCGATGTAGCTTCCACAATCCTCCCCTCTTGAAACGTGAAAAAAGCTACTCCCCAAATAATGCGCCGGTATGTTAAACGTGATGGTTCCGTTCACTGAATTCCGTACGGGCGCTGTGTAAATCTCTCCGTCTGGAACATTCATTTCACCGGCACAAATTATCTTGGGAATCCCTTTTATGGATAACTCCAAATCGGTGCCAGTGCCGACAATTTTCACTCGATCAGTTCGTTCCATCAGTTCCTGCAATGGCAGCATGGCCTGTTTCATGTGACGGTAGTCCATCGTACAGACGTCAAAGTAGAAGTCATCGAATGCTTTTGTAGACATGTTTGCTCTCTCCGCCAAGGATGTGGTCGGATAGATGACACCAACCCACTTTACTTGGGAAACGGCATAATCCCTCATAGGTTTCATGACTTTGTTGTAATTGTGGAACTTGTCCGCAGGAACGTCGGCATATTCGCTTTCATTGGGCTCACCACTGATGATGATTCGTTTCTGGAGATCTTTCCACATCGCAGTTTCCCACTGTAACTGGAATCCTGCACTTTTTTCAGACACGCCGAGAAGAATTTCCCGCTGGGTAGACGGGTGGAGATATCGCACAAACGGATATGCTCCTCTTTGGTAGCTTTGTCTTACCAGTTCTTTGGCCAGTTCTTCGCCTTCTCCCCGAACATCAATGAGGATGTTCTCTTCATGCTACAGCTGTAACGAAAAGTCGAGCAGCGAGCGTGACAATTGAATGAGTCTGTTGTCATCCATGAATGTTTCCCACTTCCTGTGATTGATCTCATCATAAGGCAGAGTTCTATTGCTGTCGTTTCCATAAGGCGCGTTGAAGAATCTGAGCAGCATGTTTTCCTTCGCATGTCAGGCCATTATGGTAGTCCACGACCTCTCGATCATAAACGTCAATGAGACTCAAAAGGAAAAAGAAGCGATGTTCTCCCGCAATAAAGCCGTATTTTACATCCATCTCCCGCAACTGATTGGGTGCCGTAATCTCGCGAGTATTGGCAAGCTGACGAGGATGTTTACTCTTCTTCGGTCGTTGGGGTTGTAGGAGTTCTTCTTCTTTCAACAAACGGTAAAACTTTTTCTTGTTGTGATGATCATTTGGTAGTCTCGACGTAGGCAGACAGTAAGCTTACAATACCCATAAGCAGCTTCATCATCTGTCAGCAATTCGGATATCCATTCTTTGAATTGTTCATCGGAGACTGGTTGTCCGTCCTTCGACAAAGAATAGCCGGGTATGGGCCTCCCGCCGTTATAGACAGGAGGCTTTTGGGAGGCTTTGTTTTTCCCCGGTAGTAGTATGTTGCTTCCAGAATGCCGACAATACGTAGTACCGTTTTGGCTGTGTACCCCATCCGTATCCACTTGTCGGCTATTTCCATTTTGTCCGATAAGCTGGGTTCACCTTTTTTACAAGATCACGGAGGATTGCAATTTCCAAATCCTTTTATCCAAGTAATTTCTTCAGTTTATCATTCTCCGTTTCCAGTTCACGAAACTCTCCTGGACTTGGTGTATAACTCGTAACAGCTTTGGCTTCGGAAGAAGCGTTTTGCCAATCTGCATGTTTGGAATCGCTTATCCACCGATACAACATTTTGACGTCGATCCCTTGTCGTCTGGCTACCTGACTTGCGTTTCCTGATTCTTGGGCTTCATGGATCAGCTGTTGCTTGATCTCAATTAAATAGCGTTTCCGTTGCATAAATAAATCCCCTCTGTTCTTCTAATACCAGCTTAACAAGATAAGGGGGAATGACTCAAATCCATTTTCGGGGCTTAAGTGACATAATAATTTATTTAAGAAATCTTTCTGGTGAAACAGCATTTAAATCAATTACTGATTGACCATTCGTTATTAATTCTGACATGATGTACCCTGTAGATAAAGACATGGATACACCACTCATAACATGACCGGTAGCAATAAAAAGATTACTTACACCTGGAACATTACCTAATACAGGTATACCGTCAGGTGTCATTGGTCTCATTCCGGACCAAACTTCTTCACTACTTCCTGTTAATGGTTCTTTTAGATAATTAAAAATTAAGTTGCGTATTGAATCTACTCGGCGTGAGTCAATATTTGTATTAACACCTGAGAATTCCATAGTACCACCAAAACGAATACTATCTTCAAAAGGGCTTATTCCAGCAGAACCCAAATATAGAGGATGATTAAGTTTAACATTTGGTGAAGTAATAGTAATACTGTAACCTTTACCAGCAGTCAATGGCAGGTAAAAACCGATTTTTTTAGCCAAGTGTTTGCTCCATACACCAGCAGTTAATAGGAAATGATCCGCCTCAATTCTTTTTGAATTTGCCTTAACTGCTATTATTTTACCCATTTTTTTTTCAAAATCAGTAACTTCATGATTAATTAAAAATTCAACACCATTTTCTTCTAACCACCTATGTAGAGCTTTACTTAAACTTTCAGGTCTAACATGTCGTTCACTTGGTAAATATAACCCTCCAACTACATTTTCCGATAAGCTTGGTTCCATATCCAAAACTTCTTCTTTTGTTTTTCTGATAGGTTTTGATAATCCTATTCTTTCTCCTACAATGAATTCCTCATATTTTTTTTCTAATTCATTTGAATCTAGCGATACATATAGTAATCCTTTTTTGTAATTTTCAAATTGCATTATATCTTCAGCAAGAAGATCATCAAAGAGATTTAGAGTATTTTTACTAATTTGTAGTCCTACATTTACGCCGTTAGTATAGGAAGCTTCATTACAATATTTCCAAAAGTTAAAAAACCACTTTCCTAAAAGAAGCATTGCTGAGGGTTTAATGTATAACGGATTCTCTTTTTTTAACATCCATTTAAGCGATGATAAGATTAATCCCGGTGAAGGTAATGGTTGTGATAATGTCGGACAAATCCAACCCATATTTCCTGCTGAACACGCTTCACCTGGAACCCCTTTATCAATAACAACAACTTCATGGTTTTGTTTACGTAAATAATAAGCAGAGGCGAGCCCAATTATTCCACCCCCTATAATAATAACTTTACTCATATAAATCCTCCCTTTTTTTAATAGCCTTTCGGCAATGCCGAGGCAGATGGGACAAGGCTTTGGTTGCTCCATCCAAGTTCGATTCCTCCCACTTTGGTGGGGGGAATTTTTATTTGAACCGTACTCTGAATTAGGAAATTTTTCATAATACGACCATTTACCAAAAAACAATTGACTTTTCAAAAGCCACTCCATAATGGCGCGTGAAAGGGTTGCTTTTCCCGTACTCATCGAATATCGGGGTGGTTCTTTTTTGAAACCTGTCTTCATTCCTCATGATTCCTATCAACGCTTTGTTCTTGAGCAACTGCGCAAGCATTACTCCGGCGGCATCCTCGTTCTGGTCAACGCGGATTGGCCCGTCATCTTGAAGTGCTACATCAGAGACCTCTACTATTCGGCCTCATTCTTGCACGACCTCTATGACGATAGAGGCCCTACTCCCTGTGATCCCGCGTCTATGCTGCGTTCCTATTTGCTCTTTCTCATGAGCAAAACGGAAATCGGCATTACCAAATGAGTCGATGAACTGTACCGTGTTCCTCTCTACGCCATTCTCAGCGGTTTTGAGCCCGGGGACATTCCTGGCGTCGGAACCTTCTATGATTTCCTCTCCCGTTTTTGGGCCGCAGAGAAACACAATCTCAAGCCCAAGATGAAACCGAAGAAACGTAAACTTAAGAAAGGCAAGAAGGGAGAGAAGGCCCCGAACACTTCCCACGGTAAAGTCCCGTCTGGTGGGGCGCATTTTGAAATATGGTACAGCTGCTCGACGCTGCCCATGATGCCGGAGCTGTCTGCTTGGTATACGCATAAAAAAGATGAACTTCTCAAACTTCAGCAACCTGTATTCCCAGTAGTAGCCTAGCGGCAGGGTCCCTTTTCAAAAAAACGGTTGCCCTTTGGGTTCGAACAAGTCAATTTTCCAGTTATGATTGGCTAATCTCCGCTCTTACCTCCCCTCAAACTCCGAGAGACTATTTATCATAGCGGTAGCAACTATTTCAATTTTCATACCAGGTATTACAAGTTCATTGACTCCTATAGTTGCTCTATTTGGATAAGGTTCAGAAAAAAACTCACTCCATATTTTGTTCATGCTTTGTGAATCATTTATGTCAGTTAGATAAACAATTACTTGTAGAATATCTTTTAACGATCCTCCAGCATCTTCAATCAAATTTTTCAGGTTAGAAAATGCTAGTTTTGCTTGAATTTTGAAATCTCCTATTTCAATTGATCCATTTTCGTAAACAGGAACAACTGCGGTATAAAACATATGATTTTTTACTACTGCGTTAGAAATTGGCCCTAATTTAGGTATATTACCCTTGATAATTTGCATTAAATATCAGCTCCTATTAACATTATGGTTATTTACTGAATAATCTTTATTTTTCGAATTATACTTATCAAGTCTGTTGGCTCTACTTTTAACTTGCTTAAAAATCATACAGAGCAAGAAAACTATACCGAGCCATCCTGAAGAAGGGTATATAATATTAACTAACATTTCAAATGGAGTAAAAGATATAAAGAACGATATGGTAGTTAGTGCTATAGCTAACATGATCATTTCTTGGGATTTATCCTTTGTAAATCTTATACATACAGACCATAATATTGGAGCTGCTGTTGTGTAGATACCTGCTAACAAGATTATTGCAAATATCGCACCAATTATTGGAATGAGTTCGTTAGCAAGGTACAACAACGGAATGGATTTATTGTAAATCTTCTCAATGTTTACAAATAACCCAAATGCAACTATAGCAACTGCAATACTAAAAGCACCCCCTCCTAATGCTCCTCCGATAATAGCCTCTCTTTTACTTGTTGAAGTCTCTCCCATTGCTGCTAAAAATGCTGCTAACAATATTGACATAAATGAGGCATAAAGAATTCCAGATAACCACCAACTACCGGATGCTTTTGCAATATTAGTGTTAGCAACTACCGTGTTTGCTGTGCTAAACCCGTCAATATTTGTAATAAAGGCAAAAACTGAGATAACAAGACATCCTACAACAATAATGGGGCCAATGAAACCTATTATTGTTAACATCCTTTTAAATCCAAATATAACCGTGATAACTGCTGTAATTGCTAAAAAAAGCCTACCAAGGTAAGTTGGGAGCCCATAATACTCATCAAACACAGCACCCGCTCCTGAAAGCATAACGATAAATATCAGGAATAATAAGATAATTGAATACCATTCAAAAAACGTTCCGATTACGTTTCCACAGTAATATTTAAATACATCATTTGCTTGTTTAAAAGTTGAAGTCTTTCCTACATACATAAAAGATGAACACATATAAAGATATAAAACTAGTGATATTAAAATACCTGCAAAACCCAAGTATCCATATGATACAAAGAATTGTGTGATTTCCTGCCCTGTGGCAAACCCTGCTCCAATACAAAAAGCTAAAATCGCGCCGATATAGTTTAAAATCTTCGTCCATTTAATTTCCTTAACCAATTATTCATCCTCCTTTTATTAAATATTTTTTAAAAATTGTGTATCCGCTTACAATGATGTGGTAAAAATAAAACTTATGCTAATATCAAATGACCACCGGTCAGTGACTATTAGTCATTTAAATCTTAAACAAGGAAGTCAGAATAGTCAAATGAAACATTGACAATTTTTATTATTTTATTTTGCGTGAGATTATATAACTCAACTTTCGGTGCGACCAAGCCTAGGTTGTGAAGTTTAGCAGGTGGAAATCCTGCTTGGAAAGGCTAAAGCCAAGCCACCAATAGCAAGTCTTGGACGACTGGAAGTAATTTCAGACGTTAAGCGTAGACAGCCAGGTAGCAGGCACATTTTCTACACATAGGGGTAGACCGAAAATGCAAGCAAAACTAGCAAGAATAGCAGAGATTGCAAAGGAAAAGCCAGACGAGCAATTCACATCGCTGTACCACCACCTGAACGAGGAACTGCTGACACAATGCCATCGAGAACTGGACGGTAGTAAAGCAACAGGTGTCGTTCAAGTCACGAAGGTAGCGTATGAAGAAAATCTAGAATCAAACATCAAAGACTTGATAGAACGGCTAAAGAGGAACCTCAGCGTCAAACTGTGGACAACAGTCGTACTCCAAAACAAAAAGGCCTGACGTTTCTGTGTCCAGGTCTTCCCTTTCATTTGTTTATGCAAGTCAGATGGTACAAGCACAAAGCATCGTGCTAATCCGAAATGTCTACTGATTAGATTCGCTTATCTTGTTTCGTTTCCTAATTCGTTGTCAATTGTTTCTCGGCAATTCTTCTGATAAACCTCATCGTTTTTGCAACTGGTTCCTCTAGATTGTAGTCGCGGCGGTTATTTGTTTGGGCTGGAAAACCGCTTACGAATCATTCTTGGAAGCTCTATCGCACTTGGCCTGACAAACCGTCATATGAAATACGAACAGCCGCCACTTGACTTCATTTTGCAAGACGGCTCTCGTTTTCGTCCTCTTTTACGTTGTTAACGACAATTTGAGAGATTGGAACAGAGGGGTTCTACTTCTGTCAATGTTTCATCCGCGGGTCAAGTACATCCCTCAATCCATCGCAATAAAATTAAACCCCAGTACCGTCAGCATGATCGCCACCCCTGGAAAGAACAATGTCCACGTTGCATCTGAATGAACTGCCTGGAATCCGCAAGCATTTTCCCCCACTCAGGCTCGGGGGGCACAGCACCCATCCCCAAAAATCCTAACCCTGCCGCTTCCAGAATGGCTGTGGCAATTCCAAGTGTTCCTTGCACACTGGCTCTTTACACTCCGATGAAGCTTGACCACCTCGCCAATCTGGTCGCCAATCGTGTAGAGCGGATTAAGCGAGGTCATCGGTTCCTGAAAGATCAGGGCAATCTCGTTGCCTCTGATTTTTCTCATCCGCTTTTCCGAAGCGTGTGCGAGGTCCTCCCCTTTAAACGCAATCTCGCCCTTGACGATTTTTCCGGGAGGCTGCGGAATCAGCCCCATAATGGATTGAGACATGACGCTTTTTCCGCACCCCGATTCTACAACAATCCCCAATACTTCTCTTTGCTCGATACAGATATCCAAGCCATCTACCGCCGGAATCTCGCCATGATCGGTAATGAAGTTTGTGCGTAATCCTTTTATCTCCAGTAACGCGTTTGCCAAAGCTGCCGACCTCCCGATCATTTTTTGCCGACAATCTACCTTACCTTTCCTCGTAACCGAGAAAATAGAGTGCATTCGCCATCAAGCGAAACGTTGCTGGCGTATAGTTGCGGAATGTAGGATCAATCCCCATCAATACCACCTTTTGCTCCGTGCGTTGACCATGGACAATCACCGGTTGTCTGCCTGCTTTTTCCGGGGCGAGCCAGAAGCCCGGGACGAGTGTATCTCCTTCGGCAAAACGGGCAGCGATCACACTGTCGTCATGCACTCGCCGGAAATGATAGGCCCATATGCGAGCACGGTTTCATTCTGACCAAACGAGTACGTCAGCCGATTGTCCGGATCGGCATCGATGCATACGTCGACGTTTTCCGTCGTCTGCCCATCGCTTATAGCATCGTCATCCGGCGTCCAGCGTCCAGCCACTTGATGTGACTGCGTCGGTCGGATAGCTCCACATCCAACAACCGCAGCGCTTGATTGATTTGCACCCCGGCATAGCCAATTCAGATGAAATCATGTCCGATGGACACGATCGGCTTCTCCTCACCCAGGTATTCGCCAAACAGGCTCATTGGCCCTGATCCGGCAAAATTCGGCAAGAGAGCGATGTTGTCTGCTCCGTACACTCGTTTGGCCGTCTCGATAGCGGTTTTGACAAAGGAATGGTTGATATTCGAGTGGAATGGCATCAGACTGCTTACGATTTGAGTGCGAACATCCTCGAATCCATGCTGATCCAGGTGCCTACGGATTTTGCTTGCAATGTCTTCGGGTTCTTGTCCGGGAACCAGCCGGCAATCCAGCTTCGCTTGCGCCCGCTTCGGCAAAATCGTTTTCGCTCCCTGGCCTGTGTAGCCGCTTTCAAATCCGCTGACAGTCATGGTCGGTTCAAACAAAAAGGCATCCCGGGCATCGCTGTCGCTGAATCTCTGCTCCGAATGGCGGATACAGCCACTCCTCAAGCGGTTCAGGAGGCTGTACATCGTAATGGTTGTAAAACAAGATGGTTTTTGTTCGGATTGCCATTTGCGGAAGGCTCAAACACTGCATAAATGACCGGATTGCCGCCACAATCATCCAGCACCTTCCATTCGCCATTCGCTTGTGCAATCAACTCTTTCAAAATCGTTACCATCTCTGCTATCCCGATTCCTTGCGCACTAATGCTTGGTTGCCGACATTATTTCTGCAATGCCTCGATTGCCTCAGGCTTTCACAGGGGGTGCTGCATCATCATTCAGACAACGATACTATTTATTTTGTTTTCATTTAGAGTGTTTTTTCTTATTTTTCCATCAATAATTACTATTTTTATATTATCTGCGTCTGTCAGTAGATTGATATTTTCTAGCGGATTACCTGTAACGATTGTAATATCAGCCAGTTTGCCTTCTTCCAAGGTTCCTACCTCATCGGCTCTCATAATTATTTCAGAACCTGTCTTTGTCGCTGCTACAATTGCTTCCATTGGGCTCATACCTGCATGAACCAATCGTTCAAATTCCATGCTATTTTTACCATACGGACAAATAGACGGATCTCCTAAAAAGTCTGATCCATATCCTATCTTGATTCCTGCTTTGTGACACATTTCAAACGATTTATAGTGCGCTTCGTATGATGCTTTAATTTTAGGTACTACCCATTCTGGCAATGTATCTATGTTCTCCATGTACATGTGAGCGATTGAGAATGTCGGAACTAACCATGCATCATTTTTCACCATAAGTTCAATACATTCTTCATCCATAAACATCCCATGCTCAATCGATTTTACGCCTGCAACTAATGCATTCTTTATTCCTCTTGTACCTTGAGCATGAGCTGCTACATAAGAACCATGCATTTCTGCTTCCTCGACCATTGCTTTTATTTCGCTAATACTGTACTGGCTAGCTGTATTGGTATTTCCTTGAGACGTTACTCCGCCAGTTGTGCATGTCTTAATGAAATCTGCTCCTTCTCTGAATTGCATTCTTGCTGCCTGCCTTACAGCATCGGTTCCATCTGCTATCACTCCTAATAGGGTTACTTCATTTAATTCAATCGGAAATTTTTTGTACACGTCAACATGTCCACCTGTTTGTGTAAGAATTTTACCACTCGCTGAAATTCTTGGTCCGTTAACCAAACCTTTTTGTATTGGTCCTTTCAGTTGATGAGCGAATCCTCCTGGTTCTCTAACAGTAGTGAATCCGGCCTCAATTAATTTCTCCATATCCCAGACAGCTTGACATGTTTTTTCATAGGGAGTCATTGTATACATAAGCATAGAATTTACGGTTCCCATCCCTAGATGAACGTGTTGATCAATAAATCCAGGCATAATCGTTCCGTCTTCTACCTCAATGACTTCTACGCCCTCTGGGGTTCTGTATTCGTACTCCTTACATACAAGCTTAATCTTGTTTTTTTCTACAACAACAACTCCTTTTTCTATAACCGAATTTCCAGTACCATCGATAATTCGTCCTTTTAATACAAACATGAAAACACATCCTTTTACATTTTTTATTATATTCGTAACAGATAAAAAACAATTTTAATTAGGGGGAGGTTGGCTTTGTTCAGAGAATAAGCTTTGTTCTTTTTTGGTCTATACATAGAGCGAAATCAGTACAGATGGCACGCAACCTGCCTGCCATCTACTTCCCGTAACGACGGCGCTTCTCTCCGACAAATCTCCATGCAGGCATGGCAGCGCGGATGAAACTTGCAGCCCTGCGGCGGATTGGATGGAGAGGGCAAGTCACCGCGCAAAATGATTCGCTCGCGTTTTTCGTCTGGGTCTGAAATGGGTGTAGCGGATAGAAGCGCTTGTGAATATGGGTGCAGCGGTCGTTGGAACAACTTGTCCTTATCGGCAAACTCGACAATTTCACCTAAATACATCACAGCGACCCGGTCGGAAATATGTTCGACTACATTCAAGTCATGGGAGATGAAAATGTAGGTCAGGGAAAACTGCTCTTGCAAGTCTTGCATCAGATTGAGGATTTGCGATTGGATCGAAACATCTAGCGCTGAGACAGGCTCATCGGCGATAATCAGCTTGGGCTGCAGCATCAACGCGCGGGCGATGCCGATCCGCTGCCGCTGTCCACCGGAAAACTCGTGGGGATAGCGGCCCAGATGCCGTTTGTTTAACCCGACGATCTCAATCGTCTCTTCCAACATGCTTTGGCGCTGTTCGCGGGGAATTCCGTGTGATAACAACGGCTCCGTCAAGATCTGACCGATCTTCAGCTTGGGGTTTAACGTGTCAAACGGATTTTGAAATACCATTTGCATATTACGACGAACAGCATGCATCGCTTTTTTGTCTAATTTGCTGATATCCCTCCCTTGGAACAGGATTTCCCCTCTGGTCGGCTCCAAGAGACGCAGGAGATCAAGCGGGGTAATCTCCATCCGGTTGTATCGCATCCGAACACAGTGGACCGGGAAGCGGATTGAGCATAAGCTGATGGAGGAAACTGAAAAGCGCCGCCATTCTGTTTGGTCATTCCTCCTATAAAATATTTTTTTGAGAAATGTGTATCCGCTTACGTTGATGTGAAAAATAAAACTATGTTAATATTAAATGACCAAAAGTCAATGACTGTTAGTCATTTAAATTTTACTCAAAAATCAGAATAGTCAAATTAAATAGGTGGAATTTCTAACTTACAGAGTATCTGATCGCTTATGCTTTAACCAGTTCTTCCATCTGATCAAGCAAATCCTTAAAGACCGCAAGCGCTTCATGAATCGGCTCTGGTGAAGTCATATCGACACCTGCTCCTTTCAGTAGATTCAGCGGATAGTCGGAACTACCGCTCTTGAGGAATTTGAGATAACGTTCAGTGGCTGGTTGACCTTCTTCAATGATTTGCTTGAAAAGCGAGGTCGCCGCAGAGAATCCGGTAGCGTATTTGTAACAATAGAAATTGTATTTGTAGAAATGCAGGATCTGCCCCCATTCCAAATCAATTTCTCTGTCGATCACCATATCCGGTCCATGGTATTTGACATTCAACTCACGATAGATGGCACACACCCCTTCAGTCGTCAAGGCTTCACCCGCCTCAACGTTTGCGTGAATGATTTTCTCAAATTCTGCAAACATCGTCGTACGGAACACAGTGCGACGGAACTGCTCCAGATAATAGTTAATTAGATACATCCGCTTTAGCTTGTCGTCTGTCGTTTCCAACAGATAGTGCATCAATAACGCTTCATCTAATGTAGAGGCCACTTCTTCCACGAAGATGCGACAGCTGGCATAGGTATATGGTTGATTTTTGCTGGAATAGTAGCTGTGCAGCGCGTGTCCCATCTCATGGGCCAGAGCAAACATGCTATTTGCATTGTCCTGATGGTTTAGCAAAACGTATGGATGTGTGGTATATACTCCCAATGAGTATGCCCCGCTCGTTTTCCCTTCATTTTCGTAGACGTCAATCCATCCAGATGTAAGTCCTGTTTCCAACACATCACTGTAATCTTGGCCAAGCGGTTTCATTGCGACTTTAACCATCTCCACTGCCTGATCGTAAGGGATCTCCATCTCTACCTCAGGAACCATCGGCACGTACAAATCGTACATATGCAGTTCGTCAACGCCGAGAAGCTGTTTGCGCAGTGAGACATAGCGATGCATCAACGGCAAATGATCGTGAACAGTTGAAATCAGGTTGTCGTACACGGAGGTGTCAATATTATCTGCAAACAGAGACTCTTGTCGGGCAGATTCGTATTTGCGTACCTTCGCGTAAAACACGGCCCGCTTCACTGACGCGGTAAGGGTAGCTGCTAACGTATTGCGGTATTGCCCGTAGGTTGCATACAGGGCTTCAAACGCTTCCTTCCGTACCCGACGATCCTTGCTCTCCAGAAACTGGGTATAGCGTCCTTTAGTCAGCTCTACTTCTTCCCCTGCTTCATTTTTGATCATCGGGAACTTGATGTCCGCGTAGTTGAGCATGTCAAAAATATTTGATGGCGCTCCTGTCACTTCACTTACTTCTGCAAGCAAGGCTTCTTCTGCTGTGGAAAGCGTATGTGGTTTTTGTCGTTCAATCTCATCCAAGAGCATACGGTAGTGAGCCAGTCCTGATTCACTCTCGATCAGCTTGTGCAATTCGTCGGATGGAATCGCCAAAATTTCGGGTTGAATGTATGATAACGCACTGTAAACTTTTGTACTGAGACTGGTCGCTCTGTCTGTCAGAGCCTGATACGTGGCATTGGCATTGTCTTCGTCTCTGCGCATCAGGGCATAAAGGAATACTTGATCGATTGTCTTCGTTAGTTCATCTTGAAGGGCAAGCGTGTCGAGCAGTTGCTTGCCTGACTGTGACAGCGTACCAGCTTTTGCCTGAATCTGCCCAATCATTTCCTTGACCTTTTCTACATCTTGTTCCCAAGCTGTATCATTCGGGTAGATATCCTCCAGCTTCCATTTGAACTCTGCTGGGACTTCGCTCCGTTTTGGCAAAGATTTCGATTTATTCACCGGACCTACTCCTTTCAGTTAAGCGTCTCCACTACTTTTCGATTTTTACATTTTTAAAGTAATAGGAAGGGGAAAACGTATTTAGCTGCATATTCTTCACATACGGATTGGTTAAGGTAAGCTTTCCTTTTTGCACGATCGGGATGATCACTGCGTCATCTTCCATCAGAATTTTTTCAGCTTTCTGCAATTCATTCCATCTCTCTTCAGGGTTGGTCGCCAACGGTACCTGTTGAACACTCTGAATAATCTTGTCGTACTCCGGATTCTTATATTTTCCCGTGTTTATTTCATTGTTGCTCAAGTAAATCGTCAGCAAGGTTAGAGGGTCAGCATAATCTGCGCCCCATCCGGCGTAGGCGAAATCATAATCACCGCCAAGCTGCTTATCAGTGAGGATTTTCAGCGTAACCTGTTCAATCGACACTTTTAAACCTTCCAGGTTCTTTTCCAGTTGGGATTGAACATACTCAGCAATCTTTTTACTCGTGTCATTGTCGCTCGTAGATAATTTCACTTCAATCTTGTCAACGCCTAGCTCTTGTTTTGCCTTTGTCCAATACTCCATTGCTTTTTGCGGATCAAAGTGGTTATACGTGCCTGCCGTTTCACGGAATTCCTTGCCATCCGGACCTTTGACAAAGTTGTCAGGGATGAAATAGTCGGCTGGTTTGGCACCATCCTTCAGGATTTCTTCAGCGATGAACGTCTTATCGATGGCGTACGCAAATGCTTTGCGTGCGCTGACATTGCTAAAGATTTTGTTTTTGTGGTTCAAGTCAAGGATGTTGACGTATGAGGTACTGCTGGTCACTACATTTGGATCATCGAGATATTGCGCGGCTTGCTCGCCTACGAGCTGGATACTGTCAAGCTCGCCAGTCTCATACAAATTCAAATTGGCATTGGGATCTTTGACAACCTTAAAGTGAATTGCGTCGATATCAACATTGGCTTTATCAAAATACTGTTCGTTCTTGGTAAGGACATATTCATATTCCGTCTGCCACTTGCTCAGGACATAGGGGCCGCTGAAAAGCAAATTATCGATTGAGGTACCATATTTATCGCCCTTCTCGTTAAAGAACTTTTCGTTGATTGGTGAGAAGATCGGAGAGGTGATGACGCTCAAAAAGAACGGTACCGGAGAATCAAGCTCTACCTCTAGCGTATAGTCGTCTGTAGCTTTGACGCCCAATTCCTCAACCGGTTTTTCACCCTTAAGGATGGCTGAAGCGTTTTTCATTCGGGTTGTTTCCAGAAGAAACGTAGTTTGCGAACCTGTTTTAGGATTAGCCATACGCTTCCAGGAGAACTCGAAGTCATGCGCTGTTACCGCGTCACCGTTCGACCATTTGGCATCTTTTCTCAGTGTAAAGACGTACTGTAAGCCATCGTCGCTTTTCTTATAATTTTCAACCATACCATTGCCGATCTTGTTGCCCCCTTCTAAGGTAAACAGACCGAGATTCGTATTGCCGATAACGTCAAAGGCTTGTACATCCACAGCGAGACTGGAATCCAATGTCGTCAGGTCTGAACTAACAGAAAGCCTGAGGACCTTCTTCCCCTGCGTTTCTTGAGTGGTTTGCGGTTCCTTACTGGTTTGATCTGGCGGTGTGCTGGAACTGGAACATCCAGTAATGAGAGAAACGGAAAGGATAAAGATGAAAAATGCCACAGAAAATTTTCTCAAGTGTGCTCCCCCTTATGTAACCCTGTCCATCGGTTTACTTATTTCAACACTGTTTTTCGAAAACGTGACTACGTCGCGTCTTCGTTGCGCGTATGACTCTTTTATTGCTCCTTACTTTTCCCGCTCTGCTCTCCTTTCTTGCTTGTCTGGGAAGCTACCAGCGCCAGGTCGCTTCTGTACTGTGCCAGCTCACGCTCTGAGCACAGTACCCAATGCCCCGGAGTAACCTCTGCCCACACAGGCTGTTCAACATCGTATTTGTGGATGGATGGGTCATAGGTGATTCGCTTGCGAGCCCGTTCCTTGAGCGGATCAGGTACAGGAATGGCCGACAACAGTGACTTTGTGTACGGGTGTAGCGGATTGGCATACAGTTCTTTGGTTTCGGCCAATTCGACCAGTCGTCCCTTGTGCATGACGCCTACCCTGCTGCTGATGTACTTGACCATCGCCAGATCATGGGCAATAAACAAGTAGGTAAGATTGAGCTCTCTTTGCATCTTTTTCAATAAATTGATCACTTGTGCTTGAATCGACACATCCAGGGCAGAAATCGGTTCATCCAAAATCATGAATTCCGGTTCAACGGCCAGCGCTCGGGCAATGCCGATCCGCTGTCTCTGTCCACCCGAAAACTCGTGCGGATATCTGTTCGCGTGCTCTCGGTTCAGTCCAACCGTCTCCAGCAAGGCGTATACTTTCTCCGCGCGTTTGCTTGGATTTGCTGCCAAGCCGTGGTAGTCAATACCCTCTGCGATAATGTCCATTACGGTCATCCGCGGGTCAAGCGAAGCATAAGGGTCTTGAAAGATCATCTGCATTTTTTTGTTGAGGTGCCTTCGTTCTTCTTTGGATAATTTGCCGCTGATCACTTTCCCGTTAAAGCTCACTTCCCCATCTGTCGCATCATACAAGCGGATCATCATCCGGCCGGTTGTCGATTTACCCGAGCCGGATTGACCCACCAAGCCAAAGGTTTCTCCTTTGAAAATTTGAAAGGAAACCTGATCAACAGCTTTATAAACAGCTCGTTTTTCAAGCTTGAAATGCTTGCTGAGACGGGTTACTTCTAGGATTGGTTCGCGGTTTTCCATGTCAATTCACCACTCCGAATTTTTTCGGTAAACGTCTTGATGATCGGCAGCGTTCTACTTTTGGCGCATATTCATGCAAAAGCCAGGTTGCCGCATAATGCGTATCGGAAATCTTGAACAAGGGAGGTTCTGCCAAAAAATCAATTTTCATCGCGTAATCACTGCGCAGGGCAAATGCATCGCCCTTTGGTGGATGTACCAGATCAGGCGGAGTACCTGGGATCGAGTACAGGTCTTCATCAGATGCTTCCAGACTTGGCATTGAAGCCAGCAGCCCCCATGTATACGGATGTTGAGGCGTATAGAACACTTCCTCAGAGGTACCAATCTCGATGATTTTCCCAGCGTACATCACAGCGACTCTGTCGGCGATATTGGCCACAACCCCGAGGTCATGCGTGATAAAAATAACGGCAACACCCGTCTGTTTCTGCAGATCCTTGATCAAATCGAGGATTTGCGACTGTATCGTGACATCGAGCGCTGTCGTCGGCTCGTCACAAATCAACACCTTGGGGTTACAGGCGAGTGCAATCGCGATCACGATTCTTTGCCGCATCCCTCCGGAAAATTGGTGGGGATACTGTTTATACCGCTTTTCGGGGTCGGTGATTTGAACCAGTCGCATCAGCTCCAGCACTTTTGCTTTCGCTTCCTGCTTGCTGGCACGTTGATGCTTGATGATGCCTTCCGCAATCTGACTGCCAATGGTCATGCACGGATTGAGCGAGGTCATCGGATCCTGAAAAATCATCGCCAGCTCTTTTCCCCTGTAGGACTGCAGCTCCTTTTCACTAAGTCGCACCAAGTCAGTGCCCATGAATCGAATCGAGCCGCTCGTCAATTTTCCATTGGCAGCGATCAGCCCCATTAATGCTTTCGTGGTCACTGATTTACCCGAACCTGACTCGCCGACAATCGCCAGCGTCTCCCCTTCATGCAGATCAAACGTGATGCCGCGAACGGCCTGTACTTCACCTCCATGAATCTGGAAGGACACACGTAAATCCTCCACCTCAATGATTTTTTTCATCGACCTCTCCCCCCTTCAAGTTAATTACGCATTTTCGGATCGACTGCATCCCTGACGCCATTGGAGAATATGTTTAGGCACAACATCAGAACCGTTAAGACAAATGTGGGGATCAGCATCATGTACGGATATGTCCGCAAAAATTTGTATCCGTCATTGATCAGGACACCGAGAGAAGCCTCTGGTGCAGGAAGCCCAAGTCCGATGAAAGCGAGAAACGCTTCATAAAAAATCGCGTTGGGGATCGTAAAAATGATCACGATGATGATTGTCGGAATCGTGTTTGGAATCATATGGCGCATAATTAACTGCAAAGGCGTCGCACCCAGAATTCGTGCCGCGTAAATGTACTCTTGGTTTTTAATCTTTAAAATCTGTGCCCGTGTCACACGAGCCATGCCCATCCAGCAAGTCAGAACCATGGCAATCGACATCGTGACAATGCCTGGTTTGAAGAACAGCAGGAACAAGATCAGCACAACCAGATCGGGAATCCCGCCGATAATCTCCATGATCCGCATCATGATGACATCGACCTGTCTCCCGTTGTAACCCGATATGCCACCATAGGTGACGCCGATCAAGATATTGATGACAGCAGCCAAAAATCCGATGTACAGCGATATCCGCACGCCATACCAGACGCGCGCCCACAGGTCGCGGGCCAGATCATCTGTCCCAAACCAGAAATACTTGTCTTTTATGCCCCTCTGGGCGTAGACATCCTGACCATTTTTATCAAAGCCATCAAAAATCCCCAGCTTTTCGACGACCGGTATTCTTGGTGGCAGCTTCATGTAGGTCTTTAACGGTTCAATTTGTTCGTCATAGGAATACGATCCGACGATTGGCGCAATGATTGCGAACAGCATCGTGATGACGATTACAAAAAAACTGACAACAGCGGCCTTATTTTGCCTGATCCGGATGATGGCATCCTGCCAAAAGGTGAGGCTTTCCCGCTCGATTTTTTCTTGCAGGGACTGATTTACGTCGGCAGATGTAAACATGTCTCGGGTAACTTTGAGTTTATTTATCATTCACTATCACCTGCCAATCTGATTCTCGGATCGATGACTCCGTATAAAATATCAACGATGAGCATTACGAATAAAAACAGAAAGCTGAACACCAATCCCTCACCTAAAATGACAAAGTAATCATTGGTCTGGATCGATGTGACAATGAGATTGCCAAGGCCAGGAACCCCAAATATTCGCTCCACTACGGTTGAACCTGAGATTAAGCCAACCACTAACGGCCCAAGAATCGTGATTACCGGGATCAGCGCATTTCGCAGCGCATGTTTGACAGCGATGGACGTCCGTGACAATCCCTTTGATCGGGCGAGTAAGATGAAATCAAATTTTAGTACTTCGATTAATTCCGTTCTCATGTAGATTGCTGTCGAGGCAATCACGAGTACAGCAAGTGCGATCGTCGGAAGGATTGTTGAGGCAAAATTACCTTCTATGTATAGAACCGGAACGGCTCTGAGGACAACCGCCACATAGTACTGCATCAGCGCCGCAATAACAAAGGAAGGAATAGAGACACCCACGACGACAAACAAGGTCGTTACATGATCCCAAATCGAGTTTCTTTTAAAGGCAGCTACCGAACCAAGGATAATACCGACGACTGCCCCGAGTACAAGCGCTTGTGCACCGATCAGCGCGGAAGGCTTTAACCGTTCCATAATCATCTTGCTGACAGGCTGATTGTTATATTTGAAGGAAGTGCCTAAATCCCCGTGCAGCACGTTGTTGACATAGCGAACATATTTAACGGGGAGCGGGTCAGAAAGTCCGTACTTTTGATTCAACATCGCCTTCTGTTCCGTGCTCAGCTTGATATCATTGAACGGTGACCCCGGCATAAACTGAAGCAAGATGAACGTGATCGAAATGATGAAGAATAAGGTGACAACCAGATAAATAATCCTCTGTATGATGTATTTGATCAAAGAGAGCCCCCCATACCGTCAGTAACATCAGTAGGTAACCAATTTTTACGATAAATAGCCCAATCCAATACTGAGGATCACAAGAATCACAGCGGCTGTAATCACTAATGGTAAGAATGCGCTCCTTTTCACCTGCAAAAAGTCCTCTACTTTTATATCCTGCGCTTCTTTTTCTCCTCGCCGGAATGTGCGCAAAAGCAGTGAAAGCACTTTTTTAAAGGAGTAGTGGGTGATGCGAAATGCCCCCTGCTCATGCAAGACCAAGCTTCCAGAAACAACCAGCATGATCAAACCGATTAAAAATAAAACGCTTACAAATGTAACGTAAACAAATTCACTGAATATAGCGAAGATAGAGCTGACCACGATACTACTCAAGATGATTCCAACAATTGTCTTCATATTCTTCTCCCGTGTTCTCGTCCACATTGTACATTTTGCTACTATTTAATTCTGTAAATAGAATTCACTAGCGTTGCATTAAAATAGAGTTCATTACTTGTCTAACTATTCTGAATGATACTTTTCACTTCGAAGCCAAAAACGACAGCATACAAGGAAGAGGTAGCTACTATCCATTTGGCGATTTTATGCATTTTTTACAACGGAAACAACAATCAACACTCAGTTCCTTTTCTGGCGGCCTCTTGATGTTCGCTTGGACTGGTAATTCATCCTGCCGAACCACTGCTCAAACGTCTGCCAGAGAAACACTTGAGCCATCTGCTGATTTGTAACAGACTGTGGTGACTGTTCCTTTCCAATTTGACAATGAGCAACAAGCAGTAGGCAATCAGAGCGATGAATACTTGATTTTGTACTGCCTTGTCACTCGTTCCATAGAAGTTCTTAATCTTGACGTGCTGTTTGATCCACTTAAAAAACAGCTCAACTTGCCAACGGCAGCGGTAGATGTCGCTGAGTTCCTCTGCCTCCAGGTCGAATCGATTCGTAATGATCCGAATGTGATTTCCTTTCGAATCCAGAGTTTCAATCAGTCGCAACACGTTATCCACCCGTTTTTGCGGCGTTCCAAGCAGAATCATGGAATCCGATAAAACAGCAGTTTCTAGAGGGATTTTGAAAGCATACAAATGACGGATTTCAGCGTTATCTTTGAGACGAGAAGCGAAAAAGATACCTTTGTCCGTGTGGTCATCAAACTTCTCATAATCCACGTATCCTTGATCAAAGACGTACATGGCTCCGATTGCTTCAACCAGCGATTCCATTTGCGTACGGTCGTTGGACTTGGTGGGGGTAATGGTGATTTTTTCCAGGTACACATCCTGTTGGTTGGCAAAGACGAGCCGAAGATGAATCTTGATTCCTGCCTTGGATTTTCGGGAGGCTGCCCATTTGTACTTCTGCAAGAATAACCCGATGGTCGTCGAATCGATAATCTTGATGTCTGTTCGCAAGGAGTAAGCGCTGCTCGATAGCCTTTGAATTTGCCCGACAAGGTCGATGAGGATTTCTTCAAGTAAAGCTGGCTCTACTTGATTATTTTTGCGACTCAGTTGGGAGAGGCTGATGGATGACAGTCCGAGCGTCCGTTGAAATTCCTTTGAACATACATCGTCTGCAATTGCCCGAAGTCCTTCTCGTTGCTGGAGTTGAGCATGTAAAAACAGAAGAAGGTACGCTTTCGTTGTCAGCTTTTTCACGTACTTATCCTGGCCAATTTGGTCAATACCTTGTTGAAGTTTCACAATATTGATCGGTGAAACATATTTACCAAATGAAGAAAATAGGGTATTTTTGTCCATGGTCGATCCTTTATGTTGGATTTGGACAGGAACAATCTGACCTTTCCTGTGTAAAGGATTTTTTTGTGCCGTGGACTCATGAATACCGAACATTGTGAGGGTTATGAATCATTTCAAATAATTAATGCAACGCTAGTGACATCATTTGCTTGTTTAAAAGTTGAAGTCTTTCCTATACACATAAAAGATGAACACATATAAAGATATAAAACTAGTGATATTAAAATATCTGCAAAACCCAAATATCCATATGATACAAAGAATTGTGTGATTTCCTGCCCTGTGGGAAACCTGCTCCAATACAAAAAGCTAAAATCGCGCCGATATAGTTTAAAATCTTCGTCCATTTAATTTCCTTAACCAATTATTCATCCTCCTTTTATAAAATATTTTTTAAAAATTGTGTATCCGCTTACAATGATGTGGTAAAAATAAAACTTATGCTAATATTAAATGACTATCAGTCAGTGACTATTAGTCATTTAAATCTTACGCAAAAAAGTCAGAATAGTCAAATGAAACATTGACAATTTTTATTATTTTATTTTGCGTGAGATTATATAACTCAACTTTCGGTACGACCAAGCCTAGGTTGTGAAGTTTAGCAGGTGGAAATCCTGCTTGGAAAGGCTAAAGCCAAGCCACCAATAGCGAGTCTTGGACGACTGGAAGTAATTTCAGACGTTAAGCGTAGACAGCCAGGTAGCAGGCCTGAAAGTGATTGAGGTTCGAAAAGAGTAACCCGGAGAGGTCGACGTTTTCGAAAGTACGGAAGACAACACTCATTCAAACGTTAAAGGCAAGGATGAATGAGCTCTCCCGGGGGTCGAAGAGCCAGGCATGCTCTACAATGACTTCACAGCAACTTGCGAGACCCTGCCCCCTTCTTCGGACAGGAAGTATGACAAACAACCGATTACAAGGGAGAATGTCAAATGATGGATAGGGAGTCGGATCACTGCGTACTACTGATGAAACGGGAAACGCTGGCGAAGGGAAGGCAGTGAAATATCATCGATCTTGTAAAGGACACATTTTCTACACACAGGGGTAGACCGAAAAAGCAAACAAAACTAGCAAGAATAGCAGAGATTGCAAAGGAAATGCCAGACGTGCAATTCACATCGCTGTATCACCTCCTGAACGAGGAACTGCTAACACAATGCTATCAGAAACTGGTCGGTAGTAAAGCAACAGGTGTCGATCAAGTCACGAAGGCAGCGTATGAAGAAAATCTGGAATCAAACATCAAATACTTGATAGAACGGCTAAAGAGGAAAAGTTACCGGCCACAGCCCGTAAGAAGAACGTATATACCCAAGGATGAGAAAAGCAAAAGTCCGCTTAGCATCCCTTCTTACGAGGACAAAATCGTGCAACTAGGACTGAACAAGATTTTACAGGCCATCTACGAGAAAGACTTTCTAAACCTATCATACGGCTTCCGACCGGGTAGAAGCTGTCATGACACATTGAAAGCATTGAATCCCATCATCGAGTATGGAAAACCAGCTACATCGTAGATGCCGACATCCGCAGCTTCTTCACGAAGGTCAATCATGAATGGCTCATTAAATTCCTTGGAGCAAGAATAGCAGACCCTACTATTCATAGGCTAATGTGGCGCTTTCTGAAGGACGTGAAGGAGTTAATGAAAACAATACGGGCCAAGCTGATAAGATATTACCGCCATTACGGGATAACTGATAATAGCCGGGCGCTGTCCGTATTCAAATTTCAGATCACCAAAGCGGTATTTAAATGGCTAAATCGCAGATGCCCGAGAAAAAGCTTCACGTATGACAAATGTAATCTCTTTCTGAAGCGCACTCCTCTACCAGAGCCCATAATTCATGTGAATATCTATGGCTGATCATTGCAACTTTGTAAAGGATGATACGAGGAGCCGTATGCCTTAATTGGGCACGTACGGATCTGTGAGGCTCACGTCTACTCAACCAGAGCGAAAATGAGCGTAAAGCCTTGGTATAGCTAGCTTAAAACCGATTTTTGAATGCTCCTTGAAAATATGAAAAACACCGCTCCGTTTGATAAAGTGAAAGTGTTAAAGCAATCACTACCATACAGAAGAGGTGTCCTCTAGAGCAAAAGCAACAACAGAATCAACTCCCTGCAGAAATCAAGAAGGCATGTAAAGAACTGAAAGTGATGCACCACTTGAAAACCGCAGGGATTAAAAAAAATTCGGCTTTACCTGCTCTTATCTATTCCAGCTTGTACTTGTCCTCTTCTTTCATCAAAAGAACTGGTTTCGCTTGCTGGAAAGCGGAAAAAGGCAAGACATTTCCCGGCAAGGATGAGGTGTATCGCTTCCTCAACAATAGCGGTTATGCGTGGCGTCGTTTTTTGACACTGCTCAGTTGTTCCACCGTGAACAAGGTGCAAGCCCTCACATCAAATAACCGCTTATCGGTTTTTGTGGTCGATGATTCCATGTTTGAACGCAACAGCAAGTCTGTCGAGATGCTATCTCGATTCAAAGACCATGCGACAGGCTGCTATTACAAAGGCTTTCGCATGCTCACGCTGGGATGGTCAGACGGTCACACGTTTATTTCGGTTGACTTTTCCTTGCCCGCTTCCCTAAAGTCTCAAATCAACGGAATCATGGAGGGAATCGACAAGCGGACGTCGGGCTACAAGCGCCGCTTAGAAGCGTTATTGCCTGCTCCGGAAGACATTCCGACCATGATCGATCGTGCTATCGCTACAGGCATGAGCGCCTCTTACGTACTCATGACAGTTGGTTTACGCACACTCCATTAATCCAAGCGGTTCTTACGCGAGGTTTAGACGTGATCGGAATGTTCAAGGCAGACAATAAACGCTACCTCGTCGGTCAGCATCGCCTATCGTTACAGGAATTTCGCAGCAACGCCTGTGCAAGGAAGGAAGAAAGGCATTCTCCGTTCCATCCGAACAGAACTGTCTACGGGCATTCCTGTCATCATGGTGTTTGTGCGCCACCGCTCGAATAAAAAGGAGTGGCTAGCCATTTTGTGTACGGATTGCTTCTTGACGGAAGAAGAGGTCATCCAGATCTACGGCATCCGTTGGGACATTGAGGTATTCTTCAAGTGCGCCAAATCACTATTGCGGTTGCAAAAAGAGTTCCATCGCCGATCCTATGATCTGCTGATCAGTCATACAACGATTGATTGTCTTCTCCCGATACATCATGCTGGCATGGCAACACAGACAAAGCACCGATCCGCATACACTAGGCGGGTTATTCCATCTGCTCTGCGATGAAGTGAGCCAATTGGATTGGACGGTTGCCTTAAAGCAACTCATTCATCTCATAGAAGACATTGCTCAAAAGACCAACAAAAAGATCACAAAACTTATTCAAACACAACTCCAGCTTTGGATGGCAGGTTTTACATAGCTACATCAAGGGTTATAATGGACCCATAAGTAATGAAGCGAGCATTTGCGACCGGTAAGCCTGAGATTCTCAACAGTGACCAGGGTAGCCATTTTACTAGTAGCGACTACATCAGCCTACTTCAGAACAACAGCATAGCCGTTAGCATGGATGGGAAAGGCAGAGCCACAGACAACGTCATCACGGAACGCTTCTTTCGTAGTTTGAAATGGGAGAAACTCTACTACCACACATACACGATACCAAAGGAGGTTTATCGAGACATTCGAGCTTACATAGACGATTATAACCGTGTCCGACCTAACCAGTCTTTGGGCTATGCCAGGCCCGCTGAGTTATGGCTCACACCATGGATCAAATCGGTTAATTCAAGACTGTTCCGACAAAGGGCTTTACATGGAGGGCGGGCATGATAAGCTGGATAGGCGCGCGATGCATGAATTCCAGCATCGCCCAATCGCGAGAAATCATGCCCGCTAGAGGCTCCATGTCAAGCTCGGCATAGGCCAAAATTGACAGACATAATGCTCTCAATGAGGTGGATTAGTAGCTTACCTTTTTTAAAATTTTGTCTTGACAATGGGGTCCACTACAGGTTATCTGCCTAATTTGAGCTGCGAAAGTTGAGTTAATAAATTAAACAGGATTTTTTAATAATTTGCTAAGAAAATATAAAGAGGGGATCTCATGAATAAAATGAAAGATATAAAGGTAAGGAAAGGGCAATTGGTAAACAGGCTTAATGAAAATAATAATAAAAGGCAGGAACAAGCACTTGTTACAAGAGAAAAAATATATAATAGTGCACTTAAATTGATTAAGGAAAAAGGTTTTGAAAATGTATTAGTAGAAGATATAACAACTTCTGCAGGTGTTGCAAAAGGAACATTTTACAACCATTTTAATTCTAAAGAGAATTTACTTTTATATACTTTTAAAAAGTCAGATATATTTTATTTAGAGGCATATTCAAAAGTAAAAGATATAAATAATTTTAATGATATGATAAGAGAATTTATATTTTTATCATATCAAGAAATAGAAAAATTTGGTAAGGAGATTTTACGTGCATTATGTATTAACCTCTTTTCTGATGAAAGTAAGAGTATATTCTTAGACAAAAATAGAGAATTGTATAAGTGCTTAATAAAAATCATAGAATTTGGTAAAAAAACTAGTGCTTTAAACAATAATATATCAATAGATTATTATGTTGAAAAAATAGTATCTTTTTTACTAGGTATTGAAATTTATTGGAGTATGTACAATAAAGATTCATGTTTAGCGAGTTTTTCTAAGGAGAGTATTTCAACACTAGTTAAAGGTTTGTCTCATATATAAATTACGGGTCTGTCAACAATTAACTAGGCTCCATAATAAACATTAGTCAGCAGCCTGATAAATCCTTCAAACAAAAAGAAACCCAAGACGAGTAGATAGTGACTCGTTTGGGGTAGCATTTTTTTTAAAAAAAGCATGCTGCCGCAGCAACATGCCTTTTGCTCGCTTGTATAGGGGTCCCGCCACATGCCCATCAAGCTAAGAACCTTCATTTTGGAATTTAGTGATGGAATCTCTTATTTTCAAGAGTCGTTAATTTGTTTTCTTAAAAATAAACATGTCAAATAAGCCTTAACCAGGCT
>NZ_JBITPN010000068.1:0-13675 GCF_050467985.1 Brevibacillus sp. NRS-1366 | reverse complement strand
GTGCTATTGACAGTACAACTGTTGAAGTGAAGTTCAACAATGCTGTTTCTGAAGTGTTGCCATCCAACTTTACTGTAACGCAAAAAGATAATGGCAGTCGCGTTTATGTAAAAGCAGCGCAGTTGTCAGAAGATAAGAAATCCGCAACTGTTACTCTTTTTGATGCTTTGACTGAAGGTAAAGCATACACAGTTGATACAGCAGAGATTAAAGATGCAAACGGAACTACTATGGCTCCTGATAAGGACGAGTTTACTTATACTTTAGTAGCTCCAGCTAGCATTGAATTCTCCGTATCAAAATTGCCAGCTAAAGCTGATGTAGATCTAGACAATTACATTACAGTTAAAGATGCAAAAGGTAATGTATTGAAATCTGGTTTTGTTGCCAAGTTTGCTTCTAACCTTCCAATTGCTGACGGTAACATTGTAAATCTCCAAGATAAAACATCTATTACTTTAAATGCCACAATTGAAGGTACTGAACTGACTACAGGTAATAAAGTACTTGCTACTGAAGCTCCTGCAGCAGCTACTGTAGATACTTTCAAACTAGTTGATGGTGCTTCTACACCTGTTGAGGTTAAGACGTTGTTCTTGGGTACAGGTGGAAACGAAACTGGATTGGATGCTGATGGCAAACCTTCTAGTGGTCCTTCTTTCACACTTGCTGCTACGTTCAAAGACCAGTTCGGCGATGAGTTTGCTGATGCAAATACTACTTACGAATCTCTCACACCAACTGTTTTGGCCGTAACTGCTTCTACTGGCGACATTCGTCCAATTGCTGTTGGTACTGCATATGTTCGCGCAACTAACGGTAAAGCAACTAAAACAATCCAACTCGATGTTAAAGCCAATCCAATTGCTACAGCTCTAGAAGCAGCTGACACTCTTGCAGTTGTAGGTTCTTCCAGTTCACCAGCTGGAAAATTGGCGTTGACGATTAAAGACCAGTACGGAAACAAAGTCCTCACCCCTTCCACAGTAACTGTAACTTCTGCTGATGAAACTATTGCAAAACCAGTTTCTTCTTCACATACAGTAATTGCCGGTGAAGCTAATATTGAAGTTCAAGGGCTCAAAGCTGGTTCCACCAAGCTGACCTTAACCCTTGGTACTCTTAAGAAAGAAGTAACTGTTAATGCCACTACTGCTGGCACAGTGAACAACTATTTGATCGAAGCTACCGACGATCATATTGACCTTAACCCTGATGCAGAAGATGCAGATGCTACAATTAAGGTATACGAAGTAGATGGAAATGGTAATAAAGTAAAAGATCTTACTACTTCTGGTAGTATTGATACTAGCCTGAAATTTGAATTGCCAACGGATGCCCTTATCAAGGCTGGTGGAGCTTCTAACGTATTTGAAAAAGCTGATACCGCTGATAAAGCTGGAACCACTGTAGTAACAGTTAAAGCTGGTACTTTGACAATTGGTACT
Source organism: Brevibacillus sp. NRS-1366 (assembly GCF_050467985.1). NCBI lineage: Bacteria > Bacillati > Bacillota > Bacilli > Caryophanales > Paenibacillaceae > Brevibacillus > Brevibacillus sp. NRS-1366. Next base: position 12,227 of record NZ_JBITPN010000068.1, on the reverse strand, counting down.
GCTACAATCAAAGTTTTGGATACTACTGATGTAGTTGCAAGTCGCAAATTGGTGAATCCATTGGTGAAACTAAACACTAAAGACCTTGTAACAGGCTATGACTTGAGCGAACTAGCTAAAAACATCAAGGTAACTACTCAATCTGGTAAAGAGGTAGCTGATGTTGATTCTCTTATCGAGGAAGTAGTAACTAGCGATGCAAGTGTAATCGCTGTAGATTCTAAAACTACAGTTACAGCTGCAGATGACGTTAATGGTGCTAAAAAATCTGCTACTTTGACAGTAATTTTCAATAAAGAAGAACTGGCTCCAGTGTCCTTCACAGTTGAAGTATATGATGTTACAGCTCCTGATGCTCCAGAAGTGACTGGTGATATTACAACTGATTCTACAACAGTAACTGGTACTGCTGAAGCTGGTTCCACTGTAACAGTAAAAGCTGGCGACACTGTGCTTGGTACAGCTGTTGCTGCCGCGGATGGTAGCTACATCGTAACTATCGCCAAACAAGTTGTAGATACTGAAGTTACAGTAACAGCAACAGATGCTAACAAAAATGTATCTGATGCTACTACAGTGACAGTAATTGCTGCCTCTTAATAAAATCACGAAACGTTACTTCATAAACTCATCTGAGTGAAAGAAGTAGAAAAAACCTCTTAGACTAAGCAGCAGTGCTAAATCTAAGAGGTTTCTCTCTAACTACCTTGTTCAAAAGATTGGTGAAATTCCAATCCATGAGAACAGCCTAAACACTCATGTGTCTAATCCTCCTGCACAGAAAGCAGTCCTATACCAACTGCTTCTGTGAAGTCAGGTGAAGTCGTACTTGCGAAAGGCAAGGCGGGGCTCCTTAAAAGCTGGCTATGGTCAGGCGACGAATCCATGTGGACCCAATACGAGATAGCTGGTGCCAGGTAAATAAGCGCTAGGGGTTTGGCAACAGTCGATGTACGTGAGATCGTACAGACGAAGCAGGAACAATTCAGGCTGTTAAACCTGTTTTTCTCGGATTGTATAGTGGGGACCTACGGTCAGCAAAACAAGGGATAGACAAGGTGGAACGTTTGAAGTCTTATCAGAAGAGGTGGGTTAGCACCAGTGAGGCTGATAAGATGGCGGCGGGTTCGTAGTAGTGTGGATGGCTTGCCGTTTGGACCCGTAGTGGTAACACAGGCGGGGAGGGGAAAACTGGCCGGAGCGAAGGAACCCAGTCAGCGGATAAGAAGGATACGAGAACTTACAATGGGCGTTGTGGTTTCTCAAATCAACAAGTGAATTCAACCAAGTAGGACTGCAGAAAGATGATTTCTGCAGTCCTTTTTGATTTTTCCCTCAAGGGATTTTTCTTGTTCACGGTGAATACAACTAACTTTAGATAGGTGTCATGTGGATCATTTGTCTGTATAATATTTTCACCCATTGTAATTCTTTCTGATCAATTTATTATCCGTTGATGGCACGCCGTGTGCGATGAAAGTCGCCTGCACGGTGTAGGCTCGACTCGAAAACCATAAAAGTGGTATAAGGTGAGAATAGCGTAAATTACAAAGAGTTTAATGGCAATAACTCCATAAGCATCCCTGATAGCTTTGAGCTAAGTCCCACTTCGTTAACGATCGAAGCCTGGGTCAAGCCGAGAAGTTTTGGAAGTCTTGCCGGAATAGTCTCAAAGTATCAGGAGAATTCTACTCCATCCTATGCATTACGTTTAGGAACATCGGGAGACGGACGTATTAATTTTACAGTCAATGATGGAAATGATAATGAGATAACCTCGAATGGCAGTTTGAGTGCCGATACATGGTACCATGTGGCCGTGGTATATGATCCGGACAGTAACGGGGAATTGAGACTGTATATTAACGGAGATTTGGATATTTCAAAGCAAGGGGCTAGTCTGGCATTGAATCACACAGATTTGCATATAGGATTAGATTTCAGACCGAGCTTTTGATGGATGGATTCGGGAAGTAAGTATTTGGGGAGTGGCTCGATCCCAAAGTGAAATTAGCTATGATATGGATCATGCATTACAGGGGAATGAAGTTGATTTAAATGGATATTGGAAATTGGATGATAACGGGAATCGTATTAAAGATTCTTCACAGTATGGTAATGATGGGATCTATAACTAAGGCTTTATTGCTGTGATCGTTGTAAGACGCCATGTGAAAAGGGTAAAAATGCTTATCACATTCAATGTGGCAGGCAGGTGGAACGTTTGAAGTTTTGCTGGAAGAGGTGGGATAGCACCCTAAGTGGTCGCTAAGATGGCGGCGTGTACGTAGTAGTGAGGACGGCTTGCCGTTTGAACCCGTAGTTCTATTTGGTGTTTTTGAGAAGCGTTTTTTTACTCCCAGATCAACACCATGAACTTTAGTTAGGTGTCAAGCTAGACAATAATCGATTAAAATGAAAATGCCCATTGTACTTCTATAATACTTATTATCCGTTGATGGAACGCCGTGTGCGATGAAAGTCGCCCGCACGGTGTAGGCTCGAACGAAACCTATTAAAGGATAAGTCGAGAATAGCGTAGATCCAGACATTGATACCAATCTTGTATTACATCTTGGATTTGATGGAGATGTAGATGATCGTTCCGGTAATCATAATGTTGGTGAAATTGAATATGAAGATCGAACTGATTATGTTGATGGCGTCAGTGGTGATGCTATTCAATTTAAAGGTGTTAATAATCCCACCCGAGTGGTCGTAACAAATGATGATTCTCTCCAGTTCACCGATCAAATGACTGTGTCCTATTGGGTCAGAATCGATAACACGGTAGGGAAAGATGGCGATGGATATATAGTACCAAAGGGAATACACAGTGTATTTGTTAAGGACAATGAAGACAGTATTTACAGCTATGTGTTTACCCAGGATAATACAGTAGGTTTTTATAATGATAAATGGAAGAAACAAACGATTACCAATCTTACTCCCTCTCAGTGGCAGCATGTTGCTTTTGTTGTTTCGGGAAACAAAGAGCATATGTTAATGGGGTGAACGAGAATGAAAAAACATTCGCTACTCCAATTGATTTTAGTAAGGCAAATACGAAAGACCTGTACATCGGCGGAGTAGATAATAATTGGTACGCACTGTGGGGTTCTTTAGATGAATTCCGAATGTACAATCGAGCATTAACGGATGAGGAGATTCAAGAAATATTCAAGGTAGAGCGCTAGGTAGTGGTTGTTACTAGCACTTGAACAACAGGTCTATCGCGGAAATGCGGTAGGCCCTTTTCTGTTCGTGAAAACTGACTGTAAAATCCTCCCTAAGCTCACTGTATTCCTTTTTTGTTTCCATACCCATTAGTCAGGTTCTATCTCTCGCAAGAAATCGTTCCCATGTTTCCTTGCTACAAACTATAAAGAATGCAGTCAGTACCTCTTTTCGTCCTCTCCGTACCCCTTCCCCTTTCAAACGAAACAGAACGTATGTTTCTGCCAAGATTTGAATCCTATATTATTAATAGGAATATGTCTGAAAGGAGGCTTTGGCTGGAGTGTCTGAAAAGCGTTCCGGTGGTATAATGGAAGTATAGACAATGAACGGGAAAGGGAGGGTGATGACGTGACCAAGCGGATTAATCCCATCGTCGATTTCGTCGAAGGAGTGCAACAGGAAACAAGTGATCTGTTGGTCAAATGGCTGCTGTTTCTGAAGGCTGAGAGCAAAACGAAACTGGAGGAATTGGCGATGAGCGAACCGACGATTCGTAAGGCGGTTGACGTGCTTGAATTTCTGAACCAAGACAAGGAAGCCCGTAGACTGTACGAGTTGCGGGAAAAGGCGTTAAAGGATGAGCTCAACATGATTGAGGGAGCTAAGGCGGAAGGACGAACGGAAGGCGAGCGACAAAAAGCAATGGAAATTGCCAAAAACCTGCTAGCGATGGACATGACTGTTGAAATGGTTGCAAAAGCAACGGGTTTGCCAACAGAAGAAATCGAAAAACTAAAAGAGCAGCTTCACTAATTGTAAGCTCATCAGCATCACAGGCCGCCGTGTATCCATTCAATGGATGCAGGGCATTTTTGTTTTTCAGGAGGGAAAGAATGAACCCGATCGAGGAGTTTGAGCAGTACCTACTACTAGAAAATGGGATCGCGCCAAAAAAGATTGAATCCTCCTTATAATACTGGAAGTGGTTGGACTCCAATCGGTACACAAAATCAGCCGTTTACGGGAACATTCGACGGTAACGGGAATACCATCGAGGGACTGTATATAAACGGATGTGGAAACATCGGTTTCTTCGGGAGTATTGACGATAATGCAAAAATTAGTGATTAGTTCCGGCTCGGGAAATCTGACAAACAAAGCTTATTATACTGGCGGACATGTTGGGAGAATGGATACAGGTACAAAATTGATCGGTTCATTCGCGGAAACGACGATAACTGGCAGTAAATATAGCGAGGGACTAGTGGGGGCTAACGATGTCGGAGGCCTTGTCGGAACTAACGAAAACGCGAGTACAATCGAAGAATGATTTTCCAAAGGTATGATCTTCTCTGAAGCTAGGATGATCAGAGATTTGGTAGGGGATAATGTCGGCCATCTTAGATTCTTACTCAATCACTAAAATAAAGGGTGGAGAGTATAATCTTGAAGCTCACATCGATGGTCTGGTAGGATTCAATCGCAATACGATTACAAAAACCTATGCTGCTGGAACGCTTGAGACTAATACAAACGTAGTTGGCGGTTTGATCGGTAAGAATATCAGTATTAATTCCGTAAACAATTCCTACTACGATCAAAGATACGACTGGTCAGAGTGACACTGGTAAGGGTATTCCACTTACTTCCCTACAAATGAGTGACCTACAATTATTTGAGGACTGGGATTTTTCAGATGTATGGGAGATGGGCGAGTATCCATATTTACAATGGGAGTAAGCATGTGAACCGTCTTTCAAATCAATGTCAAAGCCCTTTCATTCATTGATGATAGGGGTTTTTTGCTTTCTTCTCTGCACGTTTTTAAAAAAGTACATATGTAACAAAGCGTTCCTCCTCACTCTTCAATTACCTCAACTTTTTCATCGCCATCTTACTAGCAGCTTCTATAGTCCAAGTAACGTTTCAATCTGAACTTTAAATCCATATACTGTTAGAATCTAATCAAAGCCACAGCGAAAATATCCCTATGATTGAAAACTTCCCTTTTTTTGTATTCAAGCATGAACTAATAAACCGTCTTGGTCAGACCCAAAGATTGGGTAACAAAAAATTACAGTGACCGTATAACGCGTTTACTAGGCCTCTCTCAGCGGCGGAACGATGTAACTAATATAATCTGTCCCCGTAACGTTCTAGCAGCTCCAGAAGGGCCAGATTCGGTCCAAATATTCTTGGCTAGCTGCTGTGTATTGTTAGAGTAAAAAACGGCTCTAACCGTCGTTCTAGTAAATCAGCAAAGGTGACATTAAAGAACACAAAGAGGCGGATCAAACGGTTAATAATTGCGGAAAAGCAGGAATAATAATTTTGAATTTTTTTAAAAGTAATTGTTTTAACTATGTCATTTAGACTGCACTACCACAGATAAATAGTACAACCTAACTATTTCAAAACTACCATTTTTTTCTACTGTAGGTTGATACCATATGATGAATGTGATTATAAGATCCGTACAGTCATTAAAACAAACTGGAACAGTTGGTATAAGCTTCTAACAAAGTAAATTACTCCAGAGAATACGCAAAAGTAAACATTTCTATATATCAAAAACGTGTATCGAATACAGTTTATTTTCAATGCAAATGAATTCGTGTATGGACAGTTTGGAGAATCTACAATCATATCCTGAACAAAGCAGTTCTGGATGCGATAATAGACTTCGCAGACTCAGTGACTTGATCAGGTATTACAAAAATAGGTAAAAAGTAACGGTGATTTTATATGTTCTATTTTACATAATCAACTTGGGTAATACAGTATCAGAATACGTATCAGGAAATAATATTGAAAGAAAAAAATTCTCAAATACTTAACGTTTCTTCCTTGGTGAGTATTTAGTCCTACTTCACCTGTAAGTTGTTTCATATGAGTATAGTATGCTTTCAGAGGCGCTAGACCGTTCTACATAATTTTGTTATAAAATATAAGCAATTGGTTATGATACATATAAATTCCTGATCAAACAATAACCATACAAAATAAAAAAAGTCTCCAACTGAGAAGGTGGCAAAATGTAATGCTATTAAAAACGGTCATTAAAAATTTCCTTCAATACTTGTCATCTGTTGATCGGAGCAGCGCTACTATTTCTGGTTACCAAAAGGATCTAACTGCCTTTCAACGTTTTTTGGAAAACCAGTTTAACTGCGAAGTATTTGTTGATGAAATTGTATCCGATGATATTGACAAGTTTCTCTACTACCTCAAAGAAACTCGTGGGCAAGCACCAGCAAGTAGAGCACGTAATCTCCATACTCTCCGTTCTTTTTTTAATTACGCCTATAAAAAAGAGTACGTAGTACGTAATATTGCACTCTCAGTGGAAACAATCAGTGTCCAACAGAAGGAACGCAATGCACTTTCAGATGAAGAGGTCGAGGAATTAGTCAATGCCATTGAGCACGAAACCATCAAGGTAGTGGTGAGGGTGCTTTATCTAACAGGAATGCGTATTTCCGAGTGTCTGAACGTAACATTGAATGATGTAGACATGAACAAACAAGTGATTCATGTTATCGCAGGTAAAGGGAATAAAGACAGATCTATCCCTATATCGAATAGGCTTTTACCCATTTTGCAACAATATATGCAAACGCAAAGACCGTCTACTCATTCAAACCTGCTCTTTTGTACCAAAAAAACAGGTTCGTTTTCCGCCGTATATGTAAACAAAGGGATATCTGATGCAGTTAAAAAATTAAATTGGAAAAAGAAAGTAACTGCCCATATTCTACGCCATAGCTTTGCTAGTCAATTAGTAAAGAAAGACGTGAATCTGGTTCAAATCCAAAAGCTCTTGGGTCACTCTTCACTGAAGGTAACCAGTATTTATACGCATACGGACTTAAAGCAACTAAGTGAAGCAGTAAATACCTTATAATCGGTTTCATTGAGGGAGCTAAAAAGAAAAGGAAAATAGAGAGGGGTAATATTTACTGTGGAGTTAGGTGAACCCATTTATGACGAGCGTGTCATAGAAATACAGCGAGAACTGGCTGAAGGAAAAACAAGAGATCAGCTGGCACAAGAACTTGGCTATAAAAATTATAAAACGCTGGACATTTACATGCGAAGAAAAAATTTTAGCTGGGATCGCAATAAGCAAACCTATGTACCGATGTATGCCAAAGCTAAGAGTGAAAAATATGATTGGGAGAGCAGTGTATCATCCAAAGCGTTAACCATCATCTCATTGTTTAATAAAAAAGAAGAAAACGCCAAATCCATTGCCAAAAAGCTTGGATTTTCCGATCATCGGGAACTGGCTAACTATATGAGAGCAAAGGGTTATCAATGGTCATCCGAGTTAGAGAACTATCAAAAAATTCACGGGAAACTTGCTGATGTCAGTGATGAATTCCATCAGGTAAATGTTGAAATTACTGATGAAACAAACTTACATAATAATGAATCGTCTCCCTACAAAAGAAGTCGTGAAGAGATGGCTTTCGTAGAACCATTCCTTCCTTTGTTGGAGATGTTAGAACGTAATAAAGAGAGATTGATTGATTTATTTGTTCCAGATGGAGGAAATGGAAAAGTTCCTAGGTATATTGTTCCAGGTATTTTTATAACTAAATCGGTGCACATGACTAATACGCTTGATCAAATGGTACGTGAATACAGCAAAGAAAAAAATATAAGCCAACGTGATATCTTTACAGTTGCTTTAATTGAATTCTTTCAACGTTATGGGTATGAATCCCAAGTGAACAGTTTATTAGGAAACTCAAGGCGTAGCCTTTCATAAAGTAACTTAACATTTTTTCGGATTTAAAAGCAAAGGTGACCCACAGTAGATTATCTACTGTGGGCCAGCTTTTTTGACTTAAATGAACGAAACAATCAACTTTGCCCATTGTTTGTTTTCATTCCTTCTTATCCGCTGACTGGGTTCCTTCGCTCCGGCCAGTTTTCTCCTCCCCGCCTGTGTTGCCACTACGGGTACAAACGGCAAGCCATCTACACTACTACGAACCCGCTGCCATCTTATCAGCCTCACTGGTGCTATCCCACCTCTTCTGATAAGACTTCAAACGTTCCACCTTGTCTATCCCTATTTTTGCTGACCGTAGGTCCCCACTATACAATCCGAGAAAAACAGGTTTAACAGCCTGAATTGTTCCTGCTTCGTCTGTACGATCTCGCGCACATCGACTGTTGCCAAACCCCTAGCGCTTATTACCTGACAACAGCTATCTCGTATTGGGTCACCATGGATTCGTCTCCTGACCATAGCCAGCTTTTAAAGAGCCCCGCCTTGCTTCTAACAAGTACGACTTCACCTGACTTCACGAGGAGCAGTTGTGATAGGACTACTTCGTGCAGGAGGATTAGGCACATGAGTTTATTAGGCTGTTCTCATGGATTGGAATTGCGCCAATCTATTCGACAGGGTAGTTAGAGAGAAACCTCTTAGATTTAACACTGCTGTCTAGTCTAAGAGGTTTTCTCCACTTCTTTCACTCAGATGAGTTTATGAAGTAACGTTTCGTGATTTTTTTAAGAGATTGTGATGTCGAAAGTTTCAGTGACAGTGCCACCGTTACCATCAATAGCAGTTACGGTGATTGTTGCAGTACCTGCAGCAACTGGAGTAACTTCGATGTCATTACCATTTACAGTTACTGTAGCGAACGCTGTATTGCTGGATGTTGCGGAAAGAGTCAGTGTATCGCCATCTGCATCTGTAAAGGTGTTAGATGCGTCAACTGTTACAACCGCACCACCTGCAGTACCAGTTGTGTCTGCAATTGCATTTGCTACTGTTGGTGCATTGTTAGCAGGAGTTGGCGTGCCAGTTGCTGCATTACCTGCTAAGTCAACTACAGTATTCAGCAGTTTTGCAGTGTCCTTTTTCGCATCTGTCGCATTCAGTTCGTTGGTAAGAGTTACTACCAAGGAAGAAACTTTACCTTTGTTTGTCGCTACACTTGCGATTGGACCATTTGTAGTTCCGCCTGTACCCTCAACATATTCAAAGTCGTCTTTAGTCAATTTTCCATCGCCAGTTGTCGACTTAATTACTTCAGAGAACGTAAGAGTTACGTTTTTGCTTCCAGCAGCGCCTTTCAGAGCTGTTACGACTGGTGCTGCTTCATCAACGACAAGGCCATCATTAATGATAATGCCACCGTTGTATGCTGTAACTTGAAGGCTAGTTGTGCTAGTACCTGATACTTCATTGGAATCACTGATAGCAGTGAACTTGACCAATGTAGTGCCAGTACCAGAAGCGTACTTGAATGTTTTACCATTCACTTTCACTTCGTCAGTTCCAGCAAAATCTACAGCTTTGTCAAGTTTCAGTTCAACTGCATCAATCTTACCATCAGCATCTTCATCGAATGCAGTTGCACCCAATACTGCTGCATCATTCAAAGCAGCGGATGCATCTTTATTGTAGTAAACTGCTTCGAATACCATATCATTGTCAGCGAAATTACTATCACTATTAGTATCTTCCAGCTGTACCTCATATGGTCCAGAGAGGACTTCACCATCAGCCGCTTTGAAGTTGTTCGCAACGTTCAATACGGAGCGGAAGTCAACTTTATCACGGTTCGCACCGTCGAATCCACCTTTAGGCATTTCGATGGTCACGCCGTCCCAATCGTTAGTAACATCTTTAATACCACGAACAACTTGAGAACCGTCTGGCAATGCTACAGCGTTGAAGATGTAGTTCGTTGTACGAGATACACCAGCTGCTCCGGAAGCGTCCATTTCTTTTGTAAACTTGATGTAGAGATAGTCTTTTGTTCCATCGTTGTCGAATGCAGCCCATGCCACTTTGGTATCTGTAATAGTAGCAGTAGCTTCTACAGTTACTTGGGTATTTACAGTAGCAGAGGTATTTCCTACATCGTCAGAAATCGAACGGATGTACAGCGTCCAAGTTCCAGCTTCAAGTGTAGTTTGTGGAACAACGACGAAGTCTTTATCATCTTCCCATACAGTGCCATCTTTAACTGTACCAGGGATTACTTTATCGCCCTTAACAAACTCAAATGTAGGCTGTGGAATTCCAGTACCATTGGTTTGCTCTTGACTTGCAGTCAATGGGAGCGTGTTTCCATTTCCAGTGATTTGTACTGGTTCACTCATTTTTACAAATACCGCTTGACCGTTGTCAGTTACTACATGACCGTTAGCGGTTTTGTTTTCCAATTTGCCTACGTCAACAGCGCTAGCAATCGTAGGAGATACTCCATCCAAATTCAGCGTAACGCTCAAAGGAGTCTCGTTCATTTGGTTGTAGAGACCGTTACGCAGGTTGTTAACTACTACCTTATAAGGGTTCTTAGTTGAGGTGAAGTAGTTATCTTTTGTAGCAGCTGTATCATAGTAAACAGTCCAGTCTTTTTTGAACTCAACCAGATATTTATCTGCGTATGGAACAGCTTCACCAGCTTGAAGAGTAGCGACGATTGCCTTGCCTTCTTCATCCACTGGAGTGATGACGTAATCTTCACCGTAAACCAATGGAGTTGTAAGTTCATCCGCTTTATAGAGCTTAAATGCATCCTCAACAACCTTTTCGTCAATAGACTGAACTGGCGTGTTGAAGGAAATCAACCATTGCTCTGGAGATTGAACTTGAATGCTTGGAACTGGCTTGCCATCATTGACATGAACAGTAAAGTCAAATGTTTGCGTAGTTACCAAGTTGTTAGAGTCAACGAGCGCAGCCCAGTCACCAACATTCGCGATCTGGATTTGGTGAGTACCTGCACCAAGCTTAAAGTCAGGATGCAATTTGAAGTTCACGTAATTGCGAGTGTCTTGACCAGTAAGTGCGTTATAGAATCCAACTTCCAATTTAGTAACAATAACTTCATTCTTCGCCTTTGCATCAGCTACTTGTTGAGCATTAGCGGCGCCTTCGTGCAAACGAACTTTCTTACCGTCGAGCAAGAATTTATCGTTGACTTGCCCATCTACGCCTTCCGCCAAGTCTTCAGCCATGGATTCAGAGAATTTCACTTTGAATTCAAGTTGATCTTGTGATTCTACCCCATAGATAAATGGACGCTTAGCGTCAGTTACGATGAACTGGATACCTGTGTTAGCGAGAACGAGTTCACCTACATTTGCAGGGAAAGTCAGGATATGTGTTTCGTTATCTTGCAGATAGTTTGGAGCTGTTAAATCACCTGTGATTGCACGGCTAATCTTATTAGATGCAGGTTTCGCAGATCCTGGTTTGTCGGTGTCAAGGATGAACTCAAGAACTTTATCCGACTTTTGAATTACATCTTTCACTGCTACCTGATGACCGTCAACGTTAATGCCAAACTTCTTACCATTATACTTAGGATCGGTCACAACTTTTTTGTAATCAACAGCACTAATCTTGTCAGAGAAGGTTACGAAGAAACGGTCTGCTTGGTTGGATTCAGCTTTAACAGCAGTTACGAATTTCAACGGATTCTCAGAACCAGGATCTGGAGAGAAGGTTACTTGGAATTGTCCAGTGAGACCCTCATATTCCTTAGCTGCCGGAGCATCAACAACGATTACGGTGATGAAAGATACAATGCTTGTATCAGATGCAGCAGATGTCAATTGAACAGATGCTTTACCGTTTTCAAGGGTAACTTCGCTTTGAGCAATACCGCCCTTTGTAGCAGAGAACTTGACAACACCATCTACATCAGCTACATTTCCAGTTTTCTTTTCCTTAAGAGTGGCAGTCAACATTGTTTTGGTCGCGCCATCAGCAAGGATTACATTGTCCGCATCATCAGAGTTGATTGACAGTTCATAGATCTCGTTGATCAATGGAACTTTGATTGTCTCTGATTTTTCAGGAACTACTTTGTCACCAGCTTTAACTCCAGCTACTTTTACAGTAACGCTCTCACCATAGTTCAAGCCCTGAACGCCAACGGTTGCAGTTTTCTTGTCATCGGAAAGTTTAACCGTGTCAATTGTACCTTTGGAAAGCGTGAAGTTAGATACTTCGACAGCATCAACAGCTGCTGTAAATTTCACTTCAATCGTAGTCTTATTAATAGCAC
>NZ_JBITPN010000067.1:0-24274 GCF_050467985.1 Brevibacillus sp. NRS-1366 | reverse complement strand
AATCCCCTACGGGTCACCATAATTCCCCACAAAGTGAAGTGGCGCTTTGTAGCAACACCGAGTACTTTGCGGGGGCCCCTTTTGGGGTGATTTGGAGGCTTAGCTCAGCTGGGAGAGCATCTGCCTTACAAGCAGAGGGTCGGCGGTTCGATCCCGTCAGCCTCCACCACTTATTTATTATTTATTGTCGCGGGATGGAGCAGCTCGGTAGCTCGTCGGGCTCATAACCCGAAGGTCGCAGGTTCAAATCCTGCTCCCGCAACCAAATTTTTCACTTGAACGACGTCGAATGTTCTTCTTGCTCAAGTGAGATGGGAGTGCCCCCTGGGTGCAACCAAATATGGAGCTGTGGTGAAGTTGGAGTTCACGCCGGTCTGTCACACCGGAGGTCGCGGGTTCGAGTCCCGTCAGCTCCGCCATTTCTTATCTATAAAAATGGCGATTAACATACATATGGCTCGGTAGCTCAGTCGGTAGAGCAGAGGACTGAAAATCCTCGTGTCGGCGGTTCGATTCCGTCCCGAGCCACTTTTATAGGGGCATAGTTTAAAGGTAGAACGAAGGTCTCCAAAACCTTTGGTGTGGGTTCGATTCCTACTGCCCCTGCCATTCTTCAAAAACAACAGTAGTAAACATGGCGGTCGTGGCGAAGGGGTTAACGCACCGGATTGTGGCTCCGGCACTCGTGGGTTCAAGTCCCATCGATCGCCCCATGAATTTTATAGTTGGGGATTACTTTTTGGGGTATAGCCAAGCGGTAAGGCAACGGACTTTGACTCCGTCATTCCTAGGTTCAAATCCTAGTACCCCAGCCATATAGATGCGGATGTAGCTCAATTGGTAGAGCGTCGCCTTGCCAAGGCGAAGGTCGCGGGTTCGAGACCCGTCGTCCGCTCCATTAGTTTCATACGTTTCATGGAGGCATAGCCAAGGGGTAAGGCACGGGTCTGCAAAACCCTTATCCCCGGTTCAAATCCGGGTGCCTCCTCCAACAAATTTGCCGGTGTGGCGGAATGGCAGACGCGCGCGACTCAAAATCGTGAGGGAAACCGTGGGGGTTCAAGTCCCTTCACCGGCACCATATTTTACGAGCTAACCCTGAATGTCAAGATCTCTTGATGCTCGGGGTTTTTTCTGATTAGATTCGTCAAATTAACACTTTACTCTAGGATGTCGGTAGCAAAAAGACGTTATTTCGGGCATAGTGTATACGTAGGACAGTAGCGGATAGCGTGAGGAAGAAGATGAGGTGGTTGGTATGTTTTACAAGCTGCATGATAAGCCGCCGATAGGCACGACCGTTCTTTCAGCCCTCCAGTGGATGATCGTCGCGGTTTCAAGTAGTGTAGCGGTTCCCTTGATGATTGGGGATATATACGGGTTACAACCGGATGAGATCGGAAACCTGATGCAGCAGACCATGTTTTTTATTGGTCTCGCGTCATTGCTGCAAGTATGGATTGGCCATCGTTATCCCATGCTGGAAGGACCTGCGGGATTATGGTGGGGAATTTTTATCATTTTGGCTCAACTCGGATCAAGTGCAGGCCTTCATCCACGGGAGATTGGTCAGTCGTTTCAAGTCGGAATGGGGATGGCCGGTTTATTATTCCTCATTTTCGGGATGATGGGCTGGATTGGAAAGCTCCAGAAATGGTTCACTCCGTTGGTATCCGGAACGTATATGATCCTGCTCGCGATTTCTTTATGCAGTAATATTTTGACGGGAATGCTGGGAATAGGCTTTCAGCATTCAAAAGAAGTTCAGCCTGGAGTAGCTATCGTATCCATTGGAATTGTTGCACTAGTCATCCTGATTATGCGGACAAAACGATTTTCCAGCTTTGCGGTCTTGTTTGGGATGGTCGGCGGATGGCTGTTGTACGCGATCTTTGGCTGGACAGAACCGGTTCGTCCGGCTGAGCATCTGATCTCCTGGCCATCTCTATTTTTTTGGGGACCTCCACGCTGGGATTGGGGTGTGGTCCTGACCAGCATGCTTACCGGATTCGTTCTGCTGACCAATTTGGTGACCAGTACGAACGTGATGGGAAAAGCGACTGAAACGGTTCCAACCAAACAGCAATACAATCGTGGGGGTATCTTCACGGGGGTTTCTCATCTATTGTCTGGGTTTAGCGGCGTTGTCGGGATGATTCCCCTATCTTTGGCTGCGGCAGTCATTCAAACGACGCGAATGGCATCCCGTTTGCCGTTTATGCTGGCGATGATCGGGATGATGCTCATCGGCTTGCTTCCGACGGTTGCTCATTTCTTGGCAGCATTGCCTACACCCGTTGCTTATGCGGCCATGTTTATCTCGTATACGCAACTGCTTGGTTTTGGACTAAAGGATTATGTGACTGTGAAGATGGACGAGCGGACGATTACAGTAGGGGGCGGCTCCCTTTTGATCGGGATCGGTGTAATGTTCGTCCCAGCAGTAGCTTGGCAACACCTGCCTGCGCTAGCGAGCTTTTTGTTTGGTAACGGTTTGCTGCTCGGTGTACTCGTATGCTTGTTGTTGGAACATGTGATTTTCCGCAAACGTGAAGATGACCAAATAAAGAAAGACGGCCACGCTGCTTAAGCGGCCGTCTTTCACTTTCTAAAACGCACTCGCACCTCGGTGAGCAGGCGGCGATAGAGGTTTTTTAGGTTGAAACGATGGAGGTATGGGTCACTTCTCCTCCGTTGATTTCGGTAAACATGCGGCCAACAGACCCGATAATCTCATCCTTCTTTTGAGAAGATACGTGCTCGTGGAAAAAGATTACATGCAAGAGATCACGAGTTTGTTCGGTTACGCAGGAACGTTTGGAGTCGACAATCGGGCTGCCAAAGGCGCCCTTTTCATCTGCAAGCAGCAGCTTTCCTTCCATTTGGACTTCCCGCCCATTCAAACCTTCGTAGCGATCATCGACATGGCCGATACGACAAAAAACATCGCCAGCTAGATGATTTAGATCGTAAATTCCAAAGGGAAGCGCGTGCAGCACGGAGAAGAAATTATTAACGTCAACCGCGCTGTTGATCCAGAAAAAAGGATTTCCCTGCAGCAGGCGGCGCAGTAATGCTTCTGAGGATGGGCGGTATCTCGACGGATCAATACCCGCCCGTTTAAAGGTACTACGCCATTCACGAATGCCTTCGATTTCTGAAAGACGCGATACTTCATGTTCCAATCGCAAGCTTTCTACGTAATAGTTGATGCGGCCTTGCAGCATTTTGGGAGAATCGCTGACGGAAGCACCGCTGTAGTGCAGAATACCGAGGGAAAAGCGGGGGAGACGCTCGGACACAGATGGATCTAGCTGTACCTTCATCAAGGTCACTCCTTTTTAGCGGATGCTCAAAAAGTTGGTGGATCGAAACAGTCTCCTTTTTGAACAGTGATTTTTTAGCCTATTTTTGGTAGTATAACAAAATATTTTTGTGGAAGCGACTAAGCTTCGATACAATAGAAGAGAACAGAGGAGGGAATCCTTGAAGATGACGATACGTGAAGTAGAGATTTATACAGATGGAGCATGTTCCGGTAATCCTGGGCCAGGTGGTTGGGGGGCTGTATTGATGTATGGCCAACATATCAAGGAAATGTCCGGTGCCGAACCAAATACAACGAACAACAGAATGGAGCTGCAAGCGGCGATTTCAGCGCTTTCTACCCTAAAGGAAGCTTGCAAGGTTACCTTGTACAGCGATAGCGCGTATTTGGTCAACTGCTTCAAGCAGGGATGGTACAAGGGTTGGCTAAAAAATGGCTGGAAGAACAGCAAGGGACAGCCAGTAGAGAATCAAGACTTGTGGAAAGAACTGCTTCGATTAATGGAGATTCACCAGGTAGAGTATGTAAAAGTAAAAGGACATGCCGACAACAAGTGGAACAATCGCTGTGACGAGTTGGCGACAGGAGCGATCAAACAGTTGTGAATGATCAGCAGTACTGGGAACAGACGAAGCAGTCCATCATTGACTATGCCACGGAAATAGGGATTGATAAAATAGGCTTCGCCAGTGCCGATCCCTTTGAAACCCTCAAAGAACGGCTTGTCGAGCATCGAGAAAAGGGGTACGAGTCAGGCTTTGAGGAGCCGGACCTGGACAAGAGAACGGAGCCTGGCTTGATTCTAGAGGGGGCTCGCTCGCTTATTTCCATTGCCCTGGCGTATCCATCCAAGCTGGAGAATCCGCCCAAGTCTGAGCCAGGTGCTTACCGTGGGATATTATGCCGTGCGGCTTGGGGAACAGATTACCACCATGTTCTACGCGATAAGCTGGACAAGCTGGCACGATTCATCATGGAACTGGAGCCTGGCGCTGCGGTAGAGTCAATGGTTGATACAGGGGCTCTATCTGATCGGGCTGTAGCAGAGCGAGCGGGAATCGGCTTTGTCGGCAAAAACTGTGCGGTAATTACACCCGAATTTGGTTCCTGGGTCTATCTGGGTGAGCTTGTGACAACCTTGCCGCTACCTAGTGATCAACCGATTGAGGAAGGCTGTGGTGACTGTAATATATGTGTTGATGCATGCCCGACAGGAGCGCTGGTGCAAGGCGGACAATTGAATGCCCAACGCTGTGTTGCTTATTTGACTCAGGTTAAAGACTTCATTCCAGATGAATTCAGAGGGAAGATTGGGAACAGGCTGTACGGCTGTGATACCTGTCAAACCGTTTGTCCCAAGAATCGTCGTATCAATATGACCCACCATACTGAGTTCTCGCCTGATCCAGAAACGGCCAAGCCTTTATTGATTCCGTTGCTAGAGATGAGTAACAAGGAGTTTAAGCAAAAGTTTGGGCTTTCGTCGTCTTCCTGGAGAGGGAAAAAGCCAATCCAGCGAAATGCTATTTTAGCGCTTGCCCATTTTAAGGACAAGTCTGCCGTACCCCATCTGATACGCCTTTTAGCGAACGATCCGCGGCCCGTCATTCGCGGTACTGCTGCTTGGGCATTGGGAAAGATCGGTGGCGAGGAAGCAAAAGCTGCACTGGAGCTGGCAAGAGAGAAAGAAGAGTCACAAGAAGTATTACTTGAAGTAGAAAAAGGAATGGGGTTCATTATCGGACAGATTAACTAACCGATAGCATCGTATGAAAAGCCTGGCGAGGCAAATCGTTTTGCACGTAAAAAGGAAACGGGTTGGGAGGAGAGTCGGATGGCAAAAGTATTGGGGTATACTACGATGGAGTCACCAATTGGTCCACTGCTGTTAGCCTCTACAGAAAAGGGCCTGTGCTATATTGAGTTTGCCGATGAAGAATACGGCTTGGACTCGCTCCTGCGCTGGTGCAAAAAGACGTTTTTGGGAATATCCCCAGAGCGTAATGATGCCATGAACGAAACCGCAAAAACGCAGCTAATGGAGTATTTTGCAGGCGAGCGTAAAGCGTTTGATATTCCAACCATGTTGTACGGAACACCTTTTCAAAAGACGGTATGGAGTGAGTTGGGGAATATTCCATACGGAGAGACCCGTTCTTACAAGGATATTGCCTTGGCTATTGGGGCATCCAAAGCTGTTCGCGCCATTGGCGGTGCAAATAATCGAAATCCGATTCCTGTCGTCATTCCGTGCCACCGCGTCATCGGCTCCAATGGGGCCTTGGTCGGCTATGGCGGCGGACTATCAATCAAAGAATTTTTGTTATCATTGGAGAATGTTCCTGTTTCGATACAAGCTTCGCCCAATCCAGCCGTCCGCTAGACCGGATGGCTTTTCTTTTTCTTCTGAATGAGTGGGTTCTGACATATTCTTCAATAGATGAAAGGTCGGGGAATAATCGATCAAGCTCCAATCAGGCAGGAGGGAAAGAAAATGGGCTGGCGAGGATTTGTCCAACGCTATTTCGATGCTGTACATCAATCGTGGATAGATGGGGAGTATAATCGGCTGCTTCCTTTTTATATGGAAAGCAAGCAAGTGAATACCAGCGAATGGGAGCGGTTGAATCGGGAGCATAGGCAGGCTGAAAAACGTGGAGCCCTACTTCGTTCTGTAACGGGACGAGTAGTACCGTTGTGCTGGATGGAGACAGATTCCGCTCTAGAAATTACGTTTTCCTGGGAAGGAAGGCGTCAGTACGTGCTGGAACAAGGTCAGCATAGGTACGAGGAAGCAAGTCAACGCCTGCTACAGCTCCGTTTGCATAAAGGAAATGACCAGTGGTCCATCTCCGGAACTAGGGAATGGGATGGAGATTCCAAAGATGCCGTCAACCATGAGCAGGAAGAACTGATTGTGCCTGGTTCGGCGGTAGAGGATGCGATCACACAGCCGCTCTTGGTAGTGCATGGTGCAGGAGGGTATAATCCGGAAAGAGCTGTGGCTTATGCAGAACGCTACTGGAATACAACGAATCCAGCGTACCCCCGTTTTACAGACGACTGTACGAATTTCATCTCCCAATGTCTACACGCCGGGGGTATTCCGATGCTCTTTTCCAAAGAGAAAGGCAAAGGCTGGTGGATGCGCACGGGAAAAGGGGGAGAATGGAGCTACAGCTGGGCAGTAGCCCATAGTTTGTACCTCATGCTCAAATCAGGGGGTGCTCCTATGCGTGCTGTCGTGAAAAGTTCAGCAGCTGAGCTGGTTCCAGGCGATATTATTTGTTACGACTTTGATGGTGATGGTCGTTTTCAACACAATACGATTGTAGTCGCCAAGGATGCCAATGATATGCCGTTGGTCAATGCCCATACGACAGATAGCAGCATGCGCTTCTGGGCGTATGAAGATTCCACAGCTTACACCCCCAATATGCGCTATGCGTTTTTTCATATACGAGGGATGTAGGAGCCCTCGTTGTTCACCGTTGCCGTTTTCGCATCACGGTGATAAAACCTATCCCACGAATCAAAAAGACGGCTGCAGCCAGCCAGAGCATGTCTGCAAAGCTGTGTGGCTCTCCTTTGATCGATTGGATGTATATCAAGCTGTGGAAGAGGACGAAGAGGAACAGAGCTGGATTGGCGAGGTGGAGCCGCTTCCAGCTGGAGCCGCCCAGCCATTTTTCTGTACGGCGTGAAGAAGTGAGCCAGAGTGAAAGAAGAATGCCAAAAGCAACCAACCCCATGTAATTGGCTACCCCAGTAAAGGACCAGTTGGGCAAGGGCCACCCGCGTCCGTCATCAGAAGCGAGAAAAAATAGTCCGAGCCAGCCGTCTGCCTTTGCTGCAGGTGTGTCGTGCAAGATCATCAGACGGGGTTCCCCCTGAAATAGGACGAGCACCAGCAGAACGTGCAAGAAACCGGTCAGACCAGCCCAGATCCCAATATCTCGGCGAATAGACAAAGAGGCTGCAATCCAGCGTGTGGGGAGCCATGATTTGAGAGGGCCGATGAGAAGAGTAAGGCCGATCAGGACAAATGATAGATAGCCAAGAATCATGCTCCATCTCTCCATGTGGGGAAATGCGGCGAAATCTGGCCACATCCATCGTACGCTTATAGCGAGTAACAATAGACAGAGTACATGTGTGCCAAATCGAAACCAGCAGAAGGGAGTTAAACGCATTGATCAGCACTCCTTTGGTGTTTTTGATTAGATGCAGCAGGTACTTGTTTTGTTACATGCACAATGGTGGTCATGGATATGTTCGTTTAGGTATAATAAAAGTGATCTTTCGTTCAAGCAGATGTTCAAAAAAGTTGAGCAGGTTCTTTCAGTTCGGTACACAAGGAGATTTGACGATATGCCGCTACATATTGTTTTGCATGAGCCGCTCATTCCAGCCAACACGGGAAATATTGCCCGTTCTTGCGCTGCGACGGGGGCCCATCTGCATTTGATTCATCCATTAGGCTTTTCTACAGACGATCGCTACCTGAAACGCGCTGGTCTGGATTACTGGCACGCGGTCAATGTCCATCATCATGAGAGCTTCGACCATTTTGCTGCGGCGCAGGGAGAAAATGCGGGTACGTTTTACTTTGTAGAAACCTGGGGGGAGACGCTGTATACAGAAGTCTCCTATCGCGATGGAGACTACATCATTTTGGGCAAGGAAACGACGGGCTTGCCGGAGGAGCTGACAAAGAGGTATCGAGAACAAACGATCCGCATCCCGATGAGTGGGGCGACGCGCTCCGTCAACTTGTCCAACTGTGCAGCTATAGTCTTGTTTGAAGGGTTGCGCCAGTTGGGTTTTCCAGCACTAAAGTAGCATGATCATAGGGGATGCCCGTTAGGAGATAGACGCTTGGGGCGCCTCCTTGAAAAGGGAGAGAATAGTAATGACCGTGAACACCATCCTGTTCGATCTGGACGGTACGCTTTTGGAGATGCAGACAGACCCTTTTGTGAAAAGCTACTTAGTAGAAGTGGGTCGCCATGTTGGAGACAAGTACGATACACAGAGGCTGCTGTCGCTCATCTGGGACGCGACCAAGGCAATGATTATGAGCCAGGAGCCCGACAAGACCAACGAGCAAGTATTTATCGAGTATTTTACAGCGCACAGTGAATGGGATCGCGAGGAAGTGTGGCCGTTGTTTGATTCCTTTTATCGGGATGTATTTCCGACGCTGTCGCATTTGACCTATCCTTCGCCATGGGCGAAACAGATCGTGGAAGCCGCCAAACAGCAAGGTTTCCGTATCGCAGTGGCAACCAATCCTGTTTTTCCGCGCGAAGCGATCCATCATCGCTTGGCCTGGATTGGAATGAGCGCTACTGACTTTGAGCTCGTTACCGTTTACGAAGAATCGCACTTCACGAAGCCCAATCCCGGATACTTCGCAGAAATTTGCCAAAAGCTTGGAGTGGAGCCGACCGATTGCATCATGGTGGGCAATCACATGCAGGAAGATATGGTTGCATCGAAGCTGGGGATGAAGACGTTCCTCGTCACGAATTGGATGGAAGACCGTGGGGAGCCGCAGTACCAGGTAGACCAACGCGGTACTTTAGAAGAACTGCACAAGGCCATTACCGAACGCAGCGGAGTTTTTGCAGGTGAATAAGCCTGCTTTTTTTCTTTATGAAGTCACTTTCTCGCAGCAATTCACATACTTTTCCCAAACTAATTGGGTAGGCTAGTCTTGTAACGCATGACGTTTTGACCTGTAGAGGAGGAGAGCTCTGTGAAAAAAATCGTTTCATCTCTGTTAGTCATTGGTTTATTGTTCGGCGGGATCTCAGCGGTTAGCGCAGAAGGTATGAAAGAAGAGACTGTAAAACAAACAAAAGAGGAAAAGGCACAGCACCAACTAGAAAAATGGCAGACAAAGGCAGCCAAGCTCGGAATTGACCAAAGCGGAAAAACGGCTGAACAACTCAAATCTGCTATTCATGAAGCAAAAGCAGAGCAGCGTGAACACGCCGACGCAAAACGCAGTGAGAAAGCAGCCAAGTGGGGAATTGAGACCACAGGCAAAACCAAAAAGGAAGTAAAGGCGGCTCTTACAGAGGCGAAAGCGGAAAAAGCAGCAGATAAAGCCGTTAAAAAAGAAGAGAAGGCAGCAAAAAAAGCGACGCAGGCAGCGAAGAACGAGGAGAGAGCAGTCAAGTGGGGCGTTGATCCGATAGGGAAAACCGCCAAGCAAGTAAAGGAAGAAATTCAGCTTAAGAAGACTGCCATGAAGGCCGAGAAGAAAGCTGAAAAACAGGCTGAGAAACAAGAAAAGAAACAAGAAAAGAAACAAGAAAAGAAACAAGAAAAGAAACAAGAAAAGAAACAAGCGGGTAAAAAGCAAGATGTGTAGACCATAACGGCAAAACAAAAAAGCAGGTTGCCACTTCATAGGCAGCCTGCTTTTTTTGCTAGGAGAAGTGCTATTTAGGAAGCGACTCAACTCTAGCTTGTCCTTACAGATTCCAAGTTTTGTCCTCATTGTAACCGGCTGTAAGAATGAAGAACAGAAAAGCTGCGAAGACCAACGCTACGATAAACGCACCCATGTTGGACAGCTCCTTTCGTAAACAAACTACTCCCATTATAGCGTAGCCTGCCCACTTTGCAAACGGATTAAAGGCTGTTCCATCAACTTTCTTGTATCAAGTCAATGACAATTTCCGGTATTTATTGAAGAGGCTCAAAAAAGCACCGAGGGCGATGGGAACACTGAGGATTTCTCCAGTATCGAGCTGCATGCCTGTTACCCATTGGTACGTAAATACAGACACGATGATGGAGGAAGCGATTCCGGTAAGATAGAGTCCTTTTTTCAGTTGAATGCGATCCATTTGTATGTTCATGATATGATTTCCTCCAATGATTTTCTCGTCAATTAGTATGACATCCGAATTTGTTGATCTTGTACTTAGTGTATATAAAAATGATGTTTTCAAACCATCGATTTACCTTACGGAACAAATAAAAAACCTTACATTCCTGTAATTCATCGAACATCTGAAGAGGAAATGGCTCTTCCAGTATCATTTTTGTGGCAAGATTGCCGAAACTTGTGCTGATGTCTCGCATACAGATATGTAAAGGCTTTACGAGCCTGTTGGCAACCGAAGAAAACGGGTTCCACGCGAATGCGTGACCGCAGGCAGACATATACATGAGAGTACATTGTCGTTGGGGAAGAGAGAGGGGCTTATGAGGGAGGAGTGTCGAATATGGACATTTTAAAACGGATCGCTGAGCACCGGGCCCGAGAAGAAAACCTGATGTGGAGAGGCACGTTCGCTGAATATTTGCAACTGGTTCGCAAAAATCCGCAAATTGCACAGACGGCTCATTCACGCGTCTACAACATGATTAAGAGCGCTGGTGTAGAGGAGAACGAAGATGGCACCCGCTCGTATCAATTTTTTAGCAGGGAAATTTTCGGTCTGGACCGTTCGGTAGAGCGACTGGTCGAGGAATATTTCCACTCGGCTGCACGACGACTAGATGTACGCAAAAGGATCTTGCTCTTGATGGGACCGGTCAGTGGAGGAAAGTCTACCTTGGTCACCATGCTCAAGCGTGGGCTGGAGGAGTATTCCCGAAACGAGGAAGGGGCGATCTACGCACTGGAAGGTTGTCCGATGCAAGAGGAGCCGCTTCACCTGATTCCGCATGAGCTGCGCGCTGAAGTAGAAGAAGAGCTGGGAATCAAGATCGAAGGGGAATTGACACCATATAACCGTATGCGATTGGAAAACGAGTACGGTGGATGCATTGAGGATTTTCCTGTATGCCGGATTCTTTTCTCAGAAGCAAATCGTGTGGGGATTGGTACCTTTAGCCCGTCTGATCCAAAATCTCAAGATATTGCCGATTTGACGGGAAGCATCGACTTTTCGACGATCACCAAGTACGGTTCCGAGTCTGACCCGCGCGCCTATCGCTTTGACGGCGAATTGAACAAAGCAAACCGCGGGCTGATGGAATTCCAGGAGATGCTCAAATGCGACGAGAAATTCCTCTGGCATCTGCTGTCTTTGACACAGGAAGGAAACTTCAAGGCTGGTCGTTTCGCACTCATTTCAGCCGATGAGCTGATCGTAGCGCACACAAACGAATCCGAGTACAAGGCTTTCATTGCCAATAAGAAAAATGAAGCCCTGCAGTCGCGGATTATCGTCATGCCGATGCCGTACAACTTGCGTGTCAGTGATGAAGAAAAAATCTACTCCAAGCTGATCAAGCAATCTGATCTGGGTCATGTGCACATCGCGCCGCACGCGCTTCGATCAGCAGCGATTTTCTCGATTCTCACCCGCTTAAAGGATTCCAAGAAGCAGGGTGCCGATCTCCTGAAAAAAATGCGTCTGTATGATGGAGAATCGGTGGAAGGCTTCAAGGGAGCCGATCTGGAAGAGTTGAGAAACGAGCACGCTGATGAGGGGATGGCAGGGATTGACCCACGTTATGTCATCAACCGCATTTCCAGTGCACTGATTCGTCGCGATACGGAGTGCATCAATGCCTTGGATATTCTGCGCGCGCTTAAAGAGGGCTTTGACCAGCATCCATCCATCACCAAAGAACAGCGGGAGCGGTACATGAATTTCATTTCCAATGCCCGCAAGGAATACGATGAGCTAGCCAAAAAAGAAGTCCAAAAAGCATTTGTTTACAGCTACGAAGAATCGGCGAAGACGCTCATGGATAACTACCTCGACAACGTCGAAGCGTATTGCAATATGAATAAGCTGCGTGACCCTGTTACAGGGGAGGAAATGGATCCAGATGAGCGCCTGATGCGTTCCATCGAGGAACAGATCGGCATCTCGGAAAATGCCAAGCGGGCCTTCCGCGAAGAAATACTCATTCGGATTTCGGCTTACGCACGTAAAGGCAAGCGTTTTGACTACAGTACGCATGACCGTCTGCGGGAAGCCATTGAGAAAAAACTGTTTACGGATTTGAAGGACGTAGTCAAAATTACTACTTCCAACAAAACACCAGATGAGCATCAACTGAAAAAGATTAACGAGGTAACGAAGAGACTCATAGAAGACCACCAGTATTGCCCGATGTGCGCCAATGAACTACTCCGTTATGTAGGCAGTCTGTTGAACCGTTAACCATCACTCGGCCAAAGAAGAGGCAACGGTTTATCCAGCACGTCATATTCGGCGCAGATTGCGCCAGTTACTAGGAGGAGACGGCATGGAAGATACTTCATCGTTCATTGTCTCCCGGGAAGACTGGTCGCTGCACCGCAAAGGGTACCAGGACCAAAATCGACACCAGGAAAAAGTGAAAGAAGCGATCAAGAAAAATCTGCCCGATCTAGTCAGCGAAGAAAATATCATCATGTCGAACGGTCGGGAAGTAATCAAGATCCCTATTCGCTCCCTGGATGAGTACCGATTGCGTTTTAACTTCCAAAAGGGGAAGCACGGCGGTCAGGGAAAAGGAAACAGCAAAGTAGGGGACGTAGTAGCCAAGGATGGCGATCAGGCCCAAGGACCGGGAAAAGGTCAAGGTGCCGGTGATCAGCCGGGTGTGGATTACTACGAGGCGGAAATCAGTGTGGAGGAACTGCAGGAAATGCTGTTCGCCGAGCTGGAGCTGCCTAATTTGCAACGAAAAGACGAAGATCAGATCGTTATTGAAGAAACTCGTTTCAACGATGTGCGAAAAAAAGGCTTGATGGGCAACATAGACAAGAAACGGACGCTAATCGCCGCCATACGTCGCAATGGGTTGGCTGGGTACACTGATCTGGAGCTTGGCATCACAGAAGAGGACCTGCGTTTTAAGACGTGGGAAGAAATCATCAAGCCCCATTCCAATGCCGTCATCATCGCGATGATGGATACCTCAGGTTCGATGGGCGTGTTTGAGAAATACATTGCCCGCAGCTTCTTTTTCTGGATGGTTCGCTTTTTGCGGACCAAGTACGAAAAAGTAGAAATCGTCTTTATCGCACACCATACGGACGCGAAGGAAGTGACGGAGGATACGTTTTTCTCCAAGGGAGAGAGCGGTGGAACCATCTGCTCCTCTGCCTACAAAAAAGCGCTGGAGATTATCGACAGCCGTTACCCGACCGCCCAGTACAATATTTATCCGTTCCACTTTTCAGATGGCGACAACCTCACTTCTGACAATGAGCGCTGCGTCAAGCTCGTAAAGGAACTCATGGATCGGTGCAATATGTTCGGCTATGGGGAGGTCAATCAGTATAACAGGCACTCGACGCTGATGTCCGCCTACCGGCACATCAAGGAACCCAAGTTCATGCATTGCGTCATTCGGGAAAAGGGAGAGGTTTACAAGGCGCTGCGAACGTTTTTTGGGAAGAAGGAAGTACAGGTGTAGGGCTAGTTAAATCCATTTGCAGGCAAGTATCGAGAAAGCAAGCAGTGAGAAGTGCCCCTTTACGCAAAAGAGTGGAGAGCCCGATGGGTAGCCGCTCCTTGGCGAAAGGGGCTTTTGATGCTGGGTGTGCACATTTCCCATGCTTCTCTTCTAGCCCAACCATGCCTTCATTTTCATAGTATTTATCCTAGCGACTTATTGAGGCCTCTGGAATATTCAACTCCCTAGCGACACGTTTATACCCTAAACCATATTCAAGATACATCTGGGCTGCTTTATATTTCGAGTCAGCTGTGGGTGTGTTGTATTCTTTTCATGAAAAAATCCCCTCTAAATTAACAGTTTAGAGTCATTCTCTTAACTCTCTCACAGTACCGGGGCTAGCTTGTTGGGGAGGGCTTTTCTTAGCTGTCCATGATTTGGGGTCTTGACCAATTTTTTGATAGGGGTTTTCTGCTCATTTGCTAAGGGAAGTTCATTCTCAATAATACTTCCTTAACAATCTGAGAATAATTTCTTTATTTTATTTACGATACTAGTTGCAAAATTGTTAATCTTTTCTTCGAATTCTGCCCATATTAAATAAAATATCCCAACTATTATACATGTGGTAGCCCAAAACGTAGGGCCTGTACCAAGGAAATCTAGCCATCGTTCATAAAAGCCATCATTTCTCGAAATTCCTTGAAAAAATATAGCTGTATAATAGTAACGTGAAATATAAAGTAAAGCAGCCAAGGTACAAAAAGAAACTCCTACTGCCCGTTTTGACAAAGCAAATCATCCTTTGTGGTTAGTTTGTTTTTCTTATCCATTATATCTGATTACACCATTCGTTATTAGTCTTTCTTGGTTATCTTGTTAAAAATAAGGAAAAAGCCCTCAGTTTTTGAAAGAACTGAGGACCCGTATAGAACTAGTAGTACCAAGCAGCAAAGCATGCACCAATGGGTTTGTGGGCACTACCTGTTCCTGTTTTTCTATGTGTATAGAAGATCGAACTCCATTCATAAACATCAAAGTCTTGTGATTTGTTTTTTGCATAAGCATCAATGATATACATTTTACCATCATTAGCTGTATTATAAATTTCTTTAGATGAAACAGAATATTGTTGTGTAACGTTATAACCTACACCAGCACTAATTATTGAAGTATCAATATTTACAGAAGAGTTATACGAGGCTGATTCTAGTTGTTGAACGATTAATTCTAGTGGTGTTCCATTGCCTCTTTTACTTGTGCTCGCTATTTTTTCACTGCCGCATGTATCGTAAACTCTAGTAACTTGCACATATGGGTCTCGGCTTCCTGCTAAAGTATTATTTTTTTCAAATGTTTGGGATTCAGCTGGTTCTACTATAGTAACTTCAAGAGGGACAGCATCTGGGTGAGGTTTTTTGTAACCCATCTCATTAATGAATTTTTCTGGTTCTTGAATTTTTATGATTCTATTTCCATTCTTATCTGTCGTTTCTGTGTGCTTTAAAGTGCGAATATCAAATGATTTACTACAATTTGTTGGCTTATCATTGCTTTTTGCTTCAGCTAATGAACTTTGCCCTGTAAAGAGAAGTGCTGCGGTGAGTAAAATTTTTGATACGTGCCCAACAAACTTTTTCATTTTTCCAATCCTCCCAAAAAAGGTTATTGATCTACAATTTGTATTGTATACCATTTTTTACCTTATTGATATATAAAATTAATTTTTGTAAACATTTTGTAACTATTTTAATCAAACAGGTTTAATAAATCTGTCATATTAGTTTTAATACTAAATTCCTCAATAGAGATGAGTTCGATTTCTTAAATATAATTCGAGTTAGTGAATAATGATCATAAATCACCTATGTGTTTAGAATGCCTGAAGAGTCAGGTATTATGGCTAAGATAATGATAATAATAAGGTATTTGTATTTATCATAAAGAGGTCAATCAGTATAACCGCCATTCCACTCTGATGTCCGCGTATCGGCACATCAAGGAGCCAAAGTTCATTCATTGCGTGATCCGGGAAAAGGGCGAGGTTTACAAGGCGTTGCGCACGTTTTTTGGGAAAAAGGAAGTACAGGTGTAGGGCTAGTTAAATCCATTTGCAGGCAAGTAGCGAGAAAGCAAGCAGTGAGAAGTGCCCCTTTACGCAAAAGAGTGGAGAACCCGATGGGTAGCCGCTCCTTGGCGAAAGGGGCTTTTTGTTCGAGGAAGGACTTAGAATATGTTCAGCGTTTTTACGATGAAAAGTTTGAATCCTCTAGGGAAACATCTAAAAGAAAACCGCCCCTATCGAGAGGCGGTTCGTCGTTATTTACTTAATGCAGACTTCTAAGCTGATGCTCGATTTTTTCGAATCCGCCAGAGACCTTGACGACCTCTTCCTTCTGCTCGGAAACCAGCACCAGGACTTCTTCCAGTCCTTCTTTGTTCTTGTCTGTAATATCCGCATTGATTTCGACCTTCGCGCTTACTTCCTGGATCATACTGTGCACGTTGACGATGAACTCCTGCAAGTTTTTAGTCTTGTCAGCAAAGTCTTTCATATAGCTGTCGACATTGGTGAACATCTCTTGAACCTCGTGGATTCCCTCACTGTTTTTCTCAAAGGAAACTTGGGATTCGGAGATCATGTCGGAGACGCGTTTCATTTTTGCGCGAATGTTCATCAAGAGAGTAGCGATAGATTCAGAGGACATTTTGGATGATTCAGCGAGCTTGCGTACTTCATCAGCCACGACTGCGAATCCTCGCCCATGCTCTCCAGCCCTGGACGCTTCAATGGTTGCATTGAGTGCCAGAAGATTCGTCTGCGCCGAAATATCGGAAATCGTTTGAATGATTTTTTCAATCGACGCTGTTTCCTGATACAGCTCTTGAATCAGGCTGTTTGTGCCTTGGATGTCTGTAATGAACCGTTCGAAATCACTGCCAATATTCTCGATGCGTTTTCCGCTTTCATGTGTCGCTTCTTTCGTAGATTCCACATACTCGTGCATGGCGGTTACCGACCGCGTCATGTCTTCTACGCGAACGTTTGTAGAATTCATTTCATCACGCAATTCATTCGTGTTGTCTGTTTGTACAACAAACGATTGAAGTATCTCTTGGAGGGAAGTAACGCTCTCAACCGCGCGGATATTCACTCCATCTGTGAGCCTGTTCAAATTCTCTTGGTACTCTTGGACAGATTGCAGAGAATGATTGATCTGGTCAAGCACGCGTTGCAGCGATTCCTTCGATTCGATGGCCTCCTGCTTTTTCTGTTCGCTTTCTTCCTGCAGTTTGTTGTTGAAAACGGCATGCATCATACTGGTAACGGAAACAAAGCAGAAGGTAAGGAGGTAGTATAGCAAATCAACGGGAGAAGTAGAATGAAATATCGCTTCGCCCTGTGTAAAGAAATAGTAGGACACGATTCCCAGAGTTGCTACAATCGTCATAATATTAATCAGCTTGTCCTGGTATATCCCCATCACAGCAACGAAGAACATCACTGTCATAACATTGGTCATGTAGGGATCGAGTTGTAACACCACGAACATGAAGATGCCAATTACGGCAAAGTTGAAAAACTTCATAAAGGTCGCCATTTTGTCCTTTAGACTCGGGCGATTAGAGATGTAAGTGAAAGGCGCCAAAACGCCGTACAAAATACCGAGAACGGTCAGTACAAAGGGAAGCGGAACACCCACAATGAGGTTTATCATTTGTACGACTGTAATAATGCTCGCAAATACGGTAACAACCCAATTATTTCGTCTTCTTAATAGATCCATATCAACCCACTACCTCGACTTTTATTTGTGAAAACAACGGTGTGTACCATGAATAGTTAGGATGTTCTTTATTTAGATAGACTTCTTCTAGATGGAATAGCGTGGGGATGGCGTCTGCCCCTTTATAAAAGATCATATCTTTGACTTGAGTTGCCTTGATGTGATATCGGTTGTTGATTTTTTGGAAAAAGGTCGGGTCAGCAATACCGACAGCATGTGTGTAGCCATGCTTTTCTGCATAATCAATCATCAGAGAAATACCTCTGTGCCCGAGTTGTCCGCGATATTTTGGAAGAACAGCGAGACTATCTAACTCCATCACTTTCATCTCTTTCTTCAAGACATCCTGGAACAACGAACGAATAAACGGATTCGATTTCGAATGAGGCGTGAACTCATACGTCCCACCAAATTCTCCATCGTCCGCCTTCAAAAGGTACAAATCTGAACCATCTTTTGCATATTCCATGTCGAATCCCATGGAATCCCAGACCGTTTTTTTGATCTGATGAAATAATGCTAAAGACTCTGCTGAATCAACTTGTTTATACATCTGTTTCCACTCCAATATTGATAGCCGTTCTCATTTCTGCTGAAGTTGAAGCTGCAGAAACGGATGACTTTATATTTGAAACCTCTCGCATCTTTGCTACTCTGTTAAAATAAACGGGGTAAATTGGAAGCTGCCGAAGAAAGCATAGCATTCTCCTTTCCACTTTTAACTAAGGGAAATAAAAAAAGTTATTCCACAAAATGGAACAACCACCCGATCTCACCAACATCTAAAATTAGGCACTATGATGTATGGTAACCCGGCGATCATGGTCAAAGACTGTAGACCCGTGGTTTTGCGTCCCCACCTTTCGATGGATTTGCCCTTTTCATTTCGATGAAGAAAATTGTAAACGAATGTCGAAATATGAAAAATAGTATCCAAAATATAGAGTCTTGTCAAGTTTTGGTAGGTAATCTTGACCAACTCTTCATAAATCTGAGTAATCGACCAAGCCCTTCTTATCCATTAGAACAGAGCCTCTAGAACTAGAATCCGAGGCTCACATTGTGTATTTTTCTTTTTCCCTCCCCGCCTACAGCTTGATTGACAAATCATCCCCCCTGAATTTATAGTGGGTATAACAATAACCACTAAGAGGTCCGTATGGAAGATATTTATAAAGAACTGCAAAAGCTGGGCTTTTCCCAGTACGAATGCAAAGCGTACATCAGTCTCCTGAAGAACTCCCCAATCACTGGCTATGAAATCAGCAAACGCTCCGGTGTCCCACGCTCGATGATCTACGAAGTAATCGGGAAGCTGCTCGATAAAGGGGCAGTTCATACGGTACCTACGGAGCCCGTGACCTATGCGCCTTTGCCAGCGAAAGACTTGATCGGAAGACTGCGAAACAATTTCGAACAGTCGTTTGATTATTTGGAAAGAAAGCTCTCCGCGCTGGAAAGTGAACAAGAGGTAGATGTCATTCGGCGCATCAGCAGTGATGAGCATGTATTAATGGAAATAACGGAGATGATCGATCAGGCGAAAGAGGAAATTTGGTTGTCTATTTGGGAGCCGCAAGTAGCGTTTATCCAGGAACGGATAGATCGACGCGTCAAAGAAGGTATACCTGTCTTTTCCGTTCTATTTGGAAAAGTCGAGACACAAGTGGGGATAACATACCATCACGACTATATGTCTCCTGAAGTAGCCGAGGAACGGATGGGCGGTCATTTGACGATTGTAGCTCGGGACAAGGAAGAAGTATTGATCGCAAACTTCGGGCCGAACATGGCGGCGTGGGCAGTAAAAACGCAAGACCCTGCTCTGGTTCTGGTAGCTATCGAATATATTCGCCATGACATCATGTTCGCAGAAGTAACCAAGGTGCTTGGCCCAGAAAAGGTAGAAGCACTCTGGAGAAAGAAGCCTGATCTTTATCATGTTGTGACAGGCAAACGGTTCAGTTAATTGGGCCGTATTTTCTTCCGGTTTTTCATAGTCGTTATGTTTCTAACATCTAGTGAGTATAAGAGGAGAAGAGGGGTAGCAGGGTGAGTCAGGAAGAGCTTCAGTTGAAATCATTTTCGACCTCCAATGAGGAAGGCAGTTTTATCCAGGGCGTAAAAGACTGTATTCCGACCTTACTCGGGTATTTGAGTATTGGATTTGCTGCGGGTGTTTTGGAAAAGACGGCAGGACTTTCCATCATGGAGATTACGCTCCTCAGTGTTCTTTTGTATGCAGGCTCCGCGCAGTTCATTGCGGCCGGGATGATCGCTGCAGGGAGTTCAGCTACGGCGATTATGATCACCATCTTCTTTGTGAATTTGCGTCATATTTTACTTAGCGCCGCGCTTTCTCCGTATTTTCGTCATCTATCGGTATTCAAAAATATGCTCGTGGGCTCTCTTTTGACGGATGAAACGTTTGGGGTCGCCATTAATGAAGCTGCGAAAAAGAAACACATCCACGAAAAATGGATGCATGGCTTAAATCTGACGGCGTATCTCAATTGGATTATCGCAAATATTGCAGGTGCCTACTTCGGGCAATGGATTGCAAACCCGGAACGGTTCGGTCTGGACTTTGCTTTGCCAGCGATGTTTATTGGGCTATTGGTACTGGCGATCGTCAGTCGTAAAAGAATCAAGCTGGATGTTGTGGTAGCGATCTGTGCAGTCATTATTGCTGTCGGTGTGACGATTGTGTATCCTGGCAATTTGGGTGTCATTGTAGCTACAGTAGTCGCTTCTACGATTGGGATGGTGATTGATAAATGGAAGTGAGATGGGACATCTTTTTGATCATTTTAGGGTCTGCCCTGGTGACATTCCTGCCTCGGGTATTGCCGCTCATGGTACTCAGTCGAATGGAACTGCCCGATTGGGGAATCCGCTGGCTTAACTATGTTCCTATTTCTGTGATGGCTGCATTGGTTGGACAAGAGCTGCTCTTGCATGATGGACAGCTTGCCCCTCTTTTTACCAATCTGGAACTGATGGCAGCCATTCCTACCTTCCTTGTTGCCATCATGACCAGAAGCTTGCTCGGCACCGTGGTAGCAGGGATGATTTCCATTATGATTTTACGATATTTCCTGTAAGCGGGAATAAGGTGGAAACATTCCTCTATATGCTTAAGATAGGAAGATAGAGTGAGAGCAGGAAGGTGACGAAATGACAGTAGAGGAAGTCATGCAAAAGCTCGAAGCGATGGGGACGGAGCAAACGAAAAAGACTTTTCTTCGTCACGGAGCCAAGGAACCTTTTTTTGGAGTAAAAATCGGCGATATGAAAAAGCTGGTGAAAGAAGTGAAGCGTGATCAAAGTCTCGCGCTCGCATTATATGACACGGGTAACCATGACGCTATGTATTTGGCCGGCCTCGCTGTCGACCCCAAAAGCATGTCAAAAGAGCGGTTGCGCAGTTGGGCTCAGCAAGCATACTGGTACGCGCTTGCCGAGTACACGGTAGCAAACGTAGCGGCGGAAAGCGATTTTGCCATGGAGCTGGCGAGAGAATGGCTGGAAGCAAAAGAAGAGATGATCGCTGTGTGTGGCTGGAATACCTATTCCAATTATGTATCTATTACCGCTGATGAAAAGCTTGATCTAGACGAAATCAAGCGCCTGCTCCAGCGCGTAAAAGAAACGATTCATGAGGAAAGAAACCGTGTGCGTTATGTGATGAATCAATTTGTGATCTCCATAGGCGCATACGTCCCAGCTCTACACGCCGAGGCCCTCGAAGTCGCAAACGCGATCGGCAAAGTCCACGTCGATGTCGGCCAAACCGCCTGCAAAGTCCCGTTGGCGACGGATTACATCCGAAAAATAGAAGAACGAGGCAAAATCGGCCAAAAGAGAAAAACATGTATGTGCTAAAACCTTGATGTAGAAAACGTGGGAGTTCATTCCTACGTTTTTTTCGTTCTAAAAGAGCACATCCCAGGATAAGCTTTCAAAACGCTATTATTTACCCAAAAAAGAAATCTTCAAAAACTCACAGCTAGTGAGAGGAAAACGGAGAAATAAGCGAAAGGTCTTTGGGACCCCTACCAAGGCGGAATGGAAAAAACGAAACACGCTCGTAAGCGTCCACCTCTGAGAAGCCTTCTAGAATCCTCTACTTTGGACGCGGTTTCGTTTTTGGAATGGAGCCGACAGGGATGACCCAGAAAAGGGGCCCAAGAACCTGGAGCGTTTTCTCCGTTTTCCTCTCCTCCACTACAGCCCCAGTCAAACGAGTCCTTTTCCCCACCAACTGTTTGGAATTTATTGCAGAGTCACTTTTTTTAGGAGATTATCGACTCTTTTCTCATGATGTGCTATCATGATAACTTGTTAACGTATTACCACTTTATCAGACTAAAAAGATAGAATAATGATCTAGGGGGATTAAAATGAAAAAATTTGCACTGATGTCTTTGCTCATGGGAGCTATGCTTTCGTTGGTTGTAGGGTGTTCCAGCTCGAATACGGGTGCTTCTGGCAACAAACTCGTTGTGGGCATCGACGATAAGTTCGCGCCAATGGGTTTTCGTGATGAGAAAAACGAGCTGGTTGGCTTCGATATTGATTATGCACGGGCTGCTGGCGAAAAAATGGGGAAAGAAATAGTCTTTCAACCAATCGACTGGAGCTCCAAAGAATCTGAACTGAACAGCGGTCGTATCGACCTGATCTGGAATGGATATACAATTACAGACGAGCGTAAAGAAAAGGTTTTGTTCACCAAGCCTTATTTGAAAAATGCGCAAGTCGTTGTGACATTA
Organism: Brevibacillus sp. NRS-1366; assembly: GCF_050467985.1. Taxonomy (NCBI): domain Bacteria; kingdom Bacillati; phylum Bacillota; class Bacilli; order Caryophanales; family Paenibacillaceae; genus Brevibacillus; species Brevibacillus sp. NRS-1366. The sequence continues at coordinate 2,015 of NZ_JBITPN010000067.1, read as the reverse complement.
GCCAAGTCCGACATGAGCAAAATGGCTGATTTGGCGGGCAAAGTTGTCGGTCTGCAAAAGCTTTCTTCTGCAGCCGACGCACTGGATGCCAACGAGATCAAAAACCAGGTCAAAACCATTACTGAGTTTCCCGATAACGTCCTAGCCCTCAGTGATTTGAAAATCGGACGCATCGACGCTGTCGTCATTGACCAGGTGGTAGCCGATTACTATATGTCCAAAGATCAAGGCACCTTCAAGTTTTTGGATGAGTCACTTGCACCAGAGGAATATGGAATTGGTGTCAAAAAAGGAAACGAAGCGTTATTAAATGAATTGCAAAAAGCGTTGGATACCATAAATCAAGATGGAACTGCCGCAAAAATATCGGAGAAATGGTTTGGCGAGGATCGCGTATTGAAATAGAAACAACGATGGCTTCGCCGAAGTGACGGCGAAGCCACGCTTTTATCCATGCGCAATCAGCCAGGGCATCGCCTGCGCCATCGTCAGTGGTGGACAAAAACCAAGTTATCCGAAAATAGGAGCATACGCATATGAGTTTAGATTATATCATCACGATTACCAAGCCCATGCTAGAAGGGGCGCAGATGACGGTGCTTTTGTTCCTCATCGCAATTCTGGTTTCCATCCCATTGGGCTTTATGATTACCATGATGGCGAATAGCAGCACCAAAGGGCTTGCCTGGTTTGCGAATACGTACATTTATGTAATGAGAGGAACGCCTCTCTTGTTGCAGTTGTTGTTCATCTGTTTTGGTCTGCCGCTTTTGCCTTTCGTGGGTGAATATTTGGTGATGGACCGTTTTGTCGCTGCCTGTGTAGGCTTTGTTCTGAACTATGCCGCTTACTTTGCGGAGATTTTCAGAGGGGGACTCCTCGCGATCGACAAAGGCCAATATGAAGCGGCGCAGGTGCTTGGCTTTAGCAAATGGCAGACAACGACCAAGATTATCCTGCCGCAAATGTTTCGTGTTGCACTGCCTGCTGTCGCGAATGAATCGATCACCCTGGTAAAGGATACGGCATTGCTTTATGCAGTTGCTGTTCCCGAGCTGCTTCATTTTGCACAGACGGCAGTGAATCGTGACTTTACTATTGTTCCTTTTTTTATTGCAGGCGTGATTTATTTAATCATGACTCTGTTATTGACTCTGTTTTTTAAGTGGCTGGAAAAAAGGTTCAAATTCGAATAAAGGACTGGCGAGAAATGGCGATCATTCAAGTATCCAAATTAAAAAAATCGTTTGGCAATCTGGAAGTCCTAAGAGATGTCTCGTTTGAGATAAAGAAAAACGATGTGGTCGCAGTAATCGGTCCTTCTGGATCGGGTAAAAGCACGATGCTCAGAAGCCTTGTCCATTTAGAACAGGTGAATAGCGGCAGCATTCGTATTCAGGATGATTACCTGGTCAAGGATGGCGTCTATGGCGACAGTCAAAAGATCAAGCAGATTACTGCAAAAATGGGGATGGTCTTTCAGCATTTCAATCTGTTTCCCCATTTGAATGTGCAAGAAAATCTGGAGATTGCGCCTCGCGTGGTCAAAGGCGAGTCATCCGAAGTGATTCGTCGCAGAAGTAAAGAATTACTGGAGAAGGTAGGGCTCGCTGACAAGGCAGATGCATACCCTGCAAAGCTCTCTGGCGGTCAAAAGCAGCGTGTAGCGATTGCCAGGGCGCTCATGATGAATCCAGACATCCTGCTGTTCGATGAACCCACCTCCGCTCTTGACCCAGAGCTGACCGGTGAGGTACTTCAGGTCATCAAGCAGCTAGCAAACGAGCATATGACCATGTTAGTTGTGACCCATGAGATGGGCTTTGCCAGGGAAGTGGCAAACCAGATCATGTTTATGGACAATGGCGAATTTGTTGAGTCTGGAACCCCTGAGCAAATGTTCACGAATGCACAATTTGACCGGACAAGAGCGTTCCTGCAGCGAGCCTTGAAATAGAATAATAGATTGCATATCAAAAGCCCTCTAGTGTCTCTGAAGTGCCCCCTGTCAAGTA
>NZ_JBITPN010000066.1:0-61702 GCF_050467985.1 Brevibacillus sp. NRS-1366 | reverse complement strand
CTTCATCATACAGCAATGCTTTCCATGATCGGATTAGAATTCCTTCCTTTTGCGAATAATTTGCTGTAAACATATATGAAGGGGCTGCAACTGTAGGTATTTGATTAACCGTTATTGTTGGTCTAGATGATGTCTGAAAAACGTGGAAGTCACTTGCAATTGATTTATTAGCCTCGTTATAAATAATGACTTGCCATTTATACTCTTTTCCATTTGTAAGCGTAGAAGAGGGGAGGCTATATTTTAAAGAGTAGCTTGATGTTTTAGGGAGTGACCAAGATAGGGTGTTATTTGTATTGTCGTATATTTTAATTTCAAATGCGGTTTGAATATCACCTGAAACAGACCAAGAAATAACAATATTTTCTTTCGCATCAACGGCTACACCACCAGTAGGAATAAGATTATAGGGTTTTTGAAGTATTGTGTTCACCTCCAAATAAACCAGAGAAATCAATCTCTGGTTTATTTTTTCCTTGCATTAATGATATTGTCTAAGCCTCTGAATAGCTGCATTGGATTGTCTGCTTTGACTGTTACATCACCAAAGTTATAATGCGTATCCTGACTCACAACAGCAGGCGTTGTATTTCTACCACTAACCATACTTGATACTTGATTAGCAAAATTCTGCATTGCAGGGATAAAGTTTTGCGCAATATTCTTGGGCGGGATTTGCAATTCTCCTATTAATGACTTGATAACTGTTTCATTGGGCTTAGCATTAAATATCTTGTTTGCTAACTGTGTAGCTTTGTTTGGTGCTTTATCTCCAACAATGCCACCTACATGCTTCTCTCTCAGCCTGCCAGAGCCTTTTGATGGGGAAGAGATATTGATGCTTGAAACTTGCTCGGCAATCTTTTTAATGTCTTTAGCTAATAACCCCAAGTCCCAAGCACTTTCAGCAAAGCTATCAATGTTTTCATCAAGGCGCTTCGCCAGATCATCAATCTTGGCTCCAATGTCATCATTGAGTCTATCAAGTTGAGATTCAAGACCAGCAATAAAAGCTTCATATGCCTGAATTTCAGCCTGATGAATTGCCTTAAGTTTCTCAATACGTGAGTTCTGATACTGGATTTCTTTATTGAAAGATGTTTCAAGATCAGAGATATGTTTATTGATATTGCTTAAGAGTTTATCCTGAAGAGCCTTATTCTGGTTTAGATAGAAGTTAAGTTGGGCGATTTCTTTATCATGAGTTTCTTTAAGTTTGTCTAGGTTAGACTCTATATCATCAATCGAGGATTCTAACTCAGTGATTTGCTTATCCCTTAACTCCTCAAGGCGTTTAATCTCATCTTCAATTTGCTTCCGTTGATCATTGCGCTGTGTTTCTTTGTCAAAATCAGCAAGTTGTTGCTCAAGTTCGGCTACTTTACCTTTGTCATAAGTGAGTTCAATTTCACCATGCTCGTTCACATACTCAAAGCGTTTATCATTACGAGCATTTTCAAGTTCTTGAAGAAGTTTCGTTCGTTGGATTAGGCGATCTTCACGTTCAATTTGCTCATCTAACAGATCGAGCTTGTCTTTTTGTGCCTTAATTTGCTCATCATATAGATTCTTGGTAGACTCAATCTGTTTCTTTACTTGATCGAGCTGACCTTTAAGAAGTTCCTCTTGGCGCTTGTAGACAGTCTCGCGTTCTTGAATTTCCTCTTTGATTTTCTTCTCTTCATCACGAAGATCGTTAAGTAATTCGACTTCTTTTTCAATGGACTCTTGTATCTTTTTCCTAGCGTCAAGAGCAGCCTTATCTAGTGATTCAAGTTCTTTTTTCAACTTGATGTATTCTTTGGTGTCAGTTTTTCCTTTAGTCTCTAGATCAGAGATTTTCGCTCTGATTTCTTCTTGTTTGTCAAAGATAGTGTTCTGCTCTTCGATTTTTTTGTTCAATTCAGTGATGTTCTTATAGTCAGTCACGATATCTTGAGTAATATCGCCTACGTCACTAGAAACATCACCAACTACGGTAGCATTGTCTAAATCAAGAACAATATCATCAATAACGATTTTCCCTGATTGACCCAGGTCAACTAGGTCATCTTTGATTTTCTCCCAATCGATCTCAATAGGGACATCCAGTGAGTTTTGAAGATCAGAAATAACTTTATCTCTTTGCTTCTCGATAAGTGAGACTTGATACTCAAGAGATTTTTCTATTTGATCATACTGGAGTCTCTTTTGTTCAAGGAGTTTGTTCGTTTCTTTGATATCTTTTTTTATATTGGACGCATATTTTGCTTCATCTCTAATAGCATCAACAAGATCACTCTTAGTGCCGCCTTGTTTGAATAAATCTTCGGTTTCCTTGTTAACCGTCTCAAGATTCTTGGTGTATTTATTTATGAGCGATTCAAGTTCTTCAAAGGAGTCAATTGACTTAATCTTAGGATCAATGACAAACTCACCATTGAGATTCTTTAAATTATTTAACGCAGATGTAATTTTGGTTTTTATGGAAGTAGAGTCAAACTCTAAGTCTTTTGTATTTAGTAGTTTCTTTAAAGAGTCAAGTATTTCATCTCTTAACTCCTGTGCCCTCTTAACTTCTTTTGCAACATCTTTGTCCCATTGTTCATTGATTCTTTGAATCCTCAGAGCTTGATTTTCTTTAAGGGCGTTGTTATAGCCAATTTGAGCAGAGCGGAGGCCATTAAGTTGCTTAACTAAGTCAAAGTACCGAGCAGACTTCTGATCTGTTACTTGAATTTCTCTAAGAGTGCTTGCAATCTGCTGCTCTGTGATTGAACGCATAGCGATGAGTAAACTGTTTTGTTGGCTTAAAGACTCATTGTAATCATCGCTACCTTCAACCAACCCAGACATCCGAGCTTTAGACTGCTCTAGGTTTGCATTTAACTGGTCAATGATCTGGTTTTGCTGCTCGAATTTACTGTTAGCCACTTCAATATTTTTAGATTTAATGTTATTATTAAGTTCAAGCCATTCATTACCGAGTTCTTGCAGTTTTCTCTTTAGTTGATCTTGTTGGGCGAGAGTGAGTCTGCCGTTGGCTAATTGATTACGGATAAGTTCAGCTTCAGAGTGTAAATTGTCCTGTTTAAGTTGAAGAATATTTACCTCTTCCTGTAATCCATCTCGATATTCCTGAGAAGTGGAGGAGAGGGAGGAGATAGTTGATTCTACACGCTTAAGTTGACCATCGAGATATTGATTCTTTTCTGTGTACTCTTCGATTGATGAATTAACTTGATCAAACGTAAGATTGGAAAGATCGCTCTGTAACTTAATAATTTGCTGATTGAGTTCGTTTGCTCGTTTTAGAGCATCGTCCGAATCCTTAGTTGAACCACCGACTTTGTTTGACTTTCCACCAATACGCTGAGTTTTCGTAACTAAATCGTATTCTTTTTGGAGAAGACTAATTTTTTCTTGAAGCAGATTTTTCTCGTCTTGGAGATTGTTTCGATAATCATCAGAAGTGGGGGAGAGTTGCTGGCGCTTGGTTTGGACTTCTGTTAGCTTGTTTTCAATCTCTAAGAGTTTCTTAGCTTCAGTGGTCAGTGGGGCATATTCCGACTTTGATGATGCTGAAGGCGTCTTCTTTTTAGTGTCACCAGAACCGATCTGTCCCTCAGATTTCAATGACTGAAATAAAGCTTTATATTCCAACAAATCATCTTTTGCTTTTTGAATGGCACCAGCAGAACGGGATATTGCACCACCCGCAAACCTTAAAGCATCAGCATTCCCTGCATTTGCTTGCTTATTTAGCTCACTGGTTAATTGACCATTTACCAATCCAAACTCTTCAATCTTGCTAATTTTAATGTTCATACTAGCAAGAAAAGCAATCAAAGATTTTTCTTCGGCAGCAGTTTCGCGTTCTAACTGGGCAATTCTAGCGCTTACTGCATTAGATAATTCATGCGAAAGTTTATTCGTATTGGTGATATTTAAGCCAATCTTGCCGTTTTGTTCTTCTAAAACTGAATTATATTCAATTCCTAGCTCTTTTAGTTTACTAAGCGCTCCCTGATTTAATTCAAGGCCATTTTTTTGATCTTCAAGTAATCCATTGAGTAATTTAATTTTTTGCCCATTTTCCTCAAGATAACTTGTTAAATCATTTTCCTTGAGACGCTTAGATGTTTCCTTCATTCCATTCAATTTGCCATTTACAGCTTCGATAACTTCGCCAAGTGAGTTAAATTTTAGAATGTTAATCCCAGCAGATTGAGCCAAGTCTTTTAATTCTTGACTGATATTGTTTGGATCTATACCAACATCATGTAAAGAGAAGTTTGGATCTAAATCTTTAGCGTGGTTAATGTATTCCTGCTCTGCTTTTACTACTTCATCAAGTTTTTCTTTAACTAATTCAAGATTGCTGATTGTTTTATCATAGTCTAGTATGTCTTGCTTCTTAGTCCCACCAATAGAGGACAGTGTCTCTTCAATGCTCTTAAGAGTGTCATTTGCCTGTTTTGCAGACTGATCAAGTTTAATAATTTCTTCTGTTAGTTCTTTTTGTGCGCCTAAGTAAGAGATGGCAGCAGTTGCTGCTGTAGCAAGACCAACTGCCAATAATCCAATAGGGTTGCGCATCAAGGCCACAGTAAAGCCTTTTACTGCTCCAGTAGCGGCATTCCAAGCCGCAGTTAGCAATGGAAGTGTGGCGGCAGCACCAGTAGCGCCAATTCTAAAAGCTGCAATTGATGCAACTAGAGATGTAATGGCAATAGCTGTGCCTGTAGCACTATCAGAAAGTGATGTTACACCTTTAATAAAAGTTGCGGTGGATGTTAAAACAGAGTACATCACATCACGAAGTCCACCTTCACCAATTGTAAAGGCAAGCTCTTGTCCTGCGGCTTGAACTTTATTAATTGCTGAGGCTAGACTTTGCATATGCTTTCTATTTTCTTCCATTGAACTACCTAGGCTGTTTTGAGAGGTTTCGGCAGCTCTCATGGCAGTGTCCCAATTGTCTAAAAGAGCTGTCATTCGAGTGATATGATATTTTCCAGCAAGACTCTCAGAGATATAAGTTTTCTGAGCACGAGACATGGAATCCCACTTGGTTGCGACTTCTGTATAAATATCAGTCGCAGAGCGCAATTCACCATTAACATCTTTTACAGCCACACCAATAGTGGCTAACGCATCTTGAGTTCCGTCCATATTAAGTCTAGCAAACACAGTTTTCAGGGAGTTCAATCTGTTACTTTCACCAAATAGGCTACTGACTATACATGGTATAGCGGTAAGGCGCTTCAACCTTACTCTCTATGTCTCCATAGAGTTCAGACTATCGCTTCTACCGTGAAGGTAGTCTCCACACTTAGTCGTTCACGCTGGCATTACCCTTGCGCCCTGTCTTCCTATAAGGAGTTCCAAGTCAATAAGTGGAGATTTTCACTAATATGTCTCCATATTAGGCGGCAACTCTACCGATAACATTCCCTGACTCTCTAGTAGCTTGACCTATGGCAGTTGTCATCCCGATTAATTCATCGAGAGTAACACCGAAGGCTTGAGCACTTTCTCCAGCTTTAGCAATGGACTGTGCCAATCCTAGAGATGTAACACTGTAATTATTGTCAACCTCATTTAATTTATCAATTACCCTTGTAGATTCTTCAGCAGTCAAATTAAATTGAATTAATGCGCCAGTGAGGTATTCAGCCATTTGACCAGTTTTTAGACCAGTTACATTTGCGCCAAGAAGGGTGGCATTTGTCAGCTTCAAAGCTTCCTCAGCTTCATAGCCAGCCTTTCCAAATTCTATGAGGCTATCTTGAGCTTCAGTTAAGGAGCGACCGTATGTATTTGCTAATTCCATTGTATTGCTCATTAACTTCGAAAAATCAGTGTCATTACTCATAACTTTACTAAGTTCAGTTAATTTTGTATCTACTTCAACAATAACTGACAAGAGGCTTCGAAGAGCAGTTTGTGCACCAAAAAATATCCCACCAGCAGCAGTCCAAAGTGCGATTTTCTTAAATGCATGTTCCATCTGTTGGCCCAGATCAAAAGTTCTTCTCCCAGCATCGGAAGCGCTTGTGCTAATCTGCCTAAATCGCTCATTTAATCTTGCAATTTCTTGTTGTAGTTTGGGAGTTTTGCTAGTTAGCTTATCAACTTCATTTAGCCATTCTTGTAAAGCTCTTTTATCAACACTTTTGCCCAAATTCTGCAATAATCTATCAGCATTGTATTTTGCCTTATCTTGGAAAAGGTTGACCGCTGATTGATTTTGCTGTTGAGTTTTCTGTTGCTTAGATTGCTCTTGGTCAATTTTTCTACGTAGTTTTTGCTCTTCTTGTAGTGCTTTTTCTCTTTCTTTTGATACTCTTTGTTCCTCTTTTATTCGTTGATCTTCTAGCGCTTTTCTAATTCTTTGTTCTTCACGTAATGCACTTTCGCGCTCTTGAGCAGCTTTTCTTTCAAGAGCAGAACGTGTTCTATGCTCGGATTGAAGAACGCGTTCTCTTTCTAGTTCTTGTCTTTGTAGAACTTGTTCCCACCATTTTTGATAGGAGAGAGCATCGTTTTTTAGAGAGGATGTCTTTTTACTTGCGTCACCTAAATCTATATTCACTTTTAGATTTAGATTGGTTAATTTTAGTTGCTTTAGTTGATTATTAATCTCATAGGCAGTGGATTTAATATCTAAATTACCAAGGATTAAAATCTTTAGCATTTCATTATTTTTAGTCATATTCCCACTCCTTTAAAAAAATAAAAAAGGAAGTAGGGGAGAACCCTACTTCTTAAAGTACTGTACTATTTAATAATCCATTCACCATTTAACTTTGTAGCAGTGGTTTTATAACTTCCTCCAAGCAATCTATATCCGACTTCCGCACTATTCCCATTGATATTGATAAAATCTATATTAAACTGTGGATCACCACCATTAAGTACTATGTCATTGGCAAATTTCCCGTATGCTGCTTTAGAAATTTTGCTTTTGTCACTATTGCAACTAGAAAATATAATTGCGGCAACCACACCAATAAGAATTAGGCCAATTATTGAGGATTTTCTGCTTTTCTTTTCTTGGTTTTGTGTCATATGAGCACATCCCCTCATCAATGATACCAGCATTATACAATGAAAAGGAAAAGTAATCCATGTTAAAACGTAGATAAGTATAGAAAAATGTAATTTCAATAAAAAAAGACCATTGCCCAAATACAAGGAGTAATGGTCTTTACTTATTAATTTCTGGGTTATCTGTTCTGCCGAGAAGATAATCTATTGAGACATTGAATTGTTCAGCAATTTTATAAACTACATCTAAACTTGCAGGCTTTCTCATTTTCTCTATATTACCTACAGAACTTTTTGTCAGACCGATTAATTCTCCGAAAGTCTCTAGCGTCATATTATTCTCGGTTCTCAATTTCGCCACTCTTTCAGCAAATAGGGAATTTATCATAATAATTCTCCTTGACAGTGTTCATGATGAATACTTATAATCAAAATCAAGAAGTGTTCAATATGAACACATTTACAATAAAGGAGATGTTTATAATGAATCAGCATCAACAGATTTTCTATTACCATGAAACAGAACTAAGGGTGTTCTTCATTAATGATCAAACTTACTTTCTTGCAAAAGACGTTTGTGATTTACTTGAGCATTCAGATTCTCGAAAAGCAGTTAACCGATTAGATGATGACGAGAAGCTGATCGGAACAATATTCCTGTCAGGTCAAAATAGAGAAACATGGCTAATCAACGAAGCAGGTCTCTATTCACTAATCCTCACATCACGTAAGCCAGAAGCAAAAGTATTTAAACGATGGATTACACACGAGGTTCTTCCATCAATTCGAAAAACAGGACAATACATACTCCCAAGTCAGTCTCAGCAATTCACGTTACCTGCGACATATAAAGAGGCTCTAATTGAACTTGTTGCTAAAGTTGAAGAGAATGAACAACTTCACCAAACAATATCAGAACAGCAACCAAAGGTTGAAATGTATGACACTCTAATGAATGCAGAAGGTTGTCAAAACATGAGTCAAGTTGCTAAGTCTTTAGAGTGGGGGAGGAATCGACTATATGCATTTCTTAGAGATGAAAATATATTAATCGACTCTAATTGTCCCTACAAAAGAAACCTTCCTCATCAGCAATACATTGATAAGGACTACTTTAAAGTCATTGATGTACCAGTGAGATCGTCAACTGGCATAGGAATTTCACAGCAAACACTTGCAACATCGAAAGGAGTTGAGTTCATTGCAAAATTGGTAAATAGCAAGAAAGGAGAGCTGCTCTACATTCAGGGAATCAAAGAAACAGTCAAAGCAGGTGTTTATAGTGAATACACCTTATAGAGCAATCTACATTTGCCATTATAACTTCACTGAATCAGAGTGCCAGTGGCTTTTGACTGGTGATAGGATTTATGCTGCGTCTATTGATTCAAAGTTCCAACTTGCAAGTATTACGGACTTGCTTGATTGGGTAGCAGCCACTGGCAAAACATTCAATGGTATTTTATCAGTTAAAGAAGGGTTATGCAATTGGATTGAAAGAGAATATGCTGATGAATTTGGTGAAATGAATTTTGATTATGGTTATGTTTTGATTTAAATGGGGGGAGTCTAACGACTCCCTTTTCTGTATGTACTTATAATAACATGAAGATAAGTGTATGTAAATCGATTATTTTTAGTTTATATAGAGTAATCCAACCACAACACATTCCAAAAGAGCAAAACATTTAAACAGTTTATCTTAATCGGATGAAGTGGAGTAGGGGAGAGTAAAACAAAAAAACCACTATACTTGGATAGTGGTTTAAATGTGAAACCAACTAGTAATATTAGTAAAATCAAAAAGAAACCTATTTATCAAAAAATGGGCTTCTTTTTGTAGGTAGTTGGCAATTAAGCCTTTTAAATAAAATCGAGTCGGCAATTAAGCCTAAGTTATTGATATCATTATAAAACAGAAGCTGATAAATTGTCAACTTTTTCTTTTTCAGGGGATTTGCTTTTTACTTCTTGCTCACCAATAGTGGTAATTGCATCAAAAATCAATTTCATTTGATTTTGATTTAGAGTCATTTTAATGTGCTTTGACTGTTTTTTATCGTAGTAATCAGTCAAACGTTGTTTGCTAATTGATTTAATTTGATTAACCATAGCATAACAAGGTTTTTTATCATACGGCATATCTTCAATTTCACCAATTGGAATAACCAAATTTCCTGCACTTTTCCAATCGGCATCATTCTCTTTTTCAGTGGATAATGGAACCACTATTGCAGTTCTATCGAACTCCTTGACTACAACACAGAAATGAAAATAGTTAAATTCAGATCCAATATTCACACCAAAATCTAAACAGTAAACGTTCTGTCTACCTCTTGATTTCTTTTCATTATTTGGTCTAGTCTTGATTTTATAATTTCTATCAACAATACTGACAAGCCATTCTTTTGTTTTTTGGATGTATTTGTCTTTATCAACAAAATCAAGTTTTTGAAATTTGTAGATACTAGATAATAGGCTATTAACTTTTTTATCAATATCCAATATAACGACCCCTCCCTTCTACGCATCGTGCTAAATTCGACAGAAAGTGAGGGAAATCCTGTTAATATTTAGAACTTTTTACCTAAACGTAAGTCTGATAAAACTAGAAATTGATTAGACTGAGATACGTATCCAAGACTATCAGCAGGGGAGTATACCTACTGATACTGTTGAAGACGTATTAGAAAATATCGTTAAACTCATCTTTGTTCTCGCGTAAGTCATAAAACTTATCAGTAGTAGAGGGATCTTCATGACCCAGTAGTTTTTGCGCTTGCTTAATATTAATGCCTTCTTCAAGGATGTGGGTGCTACGTGTGCCACGAATCAAGTGGGGATTGACTCGTCGACCAATAATGTCAGACATGACTTCTTTGCACCAATAGTTGACGGTTGTAACATTGATTTGTTTAACTTCACCATTTTGTTTTGATACGAAGATGTACGGACAGTTGTCATCTCCACGAAACTCTAACCACTTCAAAACTGCATTTCGGGCTTTATCGTCAAAGAGGAGAGATCTCGGCTTTCCGTCAATGCCTCTTCCTTTTGCCCTAACTTCATGAGTTTTGTAATAACTCGTATCTTTTCCATCCTTATCTTTAACATATGGATAGCCAACAATTTCTTTATGTAATTGAATTAGTTCAGATCTACGACAAGCTGAAGCGTACAAGAGGTGGAGCGCTGCAATGATTTGCCACTGTTCATCTTCCTCAAGTACCTGTAGAATCAATTCAAATTCCTCATGTGATAAAGGTATTTTCTTATACACTTTATTAGGAGTGGGATTTGGAACACCATCAACAAAGTTTCTAAAAGTTGAAAACTCGTCTTCATCCTCATAGAAGTTGATAAGATATTTATTGAGAGCAGAAACACAACTTCTCTTGAGCTTGATTGCGTTTGACGACATACCTCGTCTAAGAAGCATATTCTGAAACCTCATAAAGTCCTTTTTCTTCAATTCATGAATACGTTTCTTTTCTCCGTATGTCTCATGAACCCAATAATAGAATTGGCGAAGTGCTGACTTGTATTGAGTCTGACTTTGCTTAGAGAGGTGAGTGGACTCCAATAGGTACTCCTCAACTTTTTCCTTGTTGAATTTGTTTATTTGCTTCCATTGATCTTCTGTAATTTTGGCAAGTCTGTCAGCTCTTTCTCGATACATATTTTCGTTTAATACTTTCAATCTTTTCACCTACTTTACATCTAAGCCTCTGGCTTTCAAACCTTGTTTCAGTTTTTCAACATGTGCACCAGTATCACGTAATTCCTTACGAGTGTTCTCAACAAATGGTCTTGGCTGCTCATAACCATAACCGTAGTTATACGAGTAGCCATTGCCCGACTCAATGACTTCTGGGATATATCGTCCTGTTTCCTCATCTGTCCTTGTTGGAACGATTACGACACCATCAACTAATTCTCGGATCACTATATCTTTCTTCAATTCGCCAGTGCGTTCATAAATTTTTGGTTTATATACGTCATAAACATCTTTCTGAACATGATTTTGCATCTTATCTTTTACCATTGGAGCAACATCATTTTTTAGCGAATTCTTTATTAGAGTGTTTGCATACTTACTTAACTCATTCAGATTCTTGAATGTCACCAACTTCCTCAACTTCTTCCTTGGTCATCTGTTGGAGATAAAACTTTGCATACAACTCTTGGATCATACGTTGAATTTGCGGAAGATTTTTAAATGAATCCCCAACAATTTTATTCAATTTATCAATTTCAACTTGGTTAAGTTGAGTAAATACCTGTCTAACAAAACCATGATTATCTAGGCGCTCACTTACAGCAGAAAGAATAGCTAAATCATTTTCTTGTGGGATAGGTAGATCAGTAAATTCACGCATAATAAAGACTGGAAGTAGGGCAGCAGGTGTAACCAAATCATCAGGAGTAATATCCTCTGATTCAAGAAGAGGTTTCATAGCCTCCATTAAATCGGAGATGATTTTCTTAATCTTTAGTTCACCAAAATACTCATCAATTGTAATTTCAGCAGTTCCTTTAACTGTTTCAATGTGAATGACGCGTTTTTTCTCTAATTCTTTGTCAAGTTGATCAAGAAACTTGGAAGTAATTTTATGTTTCTTACTAGCCATTCAATTATTCCTCCCTAATTTGAATGAAACCTGTATTTTATTTGAATAGGGTGGAGGAGTGTTGCTCCTGACCACCCATAAATTTTATGTATATTAAGCTGCAATTGGAATTCGAACGATTTGACCAACGATTGTACTGTCAGATGGCTTAAGAATCTTAAGATCAAATTGTTGAGCCTGAGCACTTCTTTCAGAGGATGTCTGAATAGAGAAGTTACCAGCAGGAACAGCAGAAGGGAACTGATATTGGATTTTATTAAGTGGTTTTTCATCACCTGAAATCTCAATTGTTTCAAGGATCAATTTAACCCCTTTAGCAAAAACAGAGCTATCGATATTGATCGTCTGAGTAGTTGCAGCAGTTGCATATGTGAAGGTACGGACTTCCACTTTATCGGTAGCGTTGACTCCAGTTTTCGTAATGGTAATTACTTTCTCGTCCAATGTGAAATCAGTTGTTTTAGTAAGTTTTACACCATTCTTGTCATAGAGAACAACACTATCGATGCTTGTTGGTTCCTCTTTCAATGTAATTTCCTTTGTGCCAGCATTATCCATGACTGTATACCATTCAGGCATAGCATAGGCGGTTCCAGCACCAGTAATTACAGTTTGACCAAGTTGTTTAGCCATCCACTCAAACTTAAATTCTGCATCTGTCAATGACACATTAATGTCCCGAGAAACGTGCAATAATCCCAATAGAGCATTACCTTTACCGCCTCGAATTTCATTTTCAGAAACAGAAACCTCAAGATTGCCTGATTGTAGAGTGGTTGTAGCGATTGTATCTCCTGTATCAACGTCAATTAAAATAGCATCGAAAACGTCTGCTACGAAAGCCATTAATATATTCCTCCTTGTAGTATAAAAAATAAGAGCATTTCTGCTCTTATTGCATTGCCTTATTCAAATCATTTAACTTTCCTGAGCTAACGAATAAATTATCATACGGGTTCTCATACATGTTGACTTCTTCAGCAAAGTTCTCGATGTTTATGTCCTTTGCTCCCGCACAAGCCATCTGGATGGAAGTATCATAAGATTTGAATTTATTAATTCGCTGAAAGTCAGCATACAGTTGATAATATGTTTGTTCAGCCAGAATATCGTATGAGACGCCTTTAAAAACTGAAACTGTCGAAAGCATTTCCTCAACACCAATTTTCGCAGCGTTCTTTGATTTAGCCTTCATGACCTTTTCTGCCCACTGCTGAACTAGGGGATTGTCGTACACCTTTTGCTCAAACACGATATTTTGTTTCATTATGATTAATCGAACCTGATCGTAGTTTAAGTTCGATATAGCGTGATCTTCATCAATCAAAAAGCCATACTGCGAATCGTTTGAGACAAATGACACATCTCTTCTCAATGCTAAAGAAAAGAGAGACTCTAAATTTAAGATTATGTTCCTGTCTCCAGTTCCTTCAAGAATGAGATCAAGTAAGGGATATTGTTCATAACCTTTAAAATGAGCTATTGAATAGTACAATGGATAAGAACACTTCTGGAAGTGGTCATAATCAACCAACTTTATTGGATGGATATCTCCAACACCGTCTACATATTGTGGTTTGGCTAGGATATTATTCAAAGACATCGACTTCACCTAATTTGCATTAACCATTCTGTAGCTAACCTGATACCCAGAGAACTTCTCATTGGCCCAAATGAAATTTGCTCTTTCAAATTGCAATTTTTTAAGACCGATAATCCGTTTATCATTAAATATGTTGTCTATTTTAGACATGATGAGAAACGGTCTTAATGCACCTTCCGTTCTCCAGAGTTCGTTATGAACTAGAATGGTGAACTTTAATAGACCTTCCTTAATACTGCTTGCATCTCCAAGTGCAAATGAATCAAAAATTACATTGAGGTTGCTAGTGGTAGTCGCAGTTACCTCTGGTACTCGTGGATAGGGGTGGATTTTATCAAATAGAAGTTCAGAAGTATCTTTAATATCTGGCTCAGATAACGGGTCATACGAAGGATAGTGTAATAGTTTGCATAGTTCCTGAGAATCTATCAATTCTAGTAAAACATTGTTCAAGTTGCCACTTAAAAATTCAAAGTTAGCCACTAAAGAGTCACCTGCTAACTAACAACAAAGTCATGAACCAACTCATAGCGAATAAAGCCATCTGAATTAGTATCACGACTCATGTCTAGAGTGTTAATAATTTTCATGGCTTGATCAAGTGTTACAGGGGTGGTGCAGTGAACCTCATCATTTGTACTGTCACGAGCAATTAAAGTGTAGTTATCTCCATCTAACTTAAGGTTCCCCAGTTCATAAGTGACATCAACATGTTTTAGCGCACTCATTGCCTCAGATTTAGTAATATGAAGGGTCTTACTAAAAGCGAGTTTAATTTTATTATCCGTTCCAACAGCAAACGAATAATCCGAACCTGTTAGTGCCACGTCAAGATCTGCATCAACAATTTCTGTAGCTGTAATACCATTGAATTGCAGGTGACCATCAATCCCACTGCTGTTTTGACGAGAGTAGGGGAGTGGTTTGAAAATTAGATAGTTGTTGTTTGTTCCACTTGAAATGAAACTCTCGACAGAGAGCTTACCCAAGGAGATGATTGCCTGACCCACATTCAACACTCCTATATTAGTGATTTAATTTTAATTTCTTTACTTCCTGTAATAAGACCATTTTGATTTGCTGCATGTAGAAGAAGCTTACCAGTCGTTTTACCAGCCGTAACAACACAGGAAGTATCTGTAGTTGTTTTAATTGAGGCAAGCGTAGTAGGGGTACCATCTAATGATGTTAATGTAAAAGTGGCCTTGTCATGTATTGGAGTCCCGTTGCTATAAAAAATGACATGATATTCTTGAGGTTGATTTATCTTGATCTCTGAACTGCCTAAGATATCAAGTGTGTAGTTATATATTCTTTTTTCGGTTACTTGTAGAGTGATATTTGAGATAGCCCCATTGCACTCAACATTGATAACCACTTCACCAACAGATATCGGGGTGATTAATCCATTCACGTCAACCGTGGCAATTGATTCATCTGTAGAAGTGAAGAGCAGGGGAGGGGAGTCAACAACAGATTCATTATTTGTAACACGAACATTCAACTGTAGACTGTCATCGAGAGAAAGACTGCCGCTACTACCATTTAGGATGCTCACCTTGTAGTTAGCAACTTTTCCATAATAGTCAGCAATCCGTAATTCAATATTATCAAGAGTGTCATGGAATTGATCTTCCTCAAGTGTTAACTCAAGCAACCCTTCAACTAGGCCATTATATCCAATTACTTTCCAGCAACGCTCATCAAAGATGAAACGCCTATCCTTCTTAATTTGTTTTGTATCATCATTTGCTTGGACAAGAATAACTCGTCTCTCTTTCGATAAAATCATAATTTTATCGTCTTGAAGGGGATAGGCAGAAGAACTAGATTTTTGAGTAAATGGTGTTTCTTTAATAAAACCGAAAGGATCTAGCCATTTCAGTGTACCTTGTGTCGCTTGCATTATACTGAGATCATATTCATCCCTAGTATTTATGGAATTCAAAAGGATAAAAGTTTGCATTTTCTCTAAAGGGTCGTGAGTAAATTCTACAATGTCACCAGTCTTAAAGATGTCTGTTCGTCTTGTCCATAGTTCACGATTGAAATTCTGCTGAGCGCTCTTAAGATTGGATTTTGAGGGGAGTTTACCATAGTCAATAACGCACTTGTATGAGAGCCCATTTCTATAGACCACATTAGCTCGATTAGAAGCAATGATGATGTCAAATGAAGAAATGGCATTGGCATTTTGCTGAGAGTATCGATCTGATAATTTTTCTATTCTGCCATTTTGAAAGGTGCCACCTTCGACAAACTTCTTTAACTTGATTATTTCATCAATCTTCATGGTGAATTATTCCCTGAATATATACTTTTATATTTCCAAGTTAATCTGTCTCTAGCGAGGTAATTTTGTACTGAGTTTATTGTGGAAACCTCGACCTTCTCAATCATAGCGAGAGTGGTTCGCCTTTCATTAGCAGGGGAGAAAACATTCAATTCATTACTTCTAAAGGTCAGGCTAAACGTCTTAATTTTATTTCTTTGCTCTTCAATGTAAGTGAAGTACATGATATCTGTCAGCAGATCTACTTCCTGATTTACAAGATCTACGTTGAATTGCTGCAACTCATCATCTTTGTCATAAAGATCGATGTCAGGATTTCCAAATTTGTAAATGAAGCCAACAGATCGATCAATTAATGAAGTAAGATGACTGTTGATCATCTCTTCAATCTCCGTTTCAGATAGATTGCTGTAGTTGAAAAATTCATCATCATTTTTTATCTTTCCGATGAACTTTTCAAACAACAATTCGTATGATGTAGCCATATTAATTCACCTACTTGTCTTTAGGTGGTCTGCCTGCCTGCTTAGTAGTTTTTTCATTTGGAATAGTATCTTGAGGGCTAATCGCAAGGTTCTCAACTTTAGCTAATAATATCTCAATAGCTGATTGAGACTTAGCAATAGTTTCGTCTTTTTGTTCATTATCCTTTTGAAGTTGCTCTACCTTTTTGATCAATTCATTTACTGTTTCTGTTAGTTTTGCATCATCGTTGGCTTTCTTGTCCTTTTCCAAGATCCTGTTGATCTCACTGTCAGGATTCCTCTTGCCACCAGTTTTTAACTCATTTAATCGCTCAGTAACCACAGCAGTACAGTTATGAGGAGGCGTCTTACCAGATCTCTCCATTGTAAATAGCATTGATTTCATTCTGGTAATGAGGGTGATAGACTTAATTGAACTAATCCTCTTTATAGTTTCAATTGAATCAGTCAAGAGCAATTTCTGTAATTGCTTATCATTAAAGATGTTTTCCCGATCCTCAATGCCAAGTTTTAAATAAATCTCATCTTCCTCGGCAGGATGAAAGCGGAGTCTCCCAATCTTAAAAAGATCAGATTTGCTATTTTCAACTTCAACATCGTCAAATGCGACACGTTCTACAACGAATTCTTCATCTTCTTCTCGTCCTCGAATGAAAACTCCAATTTGATTATATTGACTCGGAAAGCCAACAGGAGATTTTTCGTAATTATAGACTCTAATTTTACCATTCAAAATATCTAGTGACATTTCAAACCCTCCCAAAAATTTGGGACACTCATCATTGTGTGATAAGTGTCCATTATTTATTATCTATTAAGAGAATGTAATACGAGCAATTTTATCAAGATAGTAAATTACATATTCAAAATCATAGCCTGTAAATTTAAGGTCTACCTTTTCAGCGTTATTGTCGTATGTTTCGTAGTAGCGCATTTCACCACGCATTTGAGCGTCACCAATAATACCTGCAATACCAAAAATACGTTTGTCTGGTACAAGTGTATTACCTTTTGCAGTCTTCTTAGCAGTTGGAATAGAGGATAGGCGTACTCCATCAAACATTGCAAGGCGACCTACACGGTTGAGTTCATTTTTAAGCTCATCACTGAGATAAGTTTCATAGCCATTCAGACGAGCAATAGGGTCTACATATTTAGATAGACCGACCATGAATGGATTCCCTTCGGACATGTCACGAAGATAACGAGCAAGCACTTCGGCATTCGCTTGGGTTAGGGCAGAACCGGAGTCAATGTTTTGTACGTCACTAACATTGTCAAGTGCAGCATCTACACCCGCAAACAAGCGATAAAACATTTCTTGCTCAAAAGCTTCACGAGTCAGTTCTGTCATCTTAGCAATAGACTTCCAACCGTTGCGGCGTAGATCAGAATAATTCAATTCAGTTTCAACTTGCAATGCATGTTTTACAGGCAGAAATACGCCCGGATCAACGTAGCTTTTAGGAACATTGCCACCACGAGTTGCATCATGTACTGTGATGGTGTTTCTGGGCAAACCAGTATACATTGCTTCATCAAACTCACCAATGGAACCCATGTTAAAGATGTCAGATAAGATGCTAGTTTCTGGTTGAAATACAAGTGGTTCTACTGTACGTTTGATCAATTCGGAAACCAAGAAATTGTTATCTGAGCTTTTGCCAGATGTACCAACCTCTTTGGCAAATACATCAAGCACTTCAATCATTTCTTTATCACTTGAATCAAGTGTATTATTTTTAGCTCTCTCAGAAACTTCGATAATGTTCTTTTCTTGCATTGCAGATGCAATTTCAGTTGTGAATAGTTTAGACATAGGGAATTATCCTCCTTGATTTTAATTTTGCTTAAGCCAATGTGTATGGATAAACAACTTCAAATTGGTGTAACGTTTTATCACCATCGATATAAGGACCAACATACTTGTATGTTGAAACTTTTCCAGCAGTAGCTTTAACCAATTTACCAGCATTCGCTGCTGTTCCTGCAACCAAGTAATCGCCTTCTTTTAAGCCTGCTGATACAATTTGATCAATAGCCCATTGTGATCCCACTGACGGTTTAATTAGTACAGCATAAGAGTTTGCTTTTACTGTATCCATAGTAGTTTCATAAGCAGAAATCTCAACATCACTAAGATGACCCATAGGTTGAGAGTCATAGTCCACCAAGTAGGTTTCAACAGCAACATCACTTGCTTTATCAGCTACTTTAGTAGTAAAGTTTTTGGTGACAATCGCGCCACGACTCATGTCAGAGGCGACTTTATAGATTTCAACGGTTTTAGGCCCAGTAATAACGTTTCTAAGCATTTATTTATTCCTCCTAATAGTGATGTTTAAATATTTTTGGTTAAAATAGACTTGATGATGTCAGTTGCAGAGAACATTGCATCTCCATCACCATTATTCAAAGCAGATTTAACTGTCTTATAATCATTTTTGCTACTTGTTTCTAAGGTCGTAGTTTCAGTATTTTCTTTTTTGCTTAGCTTAAATTTCTCAATAGCTTTTCGACCTTTAATCACATCAATCTTCTCTTGACTGGCTTCAAAGTTCTCAAGAGTCAACTCAGAGAAGATGGTAGACAATTGTTCATCTTGTTCTAACTCCTCGGAAGTAATCAGATCATCTTCTAATGTTAGTGTTTTTAATTCATTTTTCTTTTCAGCCAGCTCTTTTGCTTTTTCAGCCTGTTCCATTTCCTCAACTTTTTCCTTGTAGTGGGTGAGTTCAGAAATCGTTACGTCAAGTTGTTCTTTTTCTTTTGATAGTTCAGTCAAAGACTTTCCAGCTTCAGCAATTTGTTTCTCTGCCTCATTAAGTTTTTCTTGAAGTTCGGAAATTTGAGAGTCAACATCAGACTTAGGCATAAAGACCATCTCAACTTCTTTTTGTCCAGTGACACTAACAGTGTCATCAGAGTTCACACTATATGTAAATTCAATGAAGTCTGAATCCTTATCTCGATTCCAATCATATGCAATAGCTTTAAACTCATATGGATAGATCATTGACATATAGTAATACTTATCTTGATTGATACTGTTAATGGCTTTTCTCACTTTACGGTAAACATCGCTCTCAGTAAGAGCGGAGGTGTCTAATTTGTTGTTATCATCCACAGATTTATTGCCTCCTTCGCTAATTGTTAATTCATCATATGGGTTTGTTTCGTCTTTATCTTCTGTACTAGATAAGTCTTCGGATAAAGCTAATATATCTTGAGAAAGTGCTTCAGCTAATTCCGTATCTTGCTCAAAGGATGCTACATCAATCACACCACTGTTTTTATAAGCGGGTTGTACATCTGCACCTAATACTGCATGACCAATGAATATTCCCGAATCAATAACCTTGATATTTTTATTTTTTATTTTCTCCATATGGGATTCATTCACGCTAATTTCCCATGATGTTTTTAAACCTTTTTTACTGGAAACTCGTTCTTTGAAAACTTTGTAAGCACGTTTAAACCTCTTCCAAATTTTTGCCCGTGCAACTATATAATCAATATCATCAATGGCCTCTATGCTAACCTCATAGAATGAGCCAAATGCCTCAGTATCAAATTCAACTGTCTTAACTTTATTTCCATTCTCGTCGATTTCTTCTACAACTTTTGCATTGTGTCCAGAGAAGTCTAGTTTACCATCAACTTTTTTGATTACTTTTCCAACGACTGGCTTATTTAATAGAGTATCTATCCAATCATCTATATTGTCACGATTTAAAGAAACATCATTGGCGTTAGGGGAGAAGTCGCATATTATGAACTTCGCATCTATAGAGTCACCATTGTCATCTTCACTTAACAAAACAGTATGATTACTGTGTAATTTAATAATTTCATTTTCCATAACTTTGTTTAATCACCACCTTTCTGAGCTTTACTATCAGACTACCCAAGCTCAATATTCAGCAGTTTCAGTGCTTCAGAAACTTCAACCTCAGATTGCTTACTTTCAGCACCTAGTACGAGGGTGTTGTTACTGCCCATAGAAACCAACAATGTCTCTGAGCAACATGGACACATCATCCTAGTAATAGACTTCATAAAGTCACCTTCCCACATTGTCGTTGTAATCAGTATCGTAATCCTGCTTATCTAAATCGTCTGAGTCAGATGGGCGACCAGCATCGTCATTACTTTTACCGTTGTTAGTATAAGCTGTCATTCGAGGTGCAAATATTTCATCATATCCAGATTCTTTTTCTTGCTGTCTTTTCTTTGCCTCTGTTTTCACATCAAGCCCAAGAACAGAATAAACTGTTTCTAAAGAGGCATTTAGCTCTGTGTTAAGAGAGCGTGCTAGTTGCATAGACAATTCAACACTTAGTTTTTCAGAATCAATTACTTTTACTTTTGGACAGTATTTGGGATCAATGCCGTTATCAATTAGCACACCCTTATACCACTTAACAAGGATTCCTTCAAGTTGTTCTCCAATTTTATTAATCATCTTCATAAGTTCTTCAATGCTAATCTTGGAACTTCCATAACCTTTATCGGAAGTACTTAGATAGGCAATCCCAACACTTGTCATTATCTCTTGTCTATATTGGTTTTTTACTTGAACATTTGTTTGTTCAAGCTTTGGTTCAATATACTCGATTTTTTCTGTCCAAGGGGTTCCAGTGAAGACGCTGGTACCTTGACTGTTGAGAGCTGCCATTAGATCCACATGTGCTTTAGCTTGAGCTGAACTCCAAGTGATATTAGGTAAATCCTTGGATTGAGTGACTAATTCTTTAATCAGTTTTTGAAATATAATCTTCTTTCCACGCACTAATGTGTTCTTATCGTCAGACAATTCAATGTTCTCTAGGCGAATTACAGACTTTAACGCTTTGAAGATAGGGGAGAGGCCATATTTTCTTTTCAAGTTATTAACTCGTATGAGACCTGAGTTTTGTATATCCAATATTGCATATTGCTCTTTATTCTCATAGGCTTTATATACTTCTTCTGGATACGTA
This sequence comes from Brevibacillus sp. NRS-1366, assembly GCF_050467985.1. Classification (NCBI taxonomy): domain Bacteria; kingdom Bacillati; phylum Bacillota; class Bacilli; order Caryophanales; family Paenibacillaceae; genus Brevibacillus; species Brevibacillus sp. NRS-1366. The sequence goes on along the minus strand of NZ_JBITPN010000066.1, from coordinate 40,676 downwards.
TCTCGAATCTCATCGTCCATATTGCTGTAAAACAAGGCTTTACTCTTCCTGTTTTTTTTGTATATTTTCCTTAGTCTGGACTCAAGTTCTTTAATATTGATCAAGATGTATGGTTCCCCAGCGACTTCATAATCTGCAACTTCGCATATTCCAAGAGGGTAATAATCAACTTGGTAATTGCCGTTATTTATATCTTTTCTCAGGTAGATGGCATAATTTCCTTCAAGGTAGGTCATAGGGATGGATTCAGTTATAAGTTTACTTAAGCCGATTTTTTCGTTGAACTCTCTAATCAAAGTGTCAGCCTGATCATACGTCTCTTTTTCCTTGTCTGTATAATTAGGATAACTTAATGACCATTCCGAATTCACATTAGTCTCGATTGCTTCATAAACCTTGCCTAGAATATCATTTTTGTTTACAAAATATCTAACGATGTTGTTAATTTGAATGACATTGTTCAATGTAGTTTGAGCGTTTAGTGCAAGACGATCTATGTCGTCTATCTTAAAATTAATCAGGTTGGAACTTTCATTGAAGTATGTAGAGCGAAAATTTGACTTATTGTTATAGTCGTAAATTGCTTGCTCAAGAAATTTCTTTTCTTGTTCTTGTGAAGTAACAATGAATGTATTTTCATCTAATTGGGTCACTAAGTCTTTTGAGGTCAAATGTCGTCACCTCGCTTTCTCAAAAAACTACAGCCTAATAGTTAAGGATGAAACTTGGGTAGGAATTAAGGTTAAATCTACTTCTTCTCTTTTTACTTGTAGTTCTTTTTCTTTAATGCTGATGAAATAATTGCCGTAGGCGAGGCTAGAATATCTATCTTTACGCTTTCCAGACTGCTCTTTCAGTTTAACGAATTTTGGATGTTCCAATCTCTCTAGTAATACCATTTCATTTTCAAGTAACACAGTTTGTAGGTAGGGGTTCAATAATTCAATTTGCTCTTCAGTACTTAATTTATTGAACCATGGCTCATTAATGAAGTACTCTCTAATATCATTTTTTGAAACCAAAAAGCTAATGCGTTTATTAATAATTTTATCCTTTAGATCTAATGCAATGTCATGATTGAACTCTTCAGATGCTGATATAGTGTAGATTTTTTCTTCATAGTCGTCATCAATATGAAATGCTGATAATTTTGGATCATCTTTCTCATTTATTGAGAATAGGGGAGGGTATTCTTTTTTTCGTTCCTCATCATATTGTCTTCTACATAGATATCCATAAACACTAATCCCATTACCTTGCCTGTCTAGCACTATATAATCACATTCAAAATCATCGAAAAGTCTTCTAATAATAAATGATTGTGTTTCAGGATGTAAACCTTGATATGCTTCAATATTCAATACTTCACGTTTATATTTGGTTCCAGACTTATTTTTCTTTGCAGATATAAGGGTATAAACGGAGGAGTCATTAGCGTCTCCACCTAACAATGCAATATCACATGTGAGAATGCGAATCTCACCTTCTTGTTTTTTTTGAAGCATATTTTTGTTTTTAATAAGATCTTGTACATCTTTTTTATATAGTGGAAATTGAATTGTTTTAATCTCTTTGATTTCTTCTGTCTTATAGTATGCTTTTTCACTTTCTCCAAAAAACAAAGAGTCCATTTCCATGTGCCATCCAACTTCATCTATATCATCTTCAGATAGCTCATCCAGCAATTGATCTCTGTTTACTAAATTTTCTTTGATGGCAATTTGGTAGGGAAGTCCACAAACAAAGTATTTCTTTCCATCAAGCATTGCTTTAATGAAAACCTTGAATCGTTCATAAGACCAATTGAACTTATAGTAGCAAGAAGTTAGAAAGATCTCTTGGTTTCTTTCTAAATACTCTTGCTTATTTTTATACTCTGGTTTCTCTAAAAATCCCGGCTGACGTGATGCCGCCAAGAAGCGTCTGAGTACATTTTTATAAATCAAAGGGTCAATCATGCGAAACTCATCTAATACCAGCAAATTCGCACGAGCAGATCTAGCACCCTGAGTTGCTGCGACTACTTTGATCCATGATCCATTTAGAAACTCAATGTTAGGATCATCGGTATTCATTGACGTACGAATTGAACCTTTAATTTCCCGCTTTAACATCCCAGTCTTTGATTGGTTAATTAGTTCGGGTATCTTTTCAGTGACAATCTTCATACCTTGTGATTTTTGCCCAGCAGCAATTACAATTTTTGTGCCCGGAAACAAAATACACTTTACGACACAGTAGAGTGCTGTTAGATAACTCTTACCCAAGCCTCGACTTGCAAAGAAAGCAGTGTAGTTGTAAATAATCATGCAGTAAAGTAATATCTTTTGAAAAGGCTTTAGGGACAACCCCAAGTACTCTTCGGCAAATATATCTGGACGAGACCGATAAAAAGAGGCCCATTCTGCAATACCATTCATCAACCTTTGAGACTTGGTTACATTATCTGAGCCTTTATTGTAATTATTTGTCTTATCAAACACACCAATGGCATTTTTTTGCTTATTTCTCTTTACCGAGAAGTTCTTATGTCCTGCCATTGTCAATCGTCCTCATAGTCGTCATCTTTATTTATATCTTTGAAGTTAATAGTGAAGTCTGATAAAGCCTTATCATATTTGTCTGTTAATTCATTATTCAAACCTTCCATCTTAGCTAAATGTCCAACCATATATGTATCAATATACGTTTTCATCTCATCATCAAGAGCTTTGGGAACTGGCTTATCGTTTTCCCATTTCTTGATTAATACACCAAACGACAATTGATCGTTTGCTTCCGCTCCAGTGGCTTGAATAGGTTTCATCTTGGCATCGTTCATCAGATCACTTCGAATCTTAATGAGCTTACTTATTTCTGTGCTTCCATTTGCTCGTTGCTCCCCACGAATCTTTTCAATATCTAAATTAATGAAGCAAATGTCGCGCATAATCATTTCCATCCCATAATCAGGACACTCAAAACTAGACATTAATTTCATTTTTTCTTCTTCAAGAAACTCATAATCCTCTTTGCTGTAGGATCTGCCCCAATACTGATGCAACTCTTGAATATCGACATCCATGTCAAATTCCATGTGTTCATCTTCAACATCTTCTATTGCGGCACTTGATTCAGTTAACTGAAGAAAAGTGCTATCTTTGAACTGACTCTTTTTGTGTTGGGGAAGCGAAGAGATGGGTGGGATGTATTTCTCCCATAGTTGCTTCACATTAGTCCACTCATTAGATAAGAAAGGCTTATTTAAAAATGAAAGCACTAAGACTACTCTGTTAAAATACTCTTTCTCGTCTTCACTCTCGTTGATGAACTTTTGAATGCAGTTTTTGCATACTGGTATTTGCAGCATGTCTTCTGCAAAGAGAGGGTGAGTATTTACATAAAAACTAGATGGTGCCTTTTGGGTTTTACATTTAAGGCATGAAATTTTTGTGTTTTTTTGTTTAATAGTCATTTGCACACCTCCAAAAAAGAGAATAGGGACAGTTAAGTCCACGATATGTTTTTGAATCTCCAAATTAATTTGCAAGATTTTAACCCATATCTCTTCAGAACTCTTCCATCCAAGGTTTTCATATTAAATTCTCTTGAGTTGGGGTATAGGGCAGTGATGAAGCCAACGTACTTTTCACCATTCTTTTTTGTATATGAGATTAAATCTCTTTGATTAAAACCATTCACACTGGGGGTGGTACATTGACTTCTTTTTCTCATTGTCTTTATTTGAAATTCTTTTAGCTTACAATCTCTTTCGTTCACTTTTAAACCTGTTATAACAATTGCATCATTGCTGTGAGACTTGGAAATGTCCCAATCGATTCTTTTATTTGCTGTATCTCCACCAGTTGTCAGTTCCAACTTAGTGATTTTTCGAAGTGCAGTTCTTAAATAATTTTTACCCTGCATTACATGCATAGCATAGTGAATATCAACAGTTTTACCATTTATAATACTTAGGTATTTATTTTTAAATAAATCTTCTACGTTAATAGTCTTATGGTGACATTCACGACAAAGTGTAATTAAATTTTTTATTGAATCACTACCATTTAAGCGCTTAGGAATTATGTGATGAACTTCAAATGCAACATTAACCTTGCCACATTCTTGACATTCATACTTATCTCTTATTATGGTGGCTCTTCTTAAATTTTGATCAAGCCTATTGCTTTTTAGGTATTGCCAAGAATATAATTTCTTTCCCTCTAATAAACATCGTGTATCAATCATTACATCTTCTAATACGATCTTATTGATACTCAGCAATTGTGCAATTCTTCTAACAACCCTCAAAATACTATCTTTTTTATTCTTTATTGTTGGAGAGATTCTTCCAATTTTCATTGACGAAGAGCGATTGTCAAAACGTTTTTTTCGATATTTCTTTTGATATTTCCGATTTTTTCGATAGCCTTTTCTAACTTGCATCAAACGCTTAACATCTTGTCTTAATTCTAAGCTTCCTTTGAAAATGGGCTTATTCCTAGTTGCGCAGTTTTGAACAATCGCTAACCCAACATGCTTAGAACCGTCGTCTATGCCCAATACAAATATTGAGTCATCGGTAGAATCTTCATTTACACATCTCAATAACTGTATAACCATAGGGTATTTTTGAATTAATTTTGCCTTGTTTTTTCGAATTAGATACCAAGCATTATTAGTTTGCGTTGGACTCAATTTCCTTCCTGTCATATCCAACACAAATGCATATTCTTTAGTCATTTCTGACCAGCCATCCTCTCGGAGATTAATTCTTCTCGCCAATGTCAATGGGCAGTACTCACATTTAAGACGTTTGTTTGCCACCCTCTAGGCAAATTTCTTTCTTAAATATTCGCAGAGCAACAGACTGAAGATACATCCGAAGGTGCGTCTTTACCTAGTCCCACTAACGTAGTTCATCATGCATTGAACTTTCGATCAACACATTCACTTAGGCTAGAAAGCAATATGAACATCCACTGCTGCACATGAGGGGGCATTTGTGGATATAACTTGAGTTCATAATTACCCATCTTCCTCTTCCCTACTTTTTTAAAAAATAGTGAGGCAGGAGAAGGGGAGGGCTTCTCTTTTCAGAAATAAATCTTATCCTCACTTTGACAGCCAAAAATAAAAGCTGCCTATACGCCATTCGAGCAGAGGATTGCTCAAACAGCGATAGACAGTTCTTAAGAGGGGAAAATGCCTTATGGCTATGCCCGAACGGGTCTGAATAAAATTAATATTTGATTTGTTTATTCATAGTTACAGTGACCACAATCACATTCAGGGGTATCATCTGGATATTCAATTTGGTGTAAATCACCCATTTTTCGTGTAATATCTTCATGAATGTAATGCTTGATTTCATTGTCTGCTACTTCATCATAAAATTCCAACAAGAGGGTGTATAACTCTTCTTCTGATTTGGCATTTTTGATTACACCGAAGAATTCAGCAACAATATCTTCTGCATCTTGTAAATTGATTTGGATATTTTCCTCTCCAATATCTGTATGATTTTCTTGTTGAAAACGACTATTGCTAAAGTTAAATCCATTAAATTGATTCATGAAAATATCCTCCGATTACAATAAGATTTTATAGGTACAAATCTGACCTGTTTCATCAAAGATGAGCATCTTTTGTGCTGGTTTGCTGATCTTACGAATATCTCTTGCATACTCATCTGTACCAGATAGAGAAGGGTTTACAATAACATCAATGCCATTGAATTCCTTTTCCCAGTTATGGTGATAATGACCCATACAAACGGCAACGGGGAATAGTTTGAGCATGACAGTGAGATTCTGAGCAACCTCAGAGACCTTATCTTTGTGCCCATGTGTTCCTATGACTGTATGGCCTGAAACTTCCGCAACAATCATTTCATCATCATATGTATTGTTCATTACTTCCAAGTTGGGGATTTGATTTGTACGTGCTTGGACAAACCACGGTACTATATCAGCAAAGCTTTCTTTGGAAATAGCATCATGTTTATTTGATGTAACACGATCATGATTCCCACGCACACTATAGAATTTTACTTCCTCAAACTCAGATGCAAACTTAGCAAGAACCTCACTCATAACTTCTGAAACAACTTTAACTTGTGAAATGATATCTTCAGAGTTTTGAACTCGAACTGACACATGAAGAATGCCACTCACAATATCGCCCAAATTAAAAACATGGAGTTTCTTTACTCCATGTAATTTTCCATATTCAATCGTTTTATGTACTAATTCCTTAACGCGATCATGAAAGATATCTGGGTTAAATTTATTGAAAAAGTTGTCGGATTCAATTCCATAGTGCCAATCAGAGAAGAGTACCAATGCTTCCTTGTTACCATTAGACTGATAAGGTCGTCTCCAATTAAGTGGTTTAAGAAGAGCAACTTCTTTAACGGCTTTAAAAAGTTCATCTTTCAAGTGATCAAAACGTGCATCATTCCTGATAAGGTTCCTAAACTCTCGCTTTTGGTCTTGCACTTGATATTTAGTCTTTTCGAATTGAATAATTTTATCTTGAATGTCATTGGACTCTGGCTCAGACTTTTTTACTGGTTTTACCTGTACATTGTTGAGATTTGGAATACGTTTTCGGTATTTCCTGAAATAGTCATCGCTTTTGTGTTCACCAGTATGGTCGTACCATAATTGAGAAATATCATGCCAAGAAAGGCCTAACGTTTCTTTGTTTAGCACAAGTCGATCCTTGTACTGATTCAGCGTCTCATCAATTTGCTTTAGAGTGGGGGAGAGTGTAGTCATCAATTCACCCCTTACTCATTATCCGATTCAACTGAGTCTTCGTCGGTCACAAGAAACTCAGAATCATCACTATCAAAAGAAATGGAGAATTTTACATTGTTTCCATCATACTTACCTAAGATTTTACGCAGATCATATACTTTAATTGCATCCTTAGTTTCTTCTGTGATTCGCATCATATCAAGTTCAAGAACACCAGTTACCCCAAATTTCGAATCGTATTTTGCCATTACAAATCCCTCCCAGAATTGAATGAAATCTTCTTTTTATTAATTAAACTTACTCAATTTCATCAGCATCATTTGCAAGTGTCCCACGGAAATTCCAATTCAACTCACAAATATCCGCATATTCCTTATTCCTAAAATGATCTATGTATGGCTTAAACCCACTATCTTTCGGATTTTTGAGATCAATTTGTCCTGTATGACCGATCATAATAATTTTGCAACTGTCATGAATGCGAGTTAGTACTTTGCGAAGTTCCTGCTTTGTGAAATTCTGACACTCGTCTATAATGACAGTACAATCCTCAATATTAATACCTCTAGCAAAGATGTGTGATCGAGGAAACACCCAAGCGCTCTTATTGATGAAATCAGGATTACTTTCCTTGTACATGCATGTTCTTGGATCTTCATTAATCTTCTTGAGAGCATCAATCAGAGGAACTATGTACTCTGCTTCTTTTTCTTCTTGTGTTCCTGGTCTGAATCCCATGGAACCTTCCATGACTAGCGAAAAGATATAAATAAGAGGTTTCTGTAGTATTGAGGCACAAGCGACTGCAAGAGTTGTTTTACCTGTTCCACTACGTGCATTAACGATTGTTAATCGTTTATCAAAAATCGAGTCCACAAATTTACGCTGTTCATCTGTTAACTTATCAGCAAAACCAAAAAGCATGTTATGTTTTGGAAGTGGCATTGGACTCATACCTTTCAAGGTAGATTTTTTAACCCATTTTTTTATTCATTTCTCGTTCCCAAGAAGTTTGCACAACTCCATTAGAATCAATACAATACTTAATTGTGGCATTTTCAGAAACATCGTTGCTTATATTCGCATTAGACATTAATAATAGTTCCTCTCATAGAAAAGAAGAGGGGAGAGGTAAGTGCACCAATCCCCATACGCTACGATGCACTCAGTTGTGCAGGGTGCGAAGACCCATGTGGTAGCACTCACATACTATATTCTCAATCAAATAATGCTCAATAGAGCATTCGCAAACATCTATGTATTTTTCACTGTTTCCTTCAACTGTTTGCTTGGTTTAAATGCAGGAACCTTAGTAGCTGCAATTTCAATTTCTTCTCCTGTTTGTGGGTTGCGACCTTTACGAGCTGCGCGTTCACGTACCTCGTAGTTACCGAAACCGATCAACCTAACAGGATGCCCTTGTTTAAGTGTGTCAGTGATAGCATCCAGTACTGCGTCTACAGCCTTTGTTGCATCTTTCTTTGTCATTTCTGTTTTCTCAGCTACTGCATTGATCAATTCTGTCTTGTTCATTTATTTAATCCTCCCAGATTATAGTTTGTGTATTTTTTGATAGTGGGAGAGGAGTTACTTACTTTTAAAGAGCCGTTAGTTTTCACTTCTTCCCTTAAAGACGATTATCTTTATTTGAATGCACAAGGAATAAATGTTGATATATCAATGTTTGCTGAATAGCCATACAAAATGACCATGTTCGTTTTCGCTAGTTCGATAATTTATCCATTAATTTTATTCCATAAATCCCGTTTTCTTCTTCGTTCTTTTTCTTTTGCACATGGGTCACAATATCTCTTTGAATTTGACTTTTCAATCTCTGTGGGGCAAAGCAAGCAGCGTTTGATTCCTAAAATGTTATATTCTAGATTTCTGACAATCTCCTTACCAAAAGAATTCCAAAGCGTATCTTTGTATTCGCTCTTTTTTTGTTCAAATAGATACTTAACCAATACATCACTAATGTAGACTGGGTTATTGCATATCATGAGCAGACTCTTCCTAATATCTTTGTAAACTTTTAATTCAACCTTGCTGTTGACCTTATCACTTTCTTCAGCCTGTTTTCTAACTTCTTTTGATTTACTTCGATCTAGCTCTATGTATTTTTCGATAATTTCTCTGCCTAAGTCATCATCTATTTTTTGTCTTTTATTTTTCATTAAATTTTTATATTCAAGTTTTCCTGCAACACTTGTAAAGTGGATGCGCCTATCAGGAATCAATTCAGTCAGCCTATTTAGTGTACTTTTATTTATTTTTTCAACGTTATTCTTGTCTTTGTCTTTGGCAAATAGAAAGAAATGGGGGACTTTCATTTTTGAGTACTTCTTAATTTGTTCTTCAATAGCCTCTGGTCTGGTTGGCATCCAGAGTGTCTTTGCAAAATCAATAACTGCATTATTCTCCATACAAAGTATCTTGATTAAGTCAATATCGCCCTTCCTAAGTATCTTTCCTGAGTTCCATATTTTAGTGATCAGGTTACTAATCTCTCCAATATTTTTGGAGTAGGCAGCTTTGAGACTGTTGACTTGATTTTCATTGGTGATCCGAGACTTCTTTGAAGTGGCTAGAGTGTACTCTAATGGTACTGTTTTTTTCATTTGCCTTTCAGCTCGACTTACAAATAAGTCATCACTCACGATTAGAGCGTCGTCGCCATCCACGTCAAACATCAATTGTTTTGAAATCATATCACTAACACTAGTGTACACACAGTTACTGATGTACCATTTCTCTGTTGTTTCATTTACAACATTCTGTCTTACACAATGCTCTCTAAATAAATGAGGGCTTCTCAAAATGTCTAGCTTTTTATTTCCATACAATCTACAGCTAACTTCGCCATTTTTTAATAATCCGGTTGGTTGTTTTACTCCTCCAAACAACCACTCTGCAAAAGCGTATAAGTCAGGGGAGATGTATGATCTTTTTGTTCCTTCTAGTAGAATTTTACCAGACTTAGCTTCTTTAACTAGACTCTTTTTTCTGTCTTTTATTGATTGCTTGCTATGTTGATCATTTAATAATTCAGGGTAGATAGACAATGCCTGTTGGAAGTAGTTTTTTTTGGTGTTCATACTATCTGCACCAAGAAGCCTCAGCATGGTATTCTTATCTTCACCAATTCTTAGAATGTCATCTGAAGTTCTTTTGGACAATATCTCAAGTTCATCATCCGAAAAGGACAGGCTTTGAATCATCTGATAATTGATGGGCTTCTCCTCGAATTCATCCTCATCTGTCCTGCAAATAGAAGCCTCACATTTATACTTCAAGAAGAAATGCTTGTATTCATCCCAACTCTCATAGTAAGAGTGGAGTTTAAATTGAGACTTCGTAAAGATGATTTGAATATTTTCACTGACAATATCACGTTCAATTCCATTAATATCTTTGACAACAAATTTAGCATTGGGATAATGACTTATAAAGTCCAAAAAATCAAAAGGGACTAAAAGGCCTTTAAAAAACGGCATCCTAAACTGAAAACTTTTCTCGCTTACAGATGGTAGCATGATGCCTGCACCATCTGTGAAATTGATGGAGACACTCTTTTCACAGCGCTTGATCTTGTAAGTTTCGTAGTCAATGAAATCTACGATGCCAGAAACAGTTAATTCCATGTCATCCACTACAATGCATCTGTTAATGTCAAAGTTCATCCATGGAGTAGAAGCGGAATTTGCTAAACTTAAATATGCTTGAAACTTGTTTTGATTAATACCACCTTTTCTGTTAATTTTGTTTTTAGACAAGCCACACATCAGTTTATTTCTCACTTCATGATTATTAGCATTCAATGCACTAGTCCTAATGAAACATGATTTTTTATTCCGTATTTGTCCAGCAGAGGAGGCAAAGTACTCATATTTATCCCCATTTAATAAAAATCCGTTTTTAACTAAATTCTCAAAGATAGCATATCTATAAGCTCTTATTACTATGATATCTGTTGACTGCTCATCTTCCTGTATACCTAAATTTCTAGTAAGCGCAGACTCAAACAAGGAAATGATGTTTGATTTCTTTAATGATACATTCCTGAGTTTTCGTATCCCCGTATGATTTATTGCTTCAAGATCTAACAGTTTTTTTAATTCACGTATCCCATAGTTCAAATGATGCTCTGAAAGATACAATGTTGAATTAGCATTCACTTTATAAAGATTGGTTTCTTCATCATAAAACAGGTATTCATCTATTTTATCTTGGAGGATAGAGTAGCGACTATAGAATTTAGTCAAATCATCTTCTAGTTTATTTAACTTTGCTGCACCTTTTTCAGTAGTGCATTCTTTTGATTTCAGTATTTTGTTTGATTCATTTTTGAACTTGATTAAAGGACTGATAATTTCGTTTAGATTAGACTTGTACTGTCTTAGAATGATTAATTTTTGATCTAATTCGTATTCCTTATCATTGTAAAATGATGAAGTGTCTACGCTGTAAATGTAGACTAGTTTATCAGAGCCATTACTCAATATCTTTACCCCTCCAGTTATTTTTCAATTGAGTTAATTATCAAATCAATAGATTCATCATAAACGTAATCATGGATGACATTATCTGAGTAAAACAATTTTTTAAATGAATCAATCATACCAGCACTCTTTATGGAGTTTACTGAAATAGAATGTGCCATTTGCACCAAGTATTGCATATCACTCGTCTTATAAAGAGAAAGTTGGGGTTGAATCACTCTTGCATTGGTGACAACAATCTCTAAATATGCATTCTTTACGCCCAATCTATTAATACGATTCTTGATATCTTTTCTAATTTCATTTTTAGTCATCTATATTTCCCCCAGATCTTTCTTATCTTCATCTTCTTCAATATTAATCATCATAGCTTCGATTTCCTCAAGATCGTATGTTTTTTCCTCAACAGTCTCGAATCCACATTCATCTAGAGTGTAACCAATCACATCAAGGAACGTAGGGTCACTGTTTACTTTAGACTGTTCCAATTTCTTTACTCCATATGCATACGTAAGATACTCATCAATGCTATTGAATTCTGACAATCGCTTACCCTGTACGATATTCACTTTCTTGTTCATATTGATTGCTGCTATCAAAACCACAATAAAACATAGCAGATGACACCTCCTTGGTTTTTATGATTTATTTGTAGTTTGTTTATTTAATTATTTTATGTATTAATTCCGTTTATCATATATGTATTCAACATAATCATTAAAGTCTTCATATTCAGCATCACCATCATATTCATAATAGGATTTACCTGAAGAACGTCCATAAAGTTTACTTAGGATACTGTCAATGTTGTTTGGTTTAACTTCGTTCATTTATTCACCTCCCGTCTTGTTTTTATTGTATATTTTTATTTACAATACGTCAATCACTATTTATTTTTAGGTTCAATGTTGACTTTACTGGATGAAATTGCCTATAATGAATTATAAGCAATTGGAAAGAGGAGGAAATAAAATGAACAAAGCCATCAGCAATGTTACGAGTATCAATGTAAGCAACGTATACAATGCAATCTTAGCTTTTTTAGATGACGTAGGTAGTTCAAGTGATAAAACAAAAATAAGCTATAAATATGATATTGAACAATTCTTCTTCTACATAAGAAAGGGAAAACAAATTAACCAACTGACACCAGATGATATTCATGTAACTCGTCCACAGGTAATAGATTTTAGAAATCACTTGCAAAGACTTAAGCAAACTGATGGGGAGACGCCTAAATACTCGAATACATCCATCAACAGAAAAATTGCTGTATTGAAATCCCTGTATAGTGAATTGCCTTCTTATGAATATGACGTAGATCCAGTCGCATTTAATGTACGTCCATTACCTGAGAGAGTGAATTCAATTGGATTTCTCACTTGGGAAGAAGTTAACGAGATGGGTGAGCGAGTAAAGGCTCACAAAAAGGGGATGGAGAAGTCACTATTGATTCGTTTGGCAGCTCAAACATCTATTCGTAAAGATGCCATTCTTCATGTAACATGGAATAATTTCAAAATGATTGACGGAGTACCAGTATTATCTGTATATGACAAAGGAAATGTTTTGGACGAAAAGGCTATCCCTGAACAACTTTACAATGAAATACTCACATTGAAATCTGAAGAGACCTCAAATGAAGATAGGGTCTTTACAATTGAATCTTTAAGAACCTTGGATGGGGCGATAATCAAACTCTGCAAAGAGATGGGGATTCCAAAGGAACGAAATATCTCATTCCACTCATTGAAGAAAGCTGGAGTAGCACAAGCATACATTGAGAGTAACTATGACATCAAAGTTGCACAGCAACAGGCTAATCATGCTGATCCAAGTGTAACAATGAAGACCTACCTACCTATGGTTAAGAATTACAGCGAAATGGCTTCCTATACAATGGGGCAGGGGATTGACTTATCTAGACTTGAAAATATGACTAAAGAAGAAATTATCGCTTTGATTCATACATGCAGCACGAACACAAAAGTAGAGATAGCCAACAAGTTGAAATAAGTTTGTTGGCTTCTCTTCTTGTAATAAATAAAAATATATAGTAAGATTAATTCGAAATATACAAAAGAGGAGAGTGATTATTTGAGTAATGAAGTATTTGAAGTCGAATTAACGCCAGATGTCCAAAAGTTTTACAACGACAAGAACAACTTCGGAGTGTATTCTTGTATGAGTTCAAATTGGGAGTTGCTTGAATTTGACTACAAGAGCAGGTTCACAATAGTCGGAAACATGCCTCGTCTAAACATAAATGCAAATTACAAAGCAGAACTACAGAAGAAACTACACCCAAGATATGGGGTATCATACGAAGTAAAGTCCATCATGCAACTGCTGCCATCAAGTGTTAGCGAACAGAAGGCTTATCTTGAAACGATCTTGACGGATAACCAAGTAAGAGCCATCTATGAGGTTTATTCAAATGAAGATGTCATTAAACTGTTTCAAGAGAACACTTTTGATTACAAAAAGGTAAAAGGTATTGGTGAAGCTACATATAAGAATATACGTGAACGGGTATTAGAGAATCTGAACATCCAGAAGGCCCTTTCAAGGTTAAGTCGGTACAATATCACCTATAACATGATACTTAAGTTAATTCGTCATTTTGAATCTGCTGAACTGGCTATTCAAAAGGTTGAGGAGAATCCTTATTCGTTAACAGATGTCTCTGGAATTGGATTCTTAAAGGCCGATTCTATTGCTCAAAGCATGAATTTTGACAGGAATAGTCCATTTAGAATTCGAGCAGGTATCGAATATGTCATCGAACAAGAGCAATTCAATGGTCATACATACATAGTGGCATCACAACTCATTGAAACAACTGTGGAACTACTTAACTTATCACAAGATCTGATTATTGAACAGGTTAAACAACATGAAAACCTTATGATAATTGATAATAAGATTGCTTTGAAACGGACGTATGATGCAGAAAAGTATGTGAGCACTAGGCTATTTGAACTGAATTGTAGGTCAAAGGAACTTGAATTTGATGTTGATCAGTTTATCAGAGGTCAGGAAGAACATTTAAAGATAAAATTAACCGATAAACAAATGAGTTTCATACATAACATCAAGAAAAACAATGTTAACTTGCTTATTGGCTATGCGGGAACTGGCAAGTCACAAATGCAGAAGTTGCTAATCAATTTACTTAGAGAGTTAAAAATCACATACCGATTCCTATCTCCTACAGGTAAAGCTGCTAAGATACTGAGTAGTTATGTTGGTGAAGAGGCTACAACGATCCATAGGGCTATTGGATTCGATATGAAGGGTACTATTGAAGAGCAGTTTGTAATTGTTGATGAGGCAAGTATGTTAGGAGTTGTATTGGCAAGCCGACTATTGCGAAATTGCAAACACACTAATCTTAGAATTTTATTTGTAGGCGATCCTTTTCAGTTGCCGAGCGTTGATGCAGGATGCCTATTGCATGACATCATTAGCAGCAATCAGATACCTGTAACTGAATTGAATCAGGTCTTCCGTCAAGAAGAGGGAGGTATCTTGGATATCGCAACTAAGATACGTGAAGGTAAGCAGTTCATTGAAAATGACTTTGCTGGTCATGTATTGTTTGGATCTGATTTAGATTTTTACTCAGTTCCACAAGAAAAGATGATTGGAGGGTATAAGTATGGTTTCAATAAGCAATTGGAGAGATATAGTCCCGATGATGTAATGGTGTTGTCATCTACAAAGAAGGGTAGTCTTGGGACAATATCCATTAACAACGTTCTACAGGAGATAGTAAATCCAAAAGCAGATAGCAAGAGTGAGCATGAATACGGAACAGGGATTTTCTATCGAGTAGGGGATAGTATCATTAACACTAAGAATCTATACGATACTGAGACTGTCGATGAAGAGAAAACAACTGTGGTAAATGGTGATTTAGGTAAAATTATTGAAATAGATACAGAAAATAAGAAAATGGTTATTGATTATGGATTCGCAAAGGTACCAGTTGGATTCAATGATTTAGACACCATTCTACACTCATATTGTATTACGATCCATAAGAGTCAAGGTAGTGCTGCTAAAGCAGTTGTAGTAGTGTTTGATAAGTCGCATACTTATCAGTTAAATGCCAACTTGATCTATACGGCAATCACACGAGCAAGAGAGCATGTTTTTATGCTATGTCAGGCTAATGTGATAAATAGAGCAATTAAGAAGGTCGCAAACATGCAACGGAATACGTTTTTGAAAGACTTATTAATATCTCAAAATGCCTGATCTACAATTTACTACCCCAAACGGGTAGTGATTTTGAAAAAATGGTACCCGAAACGGGTAGTAAATTTACAAGTTAATAAAAAACACTACCCGAAAGGGGTTCAAAGTTGGACAACATAATAATTAAGTAATTAATATAAATTAAATAATAAATAATGACCATATCTATTTAGTCGCGCAATGCGCTCCTTTTGGGAAGATTACTTCATGAGGTGGTGAGAAATGTCTGAGTATAATACTGGTAATGATACATATCATGATGGGAAATTCATTTTGTTCAATAACAAGTACTACACAGAGAACGATCCTCAACAGTTAACACCAAAAGAATTACATACGTTGATTATCTTGAAGATGTTTACCTCTCAGTTTAAAGGCGTGATTATCACTACATATAATCTGATGGGACATCTGCTTCCGTTTACCAATGTATCAGAGAAGAAAAAGAATGCTGCTGTTGCAAAAGAAATGATGCTGAATTTAAGGGCTAAAGGAATTATTGAATATGATGAACCAAAAGACTCCAACGAACCAATTACAGTCTCCATTGAACCAGTGAAATATGTGGAGAGTGATGACAGAACGAGCTTTCAACCAGTTCCTGAATTTATCTTGGATAGAACGGATGATCCAGATGAGCTATATGTATTGATAGCTATACATAATGTTGCCAAGATGTGTGAGAAAGGAGAATATGCTAAACCATTCTTTAGGAACAAGAAGAATTGGGGAGTATTACTGAGTAAGGGGGATACAACTGCTGAGAAGGTAGTCAACAATATGTGTAATATAGGGATTCTGTTTTATTATGAGAATGATGTATATTATAATTCAGATAGAAAAAAGTTTGATCAGGGCCAAGGAAGGTACTATCTGTTTGCTCAAGAGAAAGAAGAAGAACGAATTAGAATAAGAAACGAAAAGAGAAAATTGAATAAGAAAGTTAGTGGGGATGTTTAACTGACCCAAACAAATGTGAGAAGCTGAGGTAAAGGGATTACACACCTCAGCTTCTTCTTTGCGTTCATACGATTATGGATATGGTTTGCAAAAAATGGAGATTGGGGCTTCTTTTGTGTTTATTGTCAAATTGTTAATAAATGAACTAAACTTTTGGTTGAGTTTTCCACTCCACAACACTTTCCAATATTATGAAGGAGAAATATGTTATAGGCCAAGTAACAGGAAGTAAACTGAAAGCATAGATTGGTGCATATTGAAAATATCCCATAATATTAACGTTTTGGTAACCAAATGTATAAGATGCTACTAATGAAGCACCTATAGATCCTGAATAGAGAAGTATCAAAAGTGCAGTAATAGCTGCAATAATCGAACGCTTCTTTGTGTTTAAAGCTGTAATTCTGACAGCTAAAATACTGTAGATAACAGTGAATGGTATAAAAGAAGTGAGAAAAAACCAAATAGATATTCTGGGGTCCCATCCTCCAAGCACGAAAGTTAAGACAAAACTTGAAATAACACTTAATATTGCTGACAAACATAATCCAAAAATACCACCAATAAGGTACAATTTACCCTTTTCCAATTGCTGATTCCCCTTAATGTCCATTATTCCAAAATGTAAAAAGAAACTCTATGTATTACCATAAAATGTATGGGGCGAAAAAACAATAGGTAATTATGGGGAGATAAATGTCTGCACGATAAGCACTCATCGTGAGCGATTAATCGAATATCGATAGATTCCATGTGAGACAAGGGATTTACGGGTTATATGATGTAAAATGCACCCCCTCTATGATCAGAATTTAATCGTGTATCGTAAAAAGATAGACATATCAAGGATTTTAGGAGTAGAGAAGGTGAATTTGAGGCAAAAGAGGAGAAAAGTTGAAAATTAGAGGAGTGAAAAAGTGTTGATACATAAGGCTTCCACGATTGAGATTACGATTGTTTGTATAGTGATAGTGAAATTAAATTTTAGTTATATTTAAAATAATAGATGAGTTGGAGGTGAATGAAAAGAGTAGAGTAATAGGGTGAAAATCAAAAATAACCTCAGTGTGTGGATGGATGTGCTACAGCAATTTTCATACCAACAGGCCACTAAATTAATGTAAAATATCCCCCCCACCCCTTGCCACATAAGGCTTTTTGACTTGCCTATAAGATAGGTTATAAGCAATTTCACCTTCTCACTCATATATCTTTATATTCTACACATACTAAGACTAGCATAATAGAGTCAACATTATCATGATCCATTGTTCATTAAAAATTTTTCAACTGGTGAGCTGCTGTGAACACAAGTAGTTAGCGTCCTAACAATCGTTGGGGTAACATGCAGAATTGGCTTGAACACTTATGTTCAATCATTCCACTCATCATCACCCTACATTGAACACATATGTACAACACTACACCTAACACTTATTATCTTTATACTCTACTCATTCAGATAATCATATACAACTGGTCAGTTTACTATTACCTTCGTATCCTCGCTAATCCTCTCACTATCAACACTTCCATCCAACATTAACGCAAGTATCATCTACAATCAATTCCCATAATAACTAAAAATAATTAACACAACACAATTGTGATATGGTATAATATTCATATAGAAAGGAGGTGACCAATGGACGCACAAACTTTCTATATCATCAGCACAATCTCAGTTATCCTAATAGGGTACAAGACAGTGCTGGAGATTGAAAAACTGCTACATGAGAGAAAGAAACGAAAGGAGGAAGAGAAGAACAACAAAAAGACTCAGAAGCGTAAACAGCCCACCACGACAGGTAAACGCTCCTAAGTCCACTAATTACATAGGGAAGGTGGTAAAGCCTTCCCTTCTTTTATAAAGTATATCATAGAACATAACATATTATTCATTTAATGAAAAGAGGTGTATATAATGCGATTCAATTTAGATGCAACGTTCAACACATTAACTATTATTTACATTCTTGTTCGCTTCTCTGCTGAAACAACACCATCATGGATATGGATTAGTGATACAGCATTTATTGTCGGAGCTGTACTAAGCATTATTAAACAGGTATTACAATATAAGAAAGAATCATGATATGAGTTAGAAAGGAGAATGTTACATGGGCGCTAAACTTACCTATCTTTTCCTCATCATTGTAGCTTCATTAATCCTCATTAACTTAATCACGCTAACTGGTCTGTTTATCAAAGCAGTAATATTAATCAGTATCCTGACCATTATCATTTCTGTTATAGGATTCTTTAGACACGGGAAAAGGGAATAGTATCATAATTAGAAAAGAGGAGAAATTACATGGATCTATCCAATATATCAAAAGGCCAGATAGTCAAGAATTACAAGGAAATGTGCAACTTGCTATATGAACCAGTATTGGCAGGTAACTCAAAGAAAGCCCAATTGAAGGAATGGGAAAGATACTTTTCGTTCTATAAAGACGGAAACAAGTTTGTTATTGTCGATGTTTATACTGAACCATTGCAGAGACAAGATGAACGTAATAGCAATGGAGGAGTACGCAAGTTATTACCTCATGCAGTTAGAATGGATCGAATTTTAATGTACCAATTAAACCTTATAGAAAACAAAGGAGAAATCTTTCTTCCTATCAGTTCCTTACTCAAAGAAATGAATATGATTAACCAAAATTACAACTTTGGTAAACGTCATATTAAGAAGGTCAGTAAATATCTAAAAATAGAAGAGGCAACTGTCGAAGAGTTTTTCGACTACTCTAGACGAACATTTAAGAATAATATTGAATCTATGTTAGACAGATTGAGGAATAAATCACTAATTTTCTGGAGTAAAATTATTACTGTTTGCATTGCCAATATACATATATCCCAAAATGAACTAGGACAATTAAAGGCAAAAGTTAATAAAGTAGTAGATCAGTACGATAATGAAACACTAAAAGTATCTGCTGAAGAACGAACTAGTATCAGCTTTAGAGCAGCAAACAAAGAAGAAATAGAACTGATACTAAAGGTAGAAGGGGAAGTGTTAGACGAATTAAAATGTATAAGCAAGCAAGAGGTAGTACAAAAAAGAAAATGGAAAGAGTTTATTAATACAGTCAATGATACGTTGACCAAAAGGGCTAATATACTGTACTACTATGATTCATATAAAATAATTAAAAATGAAGAAAGGCTTTCAAGAGAAGTTGCAAACAATCTAGAAGGATGGATAAAAGACGAGATAGAATATGCAATTGAAATGATTTGTTTAAATAATGATGTACAAGGACAAATCATATCTAATACAATTAAGAGAAGCGAAAAGGCAATTCAAGAACTAGTAAATGGTGTTTATAATCAATACACTAAAATGCGAACAAGTGATAAGTATCTGGAAGACAACATGTCATTAATCGATACATTCATTGGCATGCAGCATAAGAACATTATTGATGACATAAAGCGCAATAAACATAAAAATAACAAAGTTGAACATAATTGAAATATCCGTATTTATAAATAGATATAATAATGGAGATATCAATCTTGTTCAACTTTTGAGTCTCCATACGGAGCACCAAAGTGACAACTTTTAAACCCAAAAACAAGGCTTGTCAGCCCATACCGCAAAGAACGCGGTATTCCTCGACCGTCCGCATAACGCTAAGGCGTTATTCTTCCGAAATATATCTTTTCCTTTTGACCAGTACAATAAACTGGTCTTTTTTCATTTTATTAAATAAAAATAATAAATAAAATATACAAATATCCCAATCCGTGTTATACTATATTTAAGAGTTAAGAAACGGGAGGTAATACATATGAAATACCAATCAGGAGTATTTGTAAAAATGGAAGGTTGCCCAATTAAAAAGGAAAATGGTGTATTTGAGATTGACCGTCTCTGGGACAGCAATGACAATCCTAACAATTCTGCATTTGTATACAAACTCAAAAAGAACGGGGAAAGAGTAAAAGGAGTAAAGAACAGCTTGAATATTTTCAAACTATCACATATGGATAAGTACGGCACAATCATATCCAAAGAAGAATTATCTTCTGCTGTATCTGAAGTCAACAAATCACTGAAAATAACTAAAGAAAATGAAACGGTTTATATGTATCAGGAATCAGAAAGAAAAGAACTGCAAAAAGGCGACTTTATCAAAGTGGTAAAACCTATCCGTACAATGAACAGCATTTATGCAATACAGCCTGAGACAATTTACACTATATCTGCTTGTGAAGGTCAAAGCGCTAATAAATATGTATTAAAGCGCATTGGTAAGAAAGGTCAAGTTTTGAGCGGTAACTCTGGAACTTTTAATATCATTAGCTTTTCTGCTAAAACGATTGAAAAATTACTTGTGGAAGGATATATAGTGATTGTTGATCAGGCGCAACAGACACGAAAAGAAACAGATACCAAACAACCAGAAGAAAAAGCGAGTGCTTCACAAGATAATGCAACAGAGGAACAACAAGAGGTGGTAGTAACTGTTGATGATCAAGAAACTCAAAAAGTTGGTTCTGTAGCTGTCAAACTCAACGATGATTTGAACGGAATTGAGATCCGATTCACAGATAAGCCAGCACAAGAAGTAATTGAGAATCTAAGCGCGAATGGCTTTCGTTGGTCGAAGCGTGGTTTTTGGTATGCCAAACAATCAGAGAAAACTTTGTCTTTTGCTCAATCCCTAACAGGAAATACAACGCCAACAGATCAAATTGAAAGCACACATCAAGCCTTTGAATACCCAGAAATCGATATTGATGACCTAGACCAATACACAGTATCAGAGGAGCTACAAAGACGTTTGCACTCTTCATCTATGTTCGAAGTGGATTATAAGAATGATTGCACATTAACATTTCAACAGTTCCAAAATGAAGCAATAGAAGTGTTATCTATTACAGATGATCCACGAATGACTTACCACATTAAGAAATACTTGCAGTCATTCAAGAAACGATACTATAAGCAATACATAAAAATCCTAAATCATAAGGCCAACAATCCGTCTTGGGTGGTCACTGGTCGAGGTGGCCTGAACGCAAGAAGATATAATAAGATGCAAGAACGATATGATAAATATCTAGGGGAATCTGTTACGCTGACAAAAGAATACAATTGTAAAATACAATCCTTCAAAAGGACAATTCAAGATATGAAACAGAAGAAATGGAAAGAGAAAGTTAAAACAAGCCTTAGTAGTACTGACTTAAAAGATGTATTCACAATTGCGAAGAAACCTGTCACAGTTGCAGGGTATACAGAGACAGTTAGAACTTATAACTACAAGGGGTATTCAATTGCTAAGTCGTGGGGAATGTTTAGGATCTTCAAGAATGGAAAAGAGATCAATACAACATTAAAAACCAAAGACACGCTTGAAACTGCTAAACGATACGTATTAATGCTATGTGAAGAGGAATCGGCATAATGTGTAGCGTAGAAGGCCACACAATGCAACTCACCTATCCAATGCAACGTTTATACTCTGATTACTCATTAAATCTCATCACGTATGAACAATATCTAAAGGGAATGGAATATCTGAATTCAATAAAAAATAATAACTAAAAATACGAAATAACAGTTGATAATTTAGTTGCCATCGCTTATACTATAAGTAACAAAACAAATGAAACGGGGTAATGAACAATGTCTCAATCACAATTAGTAATTGCAAAGTCAAAAATGCAAAGGTTGTTGGCTCTCAAGGATCTAGCAGTGGCTGTGACATCAAAAATTAAGTAAATAAAAATAATATATAAAAAGGACTGTATACTTATGATCAACACAATTGCTTTTGAAGAAATGAATCTCATTCAGCAAATTGACAAACTGTCTGACATGTTAGGGGAAGCTTGCTTTACAGTAGTTGATTGTGTTAGTTATCAAAATATGACCGATGAACAAAAAACACAAGTGAAAGATACTTTTTTCTCTGAACTGAAGTCTAATCAAATCGAAGTCACTAACGAAATGATTGACGCAGCCGAGAAAGCATTCATCCAGTCTCCTATGCCCTCTATGCTCAGAGAATACAAATACTACACTCAGGGAGAATTCCAAAAAGCCTCTGAACAACTTACAGAAGGCCGCAAAGTGACCATTGTTAAATTCTCCGATTTTGGATTTCCTGTAGTAATCAATACAGTTATTGATAGGGTAGTAGTGGAGCCATATGCACAGCATAGGGAATCATTGAAGATCATACATAAGCCAAAACGTAAACGCTCATTGTTCAGCAATAGAATTCTACCCAAAGAGTCCATGTTGGTATATGAGGGTTGGTTAGATATCAACACTGATAGCCTTACCAGCACCATAGTTAGACAAGATCAACATGTAATAGTGAAACAATCGAAATACAGATCTTTTGATAAACAATTCATACAGGATGCTATTAACAGCATCAACGGAAATTTGATTGTGAAGTTGAATGTATCCTAATCAAATGACTATTTTATTCAAACTAAAATAATGGAGGAATCGAAAATGAGAGTATTAGAAAAAGGAATTATGCCAAATGGAACGTCAATCCAGATTGAAGAATGGAGCGAAAACTATAGCTTTATGCCATACGGAAGCACAATTGCAAGTTATCCAAAATCAAAAGTAAGTCATGAAGGAACATGTGCACCAAAGGGAAATCAAAGTTATAGATTTTCATTTAATTTCAAGTCAGAAGAAGAAACAAAAAAGGTGTTCAATGAATTATTAACAGGTGGTAAGGCATTATCTGATTTTAAGGAGAATCTATCTGAGAAAAAATATGCGGATTGTCTATAAAAGCGGTCTTTCATTTGAGAATGAAGAGTTTATACCTTAATGACCAGTTATTTTAGCTGGTCATTTTTGCTATTTCTAAAGGCTATGTATTGGTATGGTTGTGTATTCTATTACAAATTTTCAGAATTAACATTGACAGGATTAATATATAATGGTAATTTTAGTAAGGAGGTGGAAAAATTATGAAAACAATATTGCCAAGCATACTTTTGAGCTTATTGTCTTTCCCACTGGCAGTATTATTGCGTTTTCTGTATTTTTATGTTTTGCCCCCTTATGGGAGTGCAGAAACTGCACTATTATCATGTGTCATTTCTATTAATGTGGTTTCACTTATTATTGGTTATCAAGCAATAACCAATAATAAAAAAGATAAATAGGAGGTTCTACGAATGAAAAAGGCGTTAAAAAAAGTTGTTTCAAGTGTCTTGGCTCTCACTTTTTGCTTGGTAATACCTTTTGCTGCTAATGCAGCATCAGTGTCTACCGAGAAACAAGTAGTAAGTGAAAAAGATG
This sequence comes from Brevibacillus sp. NRS-1366, assembly GCF_050467985.1. NCBI lineage: Bacteria > Bacillati > Bacillota > Bacilli > Caryophanales > Paenibacillaceae > Brevibacillus > Brevibacillus sp. NRS-1366. The sequence continues at coordinate 16,908 of NZ_JBITPN010000066.1, read as the reverse complement.
TTCTTTTCACAGTGGAAGTTAACTCAGAGGAAGAGTTAAATGAATTCTTGGCAGAGCTTGATACTCACAATAAAAAAGCCCAGGAATTGTGGGAGGCGGCATTAGCAGAGTCTAACAACGAGACAGAAAATATAGAGAATATAGATGAAAACCAGATATCTCCTTTTGCTTTGGCGACCAGTACCGCATCTACGAGAATAAAATGGGGTGATACGAAATTTTATGCTTATATAGGTGCATATGTTGACTATGATAAGGTAAATGATAGATTTGGAACTATCCATGGCTTTCATATGTATGGTCTAGATAGTGATTCTTCGGCTGGAAATGTATACCATGAATACGAAAAATTGGATAACAATAGGACATTGGCTGTAAGTGCTAGTGCTTTGATTGGTGTTAAAAACGGTAATGGTATTATGTCATATTTCCCCTATAACGCATATATAGAATTTTACACTTCCGGTAAAGGAACCTTTTATTGATTGAACTAGGTGTTAGAAAAGTCCAGTGACTCTGGACTTTTTGCTTTTTGACAAGAAAGTTGGTTGTCTGATTTACTAAGTACATAAGATGTTTTTTCTTTTGATCAAATTGCAGTTTTATCCGATTATATAAAATAAAAATAATGAAAAACTTTGACAACAATAAAGAAAATCTGTATAATAAAGATATAAAATAAACGAAACGGAGATGATACATATGCAAATCACTACCGATTACATTGGTAAAATGCTCATTCATCCAGTAACAAACGAAATGGTAAAAGAAGACGACTTTCAAATGTTCAGTGATTGGACAACAACAAACTTCATTTATGCAGAAGATTGCCAAGAAGTTACAACAGAAGACAAAGTTACTCTAACTGGATCTATTGCAGGTGAGAAGTTTGAAGTTGAAATGGATATTGAAGATTATTTTGATGGGAAGTCATTCACTTACTCAACTGAAATCGAAATGACTACAGAAGATGTAATTGAACAAATTGAATACGACACAAATGCAAAAGTAGATAAAAATAATGTAATTAAAAATTATAGTCATGTACAACTGAATGGAGAAACATTGCTTAGCTTCAGGGTGAAAAATAATAAAATAATTGTATTCCCTACGTGCAAACATTTTTCAAGAACCAATTTTTTTGAAATTGATTTAGAACAATTGATCACGATTATTTTAGATAAAGAAAGAGAGGTGCAATAATGAAAGTATCAACATTGATAAAGAATTTGCAAAATTACATGGAAATGCACGGTGATCAGACTGTTTCCGTGTACGATCACAACAATGGACACACACTAGAAATTACTAGGCTAGATGGATTCCAAAATGTTTTACTCATCGAAATTGGAGATGATAACCAATGAGTCGAATAGAAGAAATTAAAAAACGTATAGAACAGTTACAAGAATTAGAAGACGCATTAATGACAGCAGGGAATGCACAAGCGGATAAAATCATACGAGAGCAAGCAGCAATACAGGAGTATTATTATGCCGATGTGTCTGATTTACTTGAGGAACTAGAAAGCCTTCAAAAGTATTGTGACAAGTGGAAAACATGGTTTCATGAGCCAATAGAGAGGAATGAAGATATTGTATGAACACCAGAAAGCAAATGGCAGATTCGATTAATAGTAATGTATGCGATAAACATTTACATACTCCAATTAAAATATATAATCAATGTGTAGGTTGTGAACTTGAAAGTTTGAATAATGGAATCAATCGACTTCAGACACAAGTAGATAAACAATTACATGAAAAAAGGGAAGTAATAGCTGAACTAGTTGTTAATGTGAAAATGGAAAGACAAGAGAACGCAAAATTAAGATCTGAAATTGAAACAATGAAATCTGTCATCCAAAAATACAAAAAAGCCTTAGAAGTAATCGGGAGCAAACATGAACCACCTGCAAGTAAAATTGCTAATGACGTTTTGTGGATAGTAGACAATGAGAAGCAAGAATTTCCTTGTGCTTATGATAAATGTACTAATAAGACCGATGATATTATTTTTAGTTTGTGTGATAAACACAGAAAATAATAAATCAATCTTGATATTACAATGCCCAAAAAGTTAAGATGTACTTACTATCTGAGATAAGGGTGAAGAGTATTTATGAGCCATAAGATTGATGAAACTTACATAACAAAAACTGAAATCATTGAAGCGATAAAAGCAGCAATGAGAGAGCAGGGGGTTTCAACTCGATCTTTAGGTGAAAAAATTGGCGTAAAACATCCTCAAATTGTCAGGGTGACAAGAGGAGACAACTACAACATGGACACGTTATTGAATATCCTTCATGGTCTTGGATTGAAAATCAAGATTGTCAAGGATGAATAAACTAGGGATATGCAAATTTCAGGGTGAAATATGTCTCTATTGATAGAGTATGAATATATAGCCTTCTTGAACTTTCAAGGTGAAGAAAAGACAAATATTACGTAATAAGAAAGGGAGACTAAAAATGGCTAAAGTAAATGAAATTTACATGAGTGCTAAATTATTGGATGATAAAGATAATGTTGTTATTTCTCGAATGGACTTTAGCTATTTAATCCGTATGGCTACAGCATTGGAGCAAATTAATGCAGTGCAACAACGTGTGTACAATGGTGAAATTGACGGACTTGATTTTGCTACCGAAGTCGAAGGAATTTTAGAAAGAACTTAACGTACATTTCGATATTTAACCAAACTTCTTTAAATTTTAGATAGCGAATCTTAGTGGCTAACCCCACTGTTTTCACCTCGAAAATTCAATACCCTAAACTAACTGGGAAACTTGCTCTTTATATTTTGATAAAATCGGTTTTTTATTGGTTTACTGGATATTGAACAAAAAGAAAGCGTGATTTATACTGTGATATGAGCTCACAAATGGAAAGTGGTGGAAGTATGTTCATAGATTTTTATGACAGATCTGTTTTATTGTACGACAGTGGTGATCGACCATGAGAGACAATGGAACAAGACCAGTTCAGGATAAAGGTAGAGATAATGGGCCTAGACCAAGAAACCGAGAGAATGGCCCAAGACCTTAAACCAGCAGTCAGAATCATACTGCTGGTTTTTCTTTTCCCATTGAAAGAATGTTTTCATACATAATGCAATATACTATGTTATAATAAAATAAAAATAAGCGAGGTGTTTTATTTGAGCAGAAAATTTTTAATGGTTGTCAGAGAATTATCTAGTCAACAAATGTCTAGAATGGTTGAAGGTCTTAAAGATTACAATGCAACTCTTGATTTGATACCAGTTGGCTCAAACGGAGAGTATACTTTATATGCAGATATGCCATCAGAGGATGCTGCGCAGACTGTTTTGAAGACACGTAAATTCTTGTATGGATGGTGTAAACCTTTGAAAATAGAATATGATTCAAACCCTAGAGACTTTTGGTAAAAGCCTCTTTTTTTTGTAATTAAATCTGCATTTCATAAGAAAATAACTAAAATATATGAGAGAAGGGTATTGTATTAACTAAAAATAAATGATAAAATAAAGACAGTTAAAGAATACATATTAAGGAGCGGATCAATAATGAAACAATCCATCTTGAGTGCTACAGATATCATTGAACTTTCTAACCAACTTGAAGCAGCAAGTTATAAAACGTTGGATATGTTCTTTTGTAAAATCTGGGGAATTGATTATGATAAAGTTCCTTACTATCAAGAAGCAAAATCAGCACTTGATCACATGATGGAGTGTGTAGAAGTTAAATACCCAACGTATACATCTTATGAATGGATTTGCAAATAAAAATTATAAATAAAATTAGTTGAAATATAAAAAGGAGAGTGGCTAATTTGATTAACTTACTAAACACTTATACAAAGGAACAGCGAATAACTTTAAAAAGAATGCATGGACAATCAAATGTAAAAGCAACTGTTTTGCTTGCCATGGAAGACTCTTTACTTGTACAGGTTGATGGATATTCGGGAACGACAATGGTCTATGAATACAACATCTTACAGGAAAGGGGAGTGTGCAAATGATTAAAACATTCACTAAGGAACGGCAACAAGGATGGACTGAGGTAAGAGTCGTTAACCTTGAAACAGGAGAATTCAAGGGGTTTAATGTTGAAATCATCAATGGTAAAAAACTCGTATTTACTCAATTTCTAAATAATACATACAAAATGGGTTATGAGAAGCCGAAAGAGTTTTTATTTAGAGCAAAAGAAATGGGTATGAAAGAAACACCAAATGATTTTCTGGATCTTTATCCTGTATGGAACCCAAAAACAGATTTAACCGAAGAACTCAGAGAAAAACATAAAGTAAATTTTATGCTTCTGAAAGCGGGGTGCAATTGATGATAAACACAAGAGACAATGAGAAACTCAATCCATGGGTTTGGACGGAATTAGCAGAAAGTAAAAAGCCAGATCGAAAAGCTGGTGAAACTGTTCCTACAGGTTTCTTGTTTGAGGGATACGGTGAGTATTACCCTTATCAAGCGTGGATTAAGAAAGGATATGTAAGACGCATAGAACATTACAAGGGGGAGTCTTAATGCAAGAAGCTGATTTTACATTCTTCAGTCCAGTGAAATGGTATTACAAGGGACAAACAGGAAGCGGCTTTGAGATATATGAACACAAAGAAAGTGGAACAATTAATATCTATGACCCAATTACAGGTGACATTGTAGAAGATTAAGTAAATAAAATTAAGGAGTGTATATGATGATTAAAATGACAGTGAAGCTGATTATGATGTTGGTTTTAGTATGTGTCATCACGTTTAACGCAGCAAGTGCTTTCGCATGCGGAGAGTATACAGTGTTCATCTATAAAGTGACAAAGGCTGAAAACGGAGAATACTGGGGAACTGGAGTTTATGACGAAAGTAGAGTGTATTTTACTCAAGAGTTTATCCCGCAAGGCGAGGAAATCAATGTTGATGATGTTGTGATAGCATACTTTGATCCTAAGAACGTTGTGGATGGCCTTGTGATGGTCGAGAAAGTAGAAGGAGTAGGAATAGATAAGGATGACCATTAATAGACTAGAATCAAAAGGAGGGAGATCTTATGATTAGTCAAGACCGAGTGAACTTTATAATGGGCGAGCGAGTTATGCCAGCGGCTTTGGTTGTTCTAATATTCATTGCTCTTCATATTTGAATAAGAAGTAAAAAATGATTGCAAATAGGATTTTTATAAGTTAAAATAATAAATATAAACGATGTTTAGTGTTGGAATATACATAATTTCAATTTCAGACAAGAAAGGATTAGAAAATGAACAGAGATAACATAAACTCAATGATTAATGAGAAGAAAGTCCGATTAGAAGAGAAGTTGACTGAATACAAAAAGTCGTTAGGAAGTAACATCAATAGAGCTTTTAATTCAACAGATTTTGAAAACATTTCTACCGTATCGGTTAGATATGCAACCGCAATAGCAAAACTTGAAGCAGAAATTCAGCAGCTGGAAAATATGTTGTTTTATGTGAGAGATTAGATCACACAGATAATCCTTTTGGGAGTTGTCGTTTATGGGAAAGAAATTTGAAAAATATCTGATGTGTAACTTTGGATATTTTAATAACAGTAATGGTGCAAACCAGTATGTCTCGTTGATATTTACTCACATCGACAAGGGTTTAAATCAACATTGTGACCGATGTGGTGAAAGATTAACTGGGAAACAGGCTTATTACTTCACTGAGGACACTGAAGGACAGGAAGCGTGGGTTTTTGGCAGCACATGTGTAAAGTATGTCTTTGGAGCTGGACTCGGTAAATAAAATGTATTTCCACATAAAGGGGAGAAAACATGGAATACGAAACTCTATCTCTTTTTGGCATTGAAGTGCTCGAATTCTGTTTCTTAGATGTAATGGAAAATGGCACCCAATATAGTGAAGGAACTTTTACTCTCAAAACACTGAAAAAGTTTGACGGAAGAATAGTAATAATAATGAATGATTGGAAAGTGCTTATCTTTGATCACGAAGGGGAAAGCGTAGAAGAGGAGTTTTTTCTAATTGAAAATGATGAATTTAGAGAGTTATTGTATAGCAAGTTTCCAATTAAATGATCCTAATATCAGGAGTTGATAACAATGGCAAAATGTGTGGTTTGTGAAAGGAAGATCGACACTAAAAATGAAGTTCATTATAAATTCGGCAGAGAATATGTGTGTCAAGGTGATGATGAAGAATCTACATGCGTAATTACATACTGCTACAGTAAAATGATCGATCGGAAACAAGGATAGAGAAAATAATGAAATGAATATTTCAGCATATAAAGGAGTTGTTTAACTTTCTAACTACGGATCACTTTATAATTCTATTTGTTGTATTTTTGATAAGTATTTGTGTGGGAATTATTAATAAGCGATATTACAGAAAATAGTGTAAGTAAATCGATAAAAGGATTCTTTGATTAGAAATGGGGAATGTGTATGGAGGTAAAATGCCTTAGTGATGTTTATGGATATGGTGAGGTTCTTTTTAAAAGTGGCTGCACATATCCAACATCAGTATATAAAGGAATCTTATCAGCGCAAACAGAAAAGAAGCAGCCATATCCTATCGGTTATGAAGCAATCGCGTTTGACAGTAACGAGAACTGGAATAGGGATAAATGGTTTAGTTATTACTTTGAAATTGTAAATGAGTAACTATTTCTAAAAAGGAGTTGATTGATATTGTTCTTTGGTAATATTGCCGATTTACTTAATCCCAAAAGGGACGAAATCAAATACTACATATGGCAGCACAAGACAGGTTGGATTGTTCAAGATAGCAAGGGAGATTCTGCAATTGGAACAACCAGAGAACAAGCAATTGAAAACTATAAACAGTTGCTAGATAAGAAAATTGCCGATTTGACTGAAAAGGTGGAACGTGATCAGGCAGAAATGAAAGATAGACATCGGAAATTGTGGAATTACTAGAAGGAATGGGAGATGATTATAATGGCTAAACGAGTTCAGTATGAGAGTGAAAGTTATTTAGTCCAAAGATGTGCCAATGTGGAATGTAAGGCATTATTCTCTGCATTTCAAACTGTATGCCCGTATTGTAAATTGCAAGCAACTGTTGAAGACTAAATCAAATTGAGATTTGATTGAAAGATAACAAGGAGGAGTATAGATCATGTACACAATTAAGATGGTTCGTTTTCAAAGAGTAGAAGAAGCTAAATGGGAAGTTGGAATTATGCTCGATGACAAACTGATAGTTGATGAACAATGCTATCCAGTCCAAGCGCCAATTTGGGACTATAAGGAGTTACCAGATATTTTTTCAATGTCTATCGGAAGTCTAATTAAAGAAGCTAAACAATATTGTGGAATTAGAAATGAAGATGATAAATAACCCAATAAATGTGGAACTTTATTATGAATATGGAGGACAAAAGGTGGGTAAGGAAGTAGAAAGACTACTGAACAGGGCAGGACTTTGGGAGACAAGATCAAAGCAAGCTGCTTTAAAAGGTGATTATGGCAGGGCAGGGAGACTCAGATCAAAAGCATTACAATTGGCAGCAGAAGCACGAAGGATTGAAGAGAGAAACAAGGCGAATAAGCGAAACTAAATGAATGTAAAATTTGATTAGAAATGAGTTGAATATACTGTGATTTATAACCGAGTGGGGTCAGTTCGTCAAATTACAATAGATGCAAAACCTCCAAGTGCTGTGAATGACAAAGATATATTGCATAAAATGATGGTGGATCGCAGGTCATTAAGCACGAATCATCAAGGTACCTATCAATTAAGAAATACACAATATCAAAGCAACTTTGTGAAATAAAATAAAAATGGAGAGTGATTGCATGATGATTGTTCCTTTAGGTGTGTCAATCTGTTTATATACAGGAATATCAAGAAGAATTGAATCCTTGAAATCAACGATGAGTTTGCATGATGAAGGAATAGTGGAAATTACGCCAAAATCAATTAAGCAAGATTATAAAATGATAGAAGAGGCGATAGGTTTTTATGTAGAACATTGTGCCTTATCTTTTGTTCATCTGGAGCAGCAATTTGAACCCGTTAAGGAACGGTATCATAATTTCCTAATGGCGCATTTTCAAGAAGACCTCTAATAAGGAGTTGCCATGTACAAACTTTATAAATACATTCCTGTAGTTGATGACATGGTATATAACTGGGATGAGGTATGTGTATCACAAAACATATACTACATTTCTCAACTTGCAGAAGGTATGTGTAGGGTAGATGGTAAAGGGAGATATAGGTATAACATTGATCAATTGACGTTCGAAGTGATGAGGTTAGGGAATGGCAAGTATAAGCATTTAAAAATAAATTGAATAAAAGCATAGTTTGATTGAAAAGGAGAGATTAACATGGCATTACAATTCAATGTAAATAGCCAAGAGGTTTTTAATAATAATTTTGGAGATGTTATGTCACTAAATGAGTTTATTCATTTCTGTGAAGATGAATCATTTATTGATTACGATGGATATGTATCAGAAGTTTTATTGAACAAAAAAGTCATCTGCATCCAGACAATCTATCCTTCAGAATTGCTCAATAAGTACAAAAAAGATTTGTTGAAGCTCCAAGGTATGGTAGGTGACTTGCAAGTTGTATGGTACAACAGATAATTTAATCAAAGTTTGAATTCAATGGGTCAGGAGGTCTGTAAAATGAAGGATTGTAAACAATGTGGAACATTCGATATGGTAATCAGGTGTTTTGAAAGAGATACAGAAAGATTTGGGGAAGAGTTTGTTTATAAAAGTGATATTGACGGCTACAAGTTTGCGAATATACGCGACTGTTGTTACTGTGAAAACAACAAAAATAAAACCCGATAAATTCGTTCCTTTATCCAGAGTGATATAATGGAAAAAGAAGGGGGTCTTTCAATGATAACTAAAGGATATAAGTACATAACTTGGGATATTGGAGAAGAAAACGCCGAAGTGTACATTGAAAAGATCAACCTAAATCAGCCAATCCATCATAAAGAACTTAGTTGTACAAGAGGCAGAGAAGATAAAGAATTTCTTGAAGGTATATATATTTGTTCGACATTGGAAGAACTCTTCATTTGGGTGAAAGAAATACTCGATGAAGGTGGTGTCTCAGCAATTGAAATACTTGAGGTAACTCCCATTGGTATTATAAAGCAAAAGCATTACGAGAACGGGAGAGTGGCGTTCGTGGTTGATGAAGTAGAGGCAAGGATCGTGTCTGATATCGAATTACCAAGTGAGTTTCATGTGTTATTCGATGAGTACTTTCAATAAAAGAGACAATTGATTGAAATTTATGGTACAATTTATGGTAAAAATAAACAAAGGAGGAAGAACTAATGCGAAATTTCGATCAGGAGATAGAAGCAAAAAGAAATGAATTTGAAGAAGTTAAACATCAATTGAGTAACACGAGAAATCAATTCAAAGCTGCACTCATCCCATTTGTTCAGCAACAATTCAAGACCGAAGCAGAAAAAGTAATTAAGCGTAACCCTGAATTAGTGAAAGAGTTGGGGATAGAAAAATTAAAAGAGTTAAAAGATGAATTGGCTATTTTATCTGCAAATGCACCCGATATTATTAACGAATTTTTTGATGAAGAACAGTTGTGGTGGGACTTGAAAGAGAATGAGCACCTTTATTTTTGTAGTGGCAAATATTTACCAGATCATCTAAATAAAGCTCTTCGACTTGTAATTGGAAAGTTCGGAGAGTTGTTTTCAAAATACGATCTTATCAAAATAAAACCTACTGGGCAAAACGACTATGATGTATGGATTGAACGAGATGAGTACACTCGAAGTCATAAACACAATGGGCGACCAAGTTATCCAAACAGATTAGAGTGTACACCTGATATCATAAATTATGTTTCTGAATATAAGGACTATATTAACAATGCGAAAAGAATTCAATCAGATATAAATAAGATTCAAAGAGAAAAAGAATCTACAGCAGCAATTGATTTATGGGATTCCTTATAAAATACGCATTTTAATTGTTTGTATTTTGTATATTATGATATCTTGAATTAAAGGAGTGTGAATTATGAAAAAAGTTACGCTGGATATTATGGCTAAATATCTAGTTGCTGGAGATATCATTAACTTGGATCGAAAACAGATTAAAGTTGAAGCAGTACAAAATAGAAAAGACAATGCTGTATTTATTGTAGGTAAGAAAGTAACCAAGAAAGAATCTGCCGTCTCGAAGTTAATTGAAATGCAGCCAGATGAGTTTGTATCCACAGTAGCTTATGTTGACAGCCTTAATAACAAATGGTATCACCCTAATGAGTTAACGGCTAAGACAAATTAATAATCAATTCTTGGGAGGCTTTGCCATAAGCAAAGTCTTTTTTTGTACTTGCATAAGAGTGTAACTCGGAGCATAATATAGATACGAACAAATGTTCTTGTGTAGGGGTGGAATGGAATGTCGAAGAAAATCAATGATCTGTTTGGTAGCATGCGTATATTACTTCCAGAACATAGGTCAGCAATAATTAGCCATGGTGAAGAAAGCAGACTAGAGAAAAAACCAGACGTAGATGAAGACGATTTCGGAGAGATGTGTTTCAGGATTTATGATAGTACGCAATATGACTATGCAATCAATGTAAAGTGGCTTCAGTCTGTAAAAGGGAATCTTGGTACACTGGAAGAGACTTGGGGAGTCGTGAAGGAAATAGACGTAAACCGTAAGCAATTCAAATTAGTCAGCGACTGGAATTCAGAGTGGATCAAGATAGAAAGCCTAGTTAGCGTGACAAAGTAACCTTCAAAAGACCTTGATTACAGGGTCTTTTTTCTGTTTTTATACATAAGATTTATCAGGGATAAATACCATTTAGTTTGCCTACAATGATCTAATAAAAGGAGTGGGTAAAATGGGCAGAAAGAAGACTCTAGGTTCTAATGCATTGCAATTTAATGAGCAAGAATCAAATAAACTAATTTTCCTGAAGACATTACAGGGTATAAAGATCAAAGATTTCGGCATTAACAAGTTGAAACAGGAAATGAACATTAAAGAATTTATGAGACAACAGGATCGATTTATATATAATGATCCAGTTCAACGAAATGCAGACGCATGGGACGATTTAAAAGGGTCAATGTTGATGCATTCGTATATCATGGGCATTCCAGTACCTAACATCTATGTGCAGCTTGTAAACGGCAAATATAACGTTATTGATGGTAAACAGAGACTAACAAAAACTATAAAGTTTGTAGAAAACAAAATGCCACTTCATAAAGATACTCCTCCAGTGACAATAACGGATGAGGAAGGCAATGTTCACGAATATCCAATTGCAAATCATATGTTTACTGCATTGCCTGAAGAGTTCCAGAACCGAATACTTGGTCTTACTTTAGTATTTGAGTTACTTGAAATGGATGATGAGATTAAGAATTTAGTCTTCCAGCGCTTAAATAACAACGAGTCCCTTAATGCCATTGAAAAACTGGAAGCTCACATGGACAATGCAACTATTGATTACCTATCCACGATGACTAACAATCCATTAATACAAAACGTGAGTATATCTGGTAACCTAAGAAATAGGAAAGGTGATCGTGAGGTTATTGTACAATCAATGCTTTTCATTGATAAAGATGGGGAAACAGGAATAGGATCTGCGGATTATACAAAATGGGTTATAGATACAGGTGTGCCCACTGAAGCAAAAAGGGCTTTTGCTGAATCTGTGCAGTATCTTAATTTAGTTGTAGATCATATTGACAATAAACACTACAAAGAAACATTTAAGAAGACGCATATTCCTATGCTTTGTATGGTAGCAAAACATGCTCAAGCAACAATTGCACCAGAAGACTTTGCGAATTGGCTGATATCCTTCTTGGTTGAAAGGTACAAAGATGAGTCATATAGAGAATTTGCAAGCAACAAGGCTGCTTCAAAAGAAAATACCTCAGCAAGATATAGATTAATGTTAAAAGACTTTAATAAGACATTTAACCTGTCGTAATTTGACGGGTTTTTTGTTATGATATTGGTTATTTTTGCTTGCTTTAGGTATTTCGTCATGGTAAGATTAAGACATAAAAATAAAACGTAATCATATCATAAACTATAATCTAGGAAAAGGGAGGGGATAATTTGAAACCAGTATATCGAGGGGAGATTTACTTGGCTGATTTGTCTCCAGTAGTGGGTAGTGAGCAAGGAGGATTTCGTCCTGTCTTGGTAATTCAGAATGACATCGGTAATAAATTTGGCCCAACAGTGATTGTTGCTGCTATAACGTCCAAGATTTCGAAGGCAAAATTACCAACGCATATTGGGATTAGTTCATTGGAGTATGATATTGAAAAAGACAGCGTAATATTGTGCGAACAGATCAGGACTATTGACAAACAGCGCTTATCTGAAAAAGTAGGAACATTGGATAGGGACACAATGGAAAATGTTAATTTGGCTTTGCAAGTAAGCTTAGGAATGATTAGCCCAAACGATTTTTTAACGATTAAAAATAACAAATTTCAAGTAAAAAAAGTTAGTTGTGTAGCTATTTAAAGTCGAAATTATAATTTTTATTATTGATTTTGAAATACAAAAAAACATTAAACAAGGGTGACTAAGGTGAAATTGAGAGCATTTGAGCAGAAACTAGAGCGAGAAGGAATTACTGGAATCGTAAAAGATATTCTCATTAAACAGTATATTAATCTAAGTAAATGACAGAAGGATTACATACTAACGCAAAGAATTGTATACGTAGTGAACATTCAGATCAAACTTTGATTTTATAGGAAAAAAGGAGAGAATGTTAATGATTATTACATGCACAGATGATAAGAAAATACTGACTTGGGGAAATTATATACGTGTTTTTAAAAATTGCCCATATCGTAATGGCTGGATTATGGAATTGCAAGTACCACAATCGGATTGGGAAGACAGCAAATATGACAAGTATAGGTCATAAGAGAATTTTGAATCAAAGACTTATATGATTGGGAAAGGAATGGCATTATGAATAAACTAGAAGTTGGGATGAAAGTATACCTTAAACCAGATGGAAATATGGCTAGACATACTGAGGATATTAAAGAGATGTTAATTAAAAAGATCGGAAGGAAATATTTCGAAGTATGGGATGGTAGTAATGAGCGATGGGTAATTAAGTTCGACCTAAAAGAGTATAACGAAGTTACTGATTATGCAGCAGACTGGAAATTATATTTTAATAAGCAAGATATTTTAGATGAAGCAGAAACTCAAAAATTGAAATGGGATATTGAAAAGAAGATTAACACGTTAACCCTCGAACAGTTGAAAAAGATTAGTACAATTATTGAATCTGAATAAATATGTGATTTTATGAGAAATGGAGCTGAAATGTATGCAAGAAGCTAAACCTACATTTGGAGTTATGTTAAAATCATATGATGGGTTGAAAACTTATGAAAAAGTTTTAGTAGTCGTGGACATTCCAGAAGAAGAAAGAATAAATGGGACTAAAATTCTGGTTGAAGATTTGACAGGTGAGCCATACTGGGTAGAAGAATCCGATGTTCGAATTGACTTTATTGAGGGAGATTAAATGCTATGAATCCTTCAGATATTGAGATATATTTAACTGTAACTGAAGCAGCCCAACACTTAAATATGAGTAAAGAAGAAGTTAAGGACTTGGTTCGAATTGGAGTCATTGTACCTTATAAGGCTCATCCTAATGATGCTAGATATCTAATTCCATTATCAGAGATAAAGACCTATCAAAAAAGAACTGTACACTAATTAGTTGAGGTGAAATCCATGTGTGGCAGATTCACTTTGATAGCCAGTCCTGAAGACCTTATTGATCGTTTTGAACTCATCGATGGGATTCCATTTGATATTATTCCAAGATACAACGCTGCACCAAGTCAGTTTCTAAGTGCAATCATTAATGTTAACGGGAAAAACCGGATTGGCAAGATAAAGTGGGGACTAATTCCCTCTTGGGCGAAAGACGAAAAGATGGCCTTCAATATGATAAACGCCAAATCGGAGACATTGCGAGAAAAACCAGCATTTAAAGGGCTTCTGACAAGAAAACGTTGCTTGATACCCGCTGATGGTTTCTACGAATGGATGAAGCTCGACAATAGAAAGCAGCCCATGAGAATTATGATGAAGTCAGGTGAGATATTTTCATTTGCTGGTCTCTATGATACATGGATTAATCCTGTAGGCGATAAAGTACATACGTGCACTATTATTACAACAAAACCAAATGAATTAGTGGCTGAAATTCATGATAGAATGCCAGCGATACTTAAAAGAGAAGATGAATCAGTTTGGTTAGATAGAAACGTTCAAGATGGCGACTTACTCGAATCATTATTAAGTTCATATGATAAGGATCAAATGATGGCTTATCCTGTTCCTGCATTGGTTGGTAATGTTAAGAATGACTTACCTGAATGTATTGTAGAAATGGTATAAGAAGAGCCTGCCAGTTGGTGGGTTTTTGTCTTATGTTGAAAATAAAAATATAAAATAAAACAAAGTTTAGTATTGCGCTATTATATAGTAGTCGCTATAATGGATATATAAGGAAGCGTAAGGTGAGGTGAACCAATTGCAAAGAAAAGTCATCAAGATTGGAACAAGCTTAGGAGTATCCATCACTGAACAGTTAAAGCTGATTGGCGCGGAGTATGGGGATACATTATCAGTTGAAGTAAATGGGGATAAGGAAATTGTAATTAAGAAGTTACATAAGATTGAGTTGCCAGATGATCCAAAATTGCTAGCTGAGATTCAGAAGATGATTGAGGAGCATAACAGTAAGTAGCTAACAATTCAGTATAAAAAGGAGCGAGTAATTGTGGGAGATAGAGAATGCCCAATATGTGAAGAAGATACTTTGATTGAATCTAGCCTTGGTAAATGGAAGTGCTTAAAATGTAACGAAGTATTTGATGAGGAGTTTCTAGATGCAACAGAAGATGACTTGTAAGAATTTGCTACATGCAATCAAAGTCTAATTTTATGGGGAAAGGAGAATAGATGTAATGGAAAAACAAATCAAAGAAACTGAATGGGGAAAGTTGAGTGATCCGGTAAAAACAATCCTTGAACGAGTGGACATCAACAGAAAAGATGCTGATTTAATTATTGGTGAAGAAATAAACATCCCGTATTTTAAAGGCATCGTCACTGAAGAAATTGCTGAAGAATTGGTCAAATATCAACACTCTAATGAAAATGAAGGATACTTTTCAGCAATGATTGAAGGGAAGATTCTAAAGATCAAGTTTCTGAGACAAGGTTTTTAGTTAAAATCAATATTTGATTGGAATTGAGGAGTGTCATTAATGAGAATTGAGAAGGTTGTTACAGTCATACGTGACAGAGAACCTTCTGACATCAAACCGAATGTCGGATGGAGATTTGACTTCGAAGATGATGACGGAAATGAGTATGAATGGAACACTACAGTTGATCCAGAACAAGTACGAAATGGACAGAAGTGGTTAGTACGTATGACGATAATCGGGAAAGCAAGTGTACTAGGTAAGCCATTCACAAGAGTAAAGAATGTTACGTTTGTCGAAAGACGATAAAAGGAGAATTTCAATGAGAGACGACGATATCGATAATGGTGAGGAACTTTTTAATATCTATCGACCTCAGAGAATAATTACAGATCCAGTTGAGAAAGATTTGATGGATAAATCTCACGATGCATTCATGAAAATTATGGAGCTACCTACAATTGAAAATAAGCTGACTTATGAAAAAATTGAGGATGAACTGAAGGTGTATAGAAAGCAAGTAATAGATCGTCTTAAGTAAGAAGCAAAATACGAAATCGCTGAATATAAGCAGATATTCATTCGGAAAGGTGAAGAGAATAAATGAATAAAACAATCCTATTGACTTACCATGACGAGAAGCACCCCCATGGAACATTTGCTTGGTTCGAAACCGAGGAAGAACTAGATGAATTTCTTGAAATTAATGAAGTCAATAACATTGAAGCAATCAAGTTTCATGGAATACAAGTAATCCGATAAAAGAAGATTTTCAACGAAAGAGGGAATTGAGCGATGGAAGAAATTCTGTCTGTTGAACACTTCAATGAAATAAAACAAAAAGGCATCGGATATATCGCCATAACGGATCATATTTTACCAGTTAATCGAGTCCATGAAGTTTTATGTGGAGATGTGTCAGTGAAGCATTTTCATAAAAAGGTCATAGAAAGTGGACGAAAAAATGGCAAGTATTATTTTGTAGAAGATTATTTTGAAGCGCTAGATAAATTTCATAAGATGCAGAGATGTAGCAAGTGTTTACCATAAAAGATGGTTTTAAAACAGAAAGGGAGATTCAAACATGGGAAGGGTAAAGCTAGTAAAAAAGGACAGGTATTTAGTTTGCCCGATCTGCAATGAAATGGAGTTCACGCAGGAGGAAGTTGAACTTAAGACACGAGATCCCGAGGATACGCTCCCTAATTATTTTCTTGCAAAGTTTAAACTGTTCATATGTAGTGCATGTAGTTGGTCTGGTCTATTCGAAAGAATGTACGATGCTGGTCTAAAAAGTCAGACAGTAATCTATGAGGAATTGGAATAAAATGAAGATTTGAAAGGATGATGATTAATGATTGCCATTTACTCCAGAAGTGCTGCAAAAAACAATGAATCTATTGCTCAACAAGTACAGAAGTGCTTGTCATTGATAAACGGTCAAGAAGTTGTATTCTTTTCTGATAATGGTACATCAGGTCTAGAGTCAGACAGAGAAGGATTAAAGGCTCTAATTGAATCAGGAAAAACAGGTTTAATTAAAAAGGTACTGGCGGTTGATCCAGCAAGATTTTCGAGAAATTTCATTGAGGTTAAAGATGTAGAAATGCAGTTAAATGGTAAGCGTCAAACCCAGC
>NZ_JBITPN010000065.1:0-668 GCF_050467985.1 Brevibacillus sp. NRS-1366 | reverse complement strand
ATTGAGGAGACGGCCAAAGCGGAAGAGTTGGAAATCCTTGCGGATAGCCTGATGGATACAGTGGATGACCCATCTAAATTAGAAGAGATTGCTGTTGGCTTGGAAACGCACATAGCCGTTTTATCAGATGAGATGGAAAAAGAGACAAATACAGAGGTCCGTAAGGAAAAGCGAAAAAGACGGAGTGCATGGAAGAAATCCCTCAAGCTGATCCGTAAGGATTTCATACCAAGGTTATCTACATACAAAGCCCAAAACGAAATTTTAGATGACCGCAATAGTTATTCTAAGACAGATACTGACGCAACATTCATGCGGATGAAAGAAGACCATATGAAAAACGGTCAACTTAAACCTGGCTACAACGTACAGATGGCAACGGAGAATCAATTCATCCTATTTTACACCATCCATCAACGTCCAACCGACACGCGCTGTTTCATACCCCATCTAGAGAAGCAAGCTGCCTCCTCTTTGCCAATGCCAAATAGAGTCATTGCCGATGCGGGGTACGGGAGCGAGGAAAACTATCTGTATGCGATGGGGGACGAAAAATATCCTCGGTTTGATTTCCTCATTCCATACGGGTCCTATCTGAAAGAAAAGACTCGGAAAGCTAAAAAGGACATCAAAAACGTAATGAACTGGGTCTACGTTGAAAAGGATGA
>NZ_JBITPN010000064.1:0-9286 GCF_050467985.1 Brevibacillus sp. NRS-1366 | reverse complement strand
AATTTAGGTAATTTCAATTTATTATGTAAAGTAAAAAGTACCCTTGCAAATTACAAGGGTACGGTTTCACCTAAATAAAAATTGTGTCTGAACTGGTCACTGTTATTCGATTATTAGCGGTGCCAAATACAGAAAGAAGAGCGTTGTGGTGAGCGATGATTTGCTCAGCCTTTAATACTGTGCCGTCGAAAGTCGAATGACAATCATTAACCAGTGTAACATCGTAGCCCAAAGAGATTGCACGTCTACTGGTTGTGTCGATACAGTATTCGGTCTGCAGACCAACCACTACAAGGTGATTGATTTCTCTAGACTCGAGTTCATCTCTGAGTGTTGTATCTAGAAATGAATCACATGCAAATTTGCGAATGACAGGTTCTTCTTCTTTTGGGGTGATTGCGGGATGTATCTGCCAAGTTGTGGTCCCAATTTCAAATGGCCCACCTTCTCTACCGCAATGCTGAATATAAAGGACTGGGATTTGTAAATCACGAGCTTGCGTTAATAACTTCTCAATACGTTCAATTATGACATTACCCTGATAAGCATGCTCGATAAGGAATGTTTGAACATCGACGATGAGTAAGGCAGTATTTTTACTCATAAGCAAATCACCCTTCCCTTATATGTAACTACAAGAAAAGTATAAAATGCAACGAGCATTCCTAACATATCAAAAAATTACAAAATATTGAAATGTTATAAGGAATTAATCTCAAGACAGGATTTGGTGAAACTTATTTAACAAAATAGTTTGGGGAGGAAAATACGATGGCGCATTATGAGTGCAAGTATTGCGACAGTCCATTTGGTCCTGTGCGTGTTGGTGATGAGCTGGTATGTCGCTGCGGTGCAGAGTGGGCAGATGCCAAAATACTGGCGGAGGATGATGAAGAATGACCGAGCAGCAGATCATTGGAAGGTCAGTTCCCCAACCGCACTTTTCCAGTTGATGATCTTACTGTTAAGACAGTCGATAAGTAGATGCGCATTGTGAAAGTTTGACTCCGTGATAGCCTCAATGTCTGCCTGGGCAAGCTCGATACGACGAACATAATAATCTTTGTCCAACAAAGAAATCGCCTCCTACCTGTCAGTATCTCCTTAAACATTGGCCAGTAGACGTGACTGGGGGCTGCCTTAAAAAACGGTAATTGTGCGGAAAAGAAAAAAACCAGCTCAGTGGCTGGCCTGGCGGATACCATCTACCAACATGTCAGTGCGGAAGTCATCAATCACAGACAAAGCTTGATCGTGTGATAGGTCAAGCCTGCGGAAAAAGTCATACATGTGATCGTAGACGGTTTCATAAGCTGCAAGCTCCTCCTGTCTGTTTCGATCATCCATACCCGCCAGATATGAAGCATGGAGCCGTATGTAGTAGTCGGTTGATTTTTTCAAAAATACCACCCTTTCAAAAGAATAATAACATTGGTAGCTCAACATTGCGGGTGGTAATCAATGGATACACAACGGTAATTATGTTAAATCCGGAAAGTTGATGCTTACTCATTACTTCTGTCGCAAAGTAAGCGCGAGGCATAGAACTGCGAGAATAAGAGACGTAAACGAGAAAATAAACCCACCTATCCCGGCTTTAGGGATTTTTCCAGCAAACATGTGACCCATACCCAAACCAAAAATACCAAGACAAGCAAAAATTAAGGCCATTCTTCTAGCATTCACCTTATCACCTCTTCCTCTTATATATACGTTTAAGAGGTGAAAAAGTTTATTTTTACCAATTACGTTTTGTAAAGCGAGGTGAAAATTTTGAAAGTAGGCATTCTGGACATCGATACAAAGAAAGAGAAGAACGGCCGGGGCCTTCATGAGAAATTCCCCAATATCGCATGCGGTAAAATTTACGGTTACCACAAGATGAGCGGTGATGAAGTCATTCACTCTTGGAACGGCCAGAGGGTAGACAGGCTGTATATCTCAACGATTTTTAGCTGGTCGAGAAAGCTAATCGAAAGAAGCCTGCCGCACTGGGAAACGCTTGCTGATGATATTTTGATCGGCGGATCCGGGTGGGACTCTTATCCTGGAAATGTGACGAAGCTACCGCCAGAAATCGAATTGGTGGACCTGAACTGGTCCTATGAGCTGTACGGAATCGACTATTGGATCGGCTTTACCGTTCGAAGGTGTCATGTAGGCTGCGGTTTTTGCATGGTGTGGCGAAAAGAAGGGCTGAAGGAGTACCGGGTTTCTCCAATCGAGAAGTTAATCAACCCGAAATCCAACCACATCGTATTGCTCAACAATAACTCGTTCGCTGACGTTGCTTTCTTTGAAGACGTGGAAGA
Source organism: Brevibacillus sp. NRS-1366 (assembly GCF_050467985.1). Taxonomy (NCBI): domain Bacteria; kingdom Bacillati; phylum Bacillota; class Bacilli; order Caryophanales; family Paenibacillaceae; genus Brevibacillus; species Brevibacillus sp. NRS-1366. The sequence continues at coordinate 6,974 of NZ_JBITPN010000064.1, read as the reverse complement.
GATCCGCGAGAGGAAGCTGACGGTCAATTGGAATCAGGCAAACGATATTACCATCCTGACACCAAAGCACGCAGAGGCAATAGCCAGCGTCGATTTCCGAAACTTCAATCGGACGAAGAAGACACTGCACTTCGCCTTTGACCAGATGATCAAAACGAAAATCATCGAGAAGGACGAAAACTCTCCAACATACAGTTCATTGAAAGGCATCCCAACTGAAGCGATGAAGGTCCAGGAGTTGCCAGACAATAAGGTCCGGATGAGCTTTGACATGATGAAGGTTGTCGCGGAGAAAATGTGGATGCTCGCTGAATACGGGATCAGAAAGCGGAAGCTGACTTTTTACACTCTGATCGGCTATGACACAACCATGGAGGAGGACCTAGAACGGTTCACCTTGCTGCAGCAATACGATTGCAACGTGTACGCTATGATGTTCCGTGACCTCACAGGGAAGAAGGGAAGATCGGTGTAGACGGACGAGGTAAGCCACAATCAGCGCATGTGAAGCCTTTCCGAGACTGGGTAAATGGAAAGCATTCAGGAATTTGACAGGTACCAAAAGGCGAAGCAGGCCGCAGATCAGCTGACCATATTCGATATCGAACAAGCAATTTAACAAAATGCTCATTTTGATAAGGTTCCATATGGTTGACTCGAAATGGACCGGAGGCTTTCACATAACGGGACAAGCCCTCTGAAGCTTTTCGAATCGTATAATGATTCACCCACTTCGCACTTGGCCCATCTCTATTCGCATACCCGCTGTAACGAATCCAAGATTGCCGCAGACACATTCAGCCAAGGTTTTGAGACTATCTTACATCACAAGCAGTTGGGCTCGGCAGCTCTTCATTTTCTCACGCCCATCTTCCGGATATACCAGCGGCGTTTATGAAAGGAGATGGACCTGTAATTCTGGGCCAGTCTGATGATTCGTTTACGAGTAAGTGATGCCGGTCTTGAAGAAAAGCTTTTGTTAAGGGAACTTCTTACAACTAGATGACCGGGGTAGTGAGCTTTCACGAAGTTACCGTAAGTTTCGAACTCGGAGAAGCCGGCATAACTCTGTTTGTTGGTTTTCTTGATAATCGCCCAGTACCACCTAGTCTTATGCCTGGCCTCAATTTTACGCTTCAGCCAGGAGAGCTTCGATTTGTCGAACAGCATATAGTGGGCAACGAAAGAGCGCGAGGCGGTTGGCTTGGTCCCCAGTAATTTCTTATAGGTGCGAAAATATTCGGGACGACTCCAGTTCCGGCAGTAAAAAACGGTTTTCCCGTTGACGAGAAAGACATGAGGGCGGATGAGAATAGTGTCGGCGTCAATCACAAGATAATACCTTCGCTTGGTCAAGTTTCCTCCTGCCAGCTTCAACAATTGTTGGAGCAGCCAGCCTGAGCGATTGGTGCGTTTGGTTTGGTAGTGAATGTCTTTTTTTGTAATCGGTAGGACGCGTCTTTCATTGATGAAGGTGCAGTTTTTACGACGGCAAAGGGCCTGGATTCGCTTGCTTGGTGGCGATACAACCATGATCTTACCCAGGGGATGCTTCACCTGTTTACGGATACTGTCAATGACATAGGGAAGAGTGCCAAGGTCTTTCTCAATAGCTGGGATCAGGACATCAATTTTGATAGAGCTGTTGAAGGTGATTTTCGCTGAACGTGTCAACTTCTCAACTCCTTTTCGCTGAGCAGTTTCAAGCATAGGTGTCTGAACAAGTCGGCCAGAGTGTCCGACTTTCCAGATAGGATATGATTTTCTTCCTTAGAGTGAATATGACGGATATGGAAATCCTGCAAAATGGGTGTTTGTATGCTGATTTAAGTACAAAACTCCCACACCTTAATAAAGGGTAGGAGTCGGATAACATACAACAGAATCGATAATCCTTGGATCAATACCATAAAACACCCATTGCCTGCCGTTCCATCGATATCCGGTAATTCCATGGGACTCGACACTAATCGGATAATACCAAAACTGTACTCCATTTACGAGCCAAACATAAGTGTTCTGGTACACACAATCGATAAGATAGGTCGATGGTTGCGAAGGGATGTAAGTTGGTCTTGGCGGTATGAAGCTTGGAGGTGGAGACATTGGAGCCTGAGCAGGATACGCCATTCGCTATTCACTCCTTCCTAGTCTAATTAACATCATATTCCTAGACATTTAGAGGAGTGCGGAGTGAATACAAAACACACGATTTGATAAACGGGGAAAAATTCTGAATGCCGTAGTCCCGGAGTTAAAAAATACCCCGGGTTATCCCGAGGGCCGTTGATAGGGTAACTCTAGAGGGCAACAGAAACAACGTTCGATTCTCCAGCTCTACTACCACCTGTAACAATCAGCTGGAAATGGTATGTCGTTCCTTCCGATAAACCAAACACCATCGCAAACAATGAGTTTTTGTCTAAACGAACACTTGACAGCGACCAGCTATTTCCTCCGTCAATTGATTGCATCAAAACAACGCTAGTCGCATCCACAGCTTGACTGAATCCAAGGACAACACTTGATCTTGATGCTCCATCGACCTTCAGATTTGAAATTGGGACAACGCTATTCTCGACTTATTCCCTTCTGTTTGTGAGGGTTTTCGCTCGAGCCTACACCGTGCGGGCGACTTTCATCGCACACGGCGTTCCATCAACTGATAAGAAGATTTTTACAACGGGCAACTTTAACATACGTCACATATTCAAATCTGTCTGCTAACTAAAGTTAACCCATTCAGCAGCAGGATTTGAAATGAACCTAGTTAAACAAAACAATCGATTTGATAAACAGGAGGGTGAAAGGAATGTCGTGGAACCTGATAAATAAAGGCGACAAAAGGGCGCTGGCTCTGGCTGATCGGCATTACACCCGACAGAAACCTGGTAGCAATCAGTTTTGCCGACCAGGAAAGAATCTGGTCCTACTCACAGAAGACGAAAAGGCTTTGTGGGTGACATGGCACGGAATCAGGGACGACGGTTGGGATGCCTGGGAATGCACCTTGTTTGGCAATGAAGGGGATTACCTCTCTAGCCATCTGGTTGTGATGGCACTCGGGATCACGAGGCACCTGTGGGGCGAGCCACCAAAAGACGGGATTATCACTTATGTGGGGAAGCGTTTGCGCGGTGGTTGCTTCCATGCAGCAGGATTTCATAAGGCGGGATACAGCAAGAAAGGGAAACTGCTGCTACAGCTCCACGCCGATTGATTCCCGCCGATGATGCAGCCAGCAGAAAACGGCTTGCTGAGACATGAAGCAATCGTGATTTAACTTAACATTACTTGTGAGAAGACAATGCAGACAGGCTTTGTAAAAAAATATTAAACCCCCTCTAAGGAAGTGGGACTTAAAGGGGGGAGTGAAGAAACCAAATGTGTTATTGCAGTTAGTATCTTTTCCTAATAGTTAAGCGTGCACTAGTTCTGGAGCATTTACGTGAAGTGGTGGAGGTACCAACCAGCCTTTATCTTTGTTGATACGCAGTAACCTAGCGCCATATTGGGCTTTCGTCATATGAAATTGACCAAATATCATCGCAATGTCCTCACGAATACATTGGCCCATAACTTGACTGCAAGCAACTAACCCTGCCGCAATGTTTATCGATACGCCAGCAGCAATTTCGGGATCGTTGAATCTTGCACCAACAGGGATGCTTTCGAGATTTGCGGTCGGACGCTCTGGTGGAGATGGGGGCAATCCAACACCATTCACTTTTAGCAGGTTTTCAACTTGTTCGATCTCTTGTTTCATGCTGACTGTAATATCTTCCAAGAATTTTTTAAGATCGCTGTCACCAGTATGGTTAATAAAAGTTTGATAAGCCACTAATAACCCTTTGGTTGTAGATAGGTAACTCCATACACCAAAGATTTCACCATAATGCATTGGTTCATTTTGCGGATTACCACTTAGAATGCCCATAACAGTCCTCCCGGTATTAACCAAAGTTGTAAGATCCATGTGGGTTCTCCTAACGTTTACTTTGTGACCCACAGATAAGGTTTGCGAAGAGAGAAAGTTTTATGATGGGAAATTTACACAATGTGTATTATATTAACTTGTCGAGAAACACCTGTCATCCTTACAGGCTTTAGGGTTACATATGGTGTACCAACAGTATAGACGGATTGACACCGAGCCTCTACGAGCATGATTGAGAGCGAATAAGGCAATGCCTGTAAGGGATTCGCTTGGCGTATCAGCCTAACACGCTCGCCTCTCCATGTAAATCCTGTTGGTACACGATATACAAACGTTGTTATATCAAGGCTTCGACATGAATTTAGGTAATTTCAAACTTCTATGTAGCGAATAAAATCAGCCAATTTTATCGATAATCAGCACGCTCTCAACTTTGAAATATAGTACGGCTAAAATTCCTATCCCGAGAAGCAGTAGTAGTCCAAAAATCAGCGATAAGATAATCATATCTTCTTCACAAAAAACACCCCCGGTGATAAGACGAGGGGTATCAAAAAAAGTTACAAAATGTGTAAAAAAACGATCGAGTTAATTTAACACGATAGTTAGGGAGATAAGGAGGAAATGCTATGTGCCCAAAATGTCTTGGAACAGGAACAATGAAAAATGATCTAGGGTATACGGTTCATTGCAGTCAATGTAATGGATACGGGTTTAAAAATGATGATAATGAAGAGGAACCAGAATGAGCGCTGAAGATCGATTTTGGCGTTTCGTGTACAAATACCCGACCGTTACAGCAGTGATGATATTTCTTTTGCTGATTGGATTTTTTATGCGCTTAACAAAGTAGTTAAAGAGGAAACTCAGGTCAAGGGTTCTGTCTAGTCCAAATTTCAACAATTGTAGAGAAAACTGAGTAGATCAAGTTTAAAACTATTTCAAACATAAATATTCAACTCCTAAAAAATACTGTTTGCTTCATAATACGTTTCTGGAAATGATTAGGTTTCGTTTGCTTCACATTTTTAGAGGTATGAACATTTCGGAAATATCGAATAGTTGGAGGGAGATATAATGACCGAGCAACAGATCATTGAAACGCTGGCAATGAAGGTGATGGGGTGGAAGAAGGCGCTTGCGATGGATGGAGTCACACCGTACTGGGACACTGGAGATTTTTGTGGAGGTAAGTGGATAGAACCAGTCGGCCACAGAGACAAGGATAACATCGATGTCTGGAACCCACTCCAAAACATCGCCGATGCGTGGCAAGTGGTAGGGAAGCTTAAAGAGCATTCATTCACGCTTGAAAACAGGTTTTTCTACGACGTGTGGTACGCGACCTTTGAAGAGACAAGTGCATACGGACCAATTTACAGAGGCAAGGGTTCAACAGCCCAGGAAGCAATCTGTAATGCCGCATTAAAAGCAGTCGCTTAACACAACGGTAATTTTGAATAGACAGGCTTGATTTAACTAATTTCCTCGATGATCAGAATAATCAAATACGCTCCTAAAAATGCTGTAATTGCAGCTTGGATAATGTATCTATCCTGATCGTGGATTCGTTTGATCGTATTAAAAAAGCTAAGGAAAAACAATATTGCGACCAAGCCTATAAAGTACAACATCGAATCATCCTTTCAATAGGGAATAATTCAAATTGTACCAAATGTTGGTCGATCAAAACAATTAACAGCACACACGATTTGATAAATAGGGAGGTAGCAAGATGGTTCCAGGCATGATCCTCCGCAACATCACAAATGGTGTAACCGGAACATATCTCCGTACATCAGAAAAGCCAAATTACTACGGGCAATACGTCGTTTTTGTTCTAACGTCAACGGGTGTTTATTACGCACCGAAAAATGAATGGGCTGCCATGTAGCTTTTCAAAACAATCGATTTGATAAGAAAGAGGGATACAGGTGCTGCAAGAGATTACATTACAGTGCTCAAGTTGTGGATCAGATGACGCAAAGATGCCAATTGGGAAGAGAAAGAAGTTTTACGATACGCTATCCATCCAGTGCAAATGTGGAAATTGGCTAGTGAAAGATGGTGTCATGGGAAGCACTAGCAAAATAAAGGCTGATTTAACTTAACATTACAGGAGGAAAGTTCAACCTAGAGTTGACTTAGAGCCCATATCATATATACCATGTAGCATCCAAAAACTACAAAAAATAAAACTCCAATGATTTTATATATCCTATACTGAAATACTGAACCCAAGATCAGAAACAAGATACCTAATAACAATAAAAGGACCACCGATAAAGTAAAATCCATTTGATTACTCCTAAAAGGTTATTTACTTCTATTCTAATTTTCTAGTAAGTAAATGGAACTGATTTTTTTGAAAAACTGTAAATTTAAGGAGAGAACGAGATGCAATCAGGACGTGGTATGGAAAAACGAGATGCAGTGAATGATTTGAAAATATGTGAAGCAGCTACGCCGGGACCGTGGGAGTTGCAGCCAGAAGCAGATGACGATGAAGGACTTATCATCTGGAGAAAGGTTGAAGAACATCCAGGAAGATCAGAAGGGGTAATTGTACTGAATCCCGATTGCTACTATGAAGAAGCAGATATCAGCTTTATCACGGAATCTCGCACCGCGTTGCCGTACTGGATCAAGCGAGCATCTGAGGCAGAGGATGAAGCAAATCGTTTGAAAAATATGATCAACGGAATTGTTGGTTCACTAACAGCTTGGGCAATGCACCTAGAGGACACCAAACTCACTGAATCCCAATATCAAGAATTACAGCGAATAACAAAGCCCTTGTTTCAAGAGGAAACGTCAATTTAACAAAAGAGAAATTGTGATGAGGTGGTCAAGATGAAAGTAAAACGTGAAGACTTCATACGCTATCTGCGAGATCAGGCAGACGTATTGAACGAGATGGCAGACGCTTTCGAAGATGGTGAAAAAGACCCGGAAGTAGTTCTTTCGCTTAAATTAGAAAAAGCTTTTGAGTATGAAAACGGTGGTATGTAGAATTAGAGAAATTGTGATTATGGTC
>NZ_JBITPN010000063.1:0-97206 GCF_050467985.1 Brevibacillus sp. NRS-1366 | reverse complement strand
AGTTTTCAAAGAGCATTTTTTCGAACCTTTACATCTTATCACGTTCATTGTGTACGAGTCAAGAGGTTTTTTTGACGAATCTTGTTGTCTTTTCTCGTATTTTGTCGTCGCTTGTTGGCGACAAGTAATAATCTATCACATCTAAAATACGAAATCAAGGGTTATTTTAAAAGTTTATCTCTATTAATTTCCCCCTAAGTGCAAACCCCTACTCTTCTTATAAAATATAGAAGCGGGGAGCTACCCCAAAGCTCCCTTTGGTCCAGCTCCCCTTCCTTACTTTGCTCGCAAATAATCCTCGCGCAATACTCCCATCATGATCGTATCATAGTACGTTCCGTCCACGTATTCATTTTGCCGCAGTCGTCCCTCTAATATAAATCCGCATTTCTCATATGCACGAATGGCACGTACATTTCCACTCCACGTATCCAGCTGAACGCGGTTTAGATTCAGCTTTAAAAAGAGAAAGCGCAGTAGAGCATGAAGTGTATCCGTACCATACCCTTTACTCCAATACTCTTTTGCCAAGATACCGATCCCGATTGTCGCTGCTCGAGTTATCGGATTCACATCCCGATAATCGCATGTGCCGATATGGACACCATCATGGGTATAGACCGAAAAGATAAACCTGTTCATTTTATCATGTAGCTTCGCAGTTCGTACGGTTTCTTCGTACATAGCGCGCAGGGAATCAAGCGAAATATTACTGTACGCAACTACCGATGAACCCGCGGCCAACATAGCCACTTCTTCATCATTACGCCAGAGAAACAGCCTTTCCATATCTTCTGCCGTCACTGGACGCAATTCTACTAAATTGCCTTTCATCATTTCGTTTCCTGCCTTTCGATTGGTTGTTGGTCATTTGATTGTTCGCTTTGGAAATGCTTTGGCTATTTGTATTCATAGACACCACACCTTTCGAAAGTCAGATCATGAATATTATAACAAAAAGGCCACTCCTTGGTAAGTAAGAGTGGCCTTCCCTAATGGGTTTAGCGGCGGCGTTGCAGTTCCGTCAGCACCTCATCCAATGGCAGCTTTTGCTCCCGCAAGAGAACGAGCAAGTGGAAAATCAGGTCGGAAGCTTCATAGCGCAATTCTTCCGCACTGCGATTTTTCGCTGCGATAATGACTTCCGCGGCCTCTTCCCCAACCTTTTTCAAAATCTTGTCCACGCCTTTTTCGAACAAGTACGTCGTATAAGAACCTTCCGGACGCTCCGCCTCACGCGCTGCAATCAACTGTTCCAATTCCCCCAAAATGGCAAAGCGGTCAGACTCCGTGGTTGACTGCCGCTCTTCAGAGGTCCCTAGCATTTCCCCTGCAAAACAGCTATAAGCTCCAGTATGGCATGCCGGTCCATTTGGGACGACCTGCACGACAAGCGCATCGCCGTCACAATCACAGCTAATGGAGACGATTCGTTGTGTATTTCCAGATGTTTCGCCTTTGTGCCACAGCTCTTGGCGTGAACGACTCCAAAACCATGTCTCTTTCGTTTCAAATGACATTTTCAGAGATTCCTTGTTCATATAAGCAAGCGTCAGGACTGTCTTACTGACTGCATCTTGTACGATAGCTGGAATTAGGCCATTTTCGTCGAAACGCAATTCCTCGAGTGTCAATTGTACTGTCATGGCCGCACGACAACTCCTTTGGTTTGCAAATAATCCTTAACCGACTGGATCGAGGTTTCATCATAATGGAAGATCGACGCTGCCAAAGCCGCATCAGCCTTCCCCTCTGTCAAAACATCATAAAAATCTTCCTTGGCTCCAGCTCCTCCGGAGGCGATTATCGGGATTCCCACCGCTTCCGATACCCGTCTCGTCAGTTCAATGCCAAAGCCCTTTTTCTCACCGTCATTATCCATGCTGGTTAATAAGATCTCACCCGCACCCAACGCTTCTGCTTCTTGTGCCCAGTCCACTACGTCTTTTCCCGTGGCATTGCGTCCACCGTGGGTATACACTTCAAAGCGATCCCCTCCAACCAGGCGCGCATCAATAGCCACAACCACACATTGGGACCCGAATACAGTCGCACCTTCGGAAATGAGCTCTGGTCGCAGAACAGCCGCAGTATTGAGTGATATTTTGTCGGCACCCGCCCGAAGAATTCGTTTCATATCCTCCACACTGTTAATGCCCCCGCCTACCGTAAAAGGAATCGTAATATTAGCAGCAGTCCGTTCAATGACCTCTACCATCGTCTTGCGGCCTTCATGGGAAGCAGAAATATCGAGAAAGACGAGTTCATCCGCCCGCTCTTCGCTGTATTTTTTGGCCAGCTCGACGGGATCACCTGCGTCACGCAATCCCACGAACTGCACACCTTTCACGACACGCCCTTCTTTTACATCTAAACAAGGAATGATTCTTTTAGCGAGCATCCACTTCACGCCCCTCCATACGAGTCAGCGCCTCTGCCAGAGTAAAAGCGTCTGTGTAGAGGGCCTTGCCGACAATCGCTCCCGAGACACCCTCTGTCATATGAGCAGCCAATGCCAGCAAATCATCCAGATTACTGACACCCCCTGAAGCAATGACTGATTTGCCTGTGGCAAGCGCAAGCGCTGAAATCTCTTCCACATTCGGCCCGGTCAACGTTCCATCCCGTGCGATATCAGTATAGATGAATGTTTCCGCACCATACGACACCAACCGCTTGGCCAATTCTGTTGCTTGCACATCTGTGGTAGTCAACCATCCTCGCGTAGCCACCAGCCCATTGCGACAATCTAGGCCAATCGCGATTTTGTCTCCATACGTTTGCAGGATGCGCTTGGTAAAAGGCTCGTCTTCAATGGCTGCTGTCCCCACGATGACTCTGGCTACACCCGCCTCCAAATAATCGGCAATCTGCTCTTCGGTACGAATGCCCCCCCCTACCTGGACTGGCACTGGAACCTGGCGAGCAATATCTTTAATCAGCTGTGCATTGGCAGGCTTGCCTTCTTTTGCCCCATCCAGATCTACCAGATGAACCCATGAGGCCCCTTGCTCTACCCAACGCTTTGCCATCGCAAGCGGCGAATCGGCGTATACGGTCTCCTGTCCGTAATCGCCCTGAAACAACCGGACGCATTTTCCCCCGCGAATATCAATGGCTGGATAAATAATAAAGCTCATGCCAAAACCCCCTCACACAAAACGGCAAAATTGTTCAGCAAGCGCATTCCCGCGTCCCCGCTTTTTTCCGGGTGGAACTGCATACCGAATACGTTGTTGCGTCCTACAATTGCAGTTACATCCTGATGATAGTCGGTCGTCGCCAGCAATTCGTCCGGATTCCCTACCCGTACGTGATAGGAGTGGACGAAATAAACATAGTCGCCCGTTTGTATCCCTTCCAACAAAGGGTGCTCCTTTTTCATGTGCAGCTCATTCCAGCCCATATGCGGCACCTTGTAGTCACCGCGAAAACGGACAGCCTCTCCATTTAAAAAGCCAAGCCCGATATGCTCACCGTACTCTTCACTTTTGCCAAATAACAGCTGCATCCCTAAACAAATACCCAGAATCGGTCGACCTGTGGCAGCATAATCGTGTATCGCTTTTTCCAAACCAAGCTCCCTGATGTTGGCAATCGCATCACCAAAAGCCCCGACACCTGGTAAAATCAGCCCACTGTAATCTGGTAATTGCTCCGGTCGGGAAGCAAATTCGTAGGAATAACCCAGTCGCTCCAAAGCCTTGCTCAAGCTGTACAAATTCCCCATGCCATAGTCAATGATGCCGATCATTTTTACAAAACTCCTTTTGTGGACGGGACCCCTTTAACACGCGGATCAATCGTCGTTGCTTCATCCAGAGCGCGTCCCAATGCTTTAAAGATGGCTTCGATCATGTGATGGGTGTTATGCCCATAATGCAGAATCACATGCAGATTAATCCGTGCCTCTAATGCGAACTTCCACAAAAACTCATGCACTAACTCTGTAGGAAACTGCCCCACTACATTCGTAGGATAAGTCGCCCGGTATTCCAAATGCGGTCGGTTACTAATATCAATTACGACTTGAGCAAGTGCGTCATCCATTGGCACAAATGCATTGCCATACCGTTTAATACCCTTTTTGTCACCTAGCGCCTCTCGCAGGCAATTCCCGAGACAAATCCCGATGTCTTCTACCGTGTGGTGATAATCGATTTCGATGTCCCCTTTTGCTTTGACGGCCAGATCAAAGTGGCCGTGACGCGTAAACAAGTCCAACATATGATCTAAAAAAGGTACACCTGATTCTTGCTTGCTATCCCCTGCGCCATCTATCCCAAAGGAAAGGGCAATCTGAGTCTCATTGGTGTTGCGCTCAATATCCGCTACCCGTTTTTGCATGTCTATCATCTCCACGTCACGCTCCTACTCTTCACAATCAAAGTCACGCAGCCGCTGTGAAATGGCCCGGCCGTGTGCTGCCAGCCCTTCCTGCTCTGCTAGCGTGATGATTTTATGTCCGTTCTCACGCAGGTCACGCTTACTGTACGAGACCACGCTTGATTTCTTTATGAAGTCATCCACCGACAGCGGCGAGGAGAACCGCGCTGTGCCATTGGTTGGAATCACATGATTGGTCCCGGCAAAGTAATCTCCTACCGGCTCCGAGCTGTACGGTCCAAGGAAAATCGCACCTGCATTTTCTACTTTCCCCAGATGTTCAAACGGTTCCGCGACCATGATTTCCAAATGCTCGGGAGCGATCCGGTTAATAACAGCAAAACCCTCGTCCAAATCCTCCACCAGCAAAATAGCACCGAAATCACGAATGGCTGCTTCTGCAATTGACTTACGAGGCAACTGCGCTAATTGCCGTTCCACTTCTTCCGCCACTTCCTCGGCCACCGTCTGTGATGTGGTGACCAACACAGCTGCCGACATCGGGTCATGCTCTGCCTGAGACAATAAATCTGCAGCGACATATCGCGGATTGGCTGTTTCGTCTGCCAGCACAGCAATTTCACTGGGACCAGCCACCATGTCGATGCTGACCAGTCCAAAAACTTCACGCTTGGCGAGTGCAACAAAAATATTACCTGGCCCGACGATCTTATCGACTGGCGGGATCTGCTCGGTACCGTATGTCAGTGCGGCAATGGCCTGCGCTCCGCCCACCTTGTAAATCTCCGTGACACCTGCAATCTGCGCCGCAACGAGGATGGCCGGATTTATTTTCCCATCCGATCCGGGAGGTGTAGTAATCACGACTTCAGGCACACCAGCAATTTTCGCCGGGATCGCATTCATCAATACACTGGAAGGATACGCAGCTGTACCACCTGGAACATAGAGTCCGGCACGCTTCAACGGCCGAATAATTTGACCGAGCAAAGTACCGCTTTCTTTGGTGGCAAACCAGGATTGGCGTACTTGCCGTTCATGGAAATCACGTATATTCGCTGACGCTTCCATCAGTGCGGCTCTTACCTCTGGGGCTACCTGTTTACTCGCCTCTATAAACTCTGCTTCACTCACACGAAATTCTTGCAAGCGTACGCGATCGAATCTCTCTGTATAATCCCGCAACGCTTCATCTCCGTGCTCCCGAACAGCAGCGAGTATCGCTTTTACGGCTTCCTGCTGTTCTTTTGTACCCGAATCTACAGATCTTTTTCCATTGAACTGACTAGCCGACATGATGCGCATGATTGTGTTCACCTCTCCACTTTTTCTATTTATTTTCTTCCCGGGATGACCTCAAGAAACTTTCCGGCAATATCATCTACGGCTTCGCTTTTCATCCGATAGCTGGCTCGATTGGCAATAAGCCGAGTCGTTATCTCGCATATGTTCTCCAGCTCTACCAATCCATTTTCCTGCAGGGTTCTTCCGGTAGAAACAATATCGACAATCCGGTCTGCCAACCCAATCAACGGAGCCAGCTCCACTGATCCGTTTAATTTGATGACCTCTACTTGCTGACCTTGCTCGCGGAAATAGCGAGAAGCGATTTTCGGATATTTGGTAGCGACCCTTGGAGCTTCTGTCGGCTTCCAATCAGGCATACCCGCAACCATCATTCGGCAGTACCCGATTTGCAGATCCAATAGTTCGTAGACATCCCGTTCCTCTTCTAAAAGAACGTCCTTACCCACAACACCGACATCGGCAACCCCGTACTCTACGTAGGTAGGAACATCTGTTGGTTTAGCCAAAATGAATTCAAGCTGAGCATTTTCTACTGGGATAATCAGCTTACGGGAGTCTTGCAGTTCAGCCGTAACCTGTAAACCCGCCTGCTGCAGAAAATGGATGGCTTCTTCAAAAATCCGCCCCTTGGGCATGGCAATCGTCAGCTTTTTCGCGTTGTCGAAAACCGCCATCTCTTACTCCCCCTGTTCCGTCATGCAAATAACCTTACTGTAGGTTGACTCTTGATAAGCGGATGCCTCCTCTGCATTTTCCACCAAACGCGTGACGACTACGAGCCCATCCTCACGCAACAGTTGCGCTTCAGAGAGTGCCATCTTTCGGCAATTTTCTGTGTAGAGAAGCAGAACGCGAGAAACACTTTGACCTTCGAGAGCAGGCGTTACTTGCAAAAGCCGATCCATCTTGATCGCAAAACCTGTCGCTGATGTCGGACGTCCAAACTGAGCCAGCAAATGATCGTAACGTCCCCCACCAAGCAAGGGAGAGCCCAAATCAGCAGCATAGCCTTCAAAAACGATGCCGGTATAGTAGTTCAAATTAATAATGAGATTGAAGTCGAGCAAAAGGTCATCCGTAACTCCATAAGCTTCGAGTGCTTCCCACAAGGAAGCTACCGTCTCGACTGCACGTCTCGCTTTCTCGTTCCTCGTCAGCTCATACGCCTCTGCAATCTTTCTTTTCCCGCCCTGCAGACGGAGCAATGCTTCCAGCCGGTCCTTTGCCTCACCATCAATATCAAGGGTAGCCAACAGTTGGCGAAAACCTACAAAGTCACGTTCATATAAAAATTGACGGAATTGGTTTCGAACACTTTCCTCTTCTACCGCATCCTCCAAAAGACCATCCACAAAGTCTACATGGCCAATCGCGATTCGGAAAGTCTCCACTCCTGCCGCTCGCAGGCAAAACACAGCGAGGGCAATCGCCTCTGCATCCGCATCGTCGGAAGCATCGCCAATTAGTTCAATGCCCGTTTGAAAAAATTCTGCGTTTCGTCCCGCTTCCTTTTCTTGTGCACGAAACACATTCGCTTGATAAAACAAACGAATCGGCAATGGTACATCTTTATATAGAGAGGATACAACTCGAGCGATCGGCGTCGTCATGTCCGGCCGCAGGACAACCGTATGTCCTTGCTTATCCAATAGCCGAAACATCCGATCCGTCAGCGTCGCGCTAGCTGCTCCTACCGTGTCGTAATACTCCAGTGACGGGGTAGCTATTTCTTCGTACCCCCAACGTGAAATGCACTGCGCTAACCGGCGCTCTAAATGCCGTTGTTTCGCCAGTGATTCCGGCAGTATATCCCTCATCCCTAACGGCTTTTCAAATCCCAACGGCTTCGCCATCTTAATTCCCTCCATAGCTTTTCGCTTTACTCTGCTAATATGGTAACAAGTTAAAGTGTTATGAAGAAGAGTACCACGGAAACAAGAGGTGGTCAACAGAGATGAGAATAGTCGGAAAATTTAAAAAGGGTACCCACTGTCATGCAGCGGACACCCTCTAGTATGATCTATATTTTCTTTTTCCACGCATTACCGCTCATCGTCTGTCTGTTTCCCCTCACGAATCATCTGCATTGGATTACCCCCAACAAAGGCTCCGGCTGGTACATCTTTATGAACGACTGTTCCCGCAGCTACAATTGCCCCTTCGCCAATCGTTACTCCAGGCAAGATCGTGGAATTCGCTCCTACGAGTACGCAGTCGCCAATCCGGACCTCCCCAAGTCGATATTCGTCAACCAGATACTCGTGAGCGAGAATCGTGGTATTGTATCCGATTACGCAGTTTCTGCCGATCTTGATTAGCTCAGGAAACATGGTGTCCATCATGACCATCAGCGCCACGGCACTTTGTTGCCCCACTTCCATTCGCAGAAACGTCCTGTACAGCCAATTTTTCCATGATAAAAATGGTGTGTACCGCGCGATTTGAATCACCGCAAAATTTTTCATGACCTTCCAAAAGCTCACTGTACGATACATTTGCCACAATGGGTTGGCTCCTTGGACAGGATATCTGGTTGTCTTTCTCATTACCTGTCCCCCTTATTACAGATCGGAATCGACGTCTTCTAGGATCGCACTCGACTGTTTACGGGAGAAGTGAACCGCAGCATTATACCCCATCCGCTTCAACCGGAAATTCATCGCTGCCACTTCAATAATAACAGCAAGGTTTCGACCAGGTCGAACGGGAACCGTGATAATCGGGATTTCCGTATCCATGATCTTGAGCGTTTCTTCGTCCAATCCCAATCTCTCATACATTTTTTGAGGCTCCCACAGCTCTAGCTGCACAACCATCTCAATGTTTTTTACATTCCGTACAGCACCAGCACCAAACATCGTCATGACATTGATAATACCGACACCACGAATTTCCAATAGATGCTGGATGAGCTCAGGGGCACTCCCGCTTAGCTGACCTCCCTGCGTCTGACGAATTTCGACTGCATCGTCAGCCACCAAGCGATGTCCGCGTTTGACCAGCTCGAGGGCGGCCTCGCTTTTGCCGATCCCACTGGACCCCATGATCAATACCCCGACCCCGTAAATATCTGTCAAAACGCCGTGAATAGTGGTAGTAGGTGCCAAACGGTTTTCCAGATAGTTGGTCACTTTCCCGACCAAAGTCGTAGTCGCCAAGGGTGACTGAAGTACCGGGACTCCTTGTCTATTGGAAACCTCTATCATTTCCTCCGGGACCGGTTGATTACGCGTCACGCAAAAACATGGTGTTTGCCCTTGCATGAGGAAGTTCATCCGTTCCAGACGCTTTTCTCTGGAGAGGGTTTGAAAAAAGTTGATCTCAGTCAGACCAAAAAGCTGAATCCGTTCTTCGGCGTAGTAAGAATAGTAGCCCGCCAATTGCAAACCCGGTCTACTCAGATCAGTAACGGTAATCTCGCGTCCCAATCCCTCTTCGCCACTTAAAATCGTCAAGTTGAAATGATCGACGAGATGACTCACATTTGTCTTGCGCATGAAACCCTTCCCCCTAACACGGGATTTCCGTCCCTCATTGTATATTCTCATTGTATCGAAATGAGCATACCCACGACAACCTTTGCCACGTGATCTCTAGCAGCGCAAGTTGTCGTATCATTTACATTTTTCTTGTTATTTCATAAGATAGAAATGTATTGGTATCAAGCAATATATGGGTTACAGTAAATTTACATACAGCTTCAATCCGAAATTCGGACTGAGAGGAGGCAACACCTTGGAATTCATACCTCGATTCTTACTAGTGGACCTACCAGAAGCCTTCTTGCTTCTTACCATTAGTTTGGCTATGTTCAACCACTCGGTTTTGGAAAATAAGAAACAAGCACTATTGTTTGCTGTCCTGTTTTCACTTACCGGTGAATTCCTCTCCACCATTACCAACTCGTATCAGCCAAAAGTACTAATCATGTTTATTTGCTCGACTCTGTACATCTTTTTTCTATTTCGCTTTAATATTTTACAGGCTGTTTTTATGGCGACATCTGCCATCGCCTCTATGATCTTGGCAGAATTTATCTTACTAGCAATATTCAATAGCCAACATATTTATTGGGCAGAAATTCTTTCGACCACCATGATGACTGCTTTTGTTCGCGTTATATACCTTGTCATTTTGCTCGTTTTTGCAATCGTCTTGCGTTGGATCAAATTCGATGTCCGTCGATTATTTCAGCAAAACCGCTTCAACCGCTATCTGTTTTTACTAGTGCTGGTCGGTAGTATCGAATTTCTGCTGATCTTGTTTATGAATACTTCCTTCTTCATTCGGGGCAATAATTCAGCCATATTGGAAGCCTACACACCGGAGTTTCAAATCGTTTTTCAATTGCTGATTCTGGCTCTGTTTATTGTCATCGTGATTCTGTTCCGCATTTATATTAACTTAACAATCAATCGTGTAGAAGAAGAAACTGGCACACCTTATTTAAACAGTATCCAAGACTTGTTTACTGCTATCCGTTCGATGAAGCATGATTCCTTGAACCATTACACTGCAATCAACGGATTTTTGAAAAAGGGCCTGTACAATTTGGCAAAAGAATACGTAGAGCAGCTTTTGCAAGAAACGGTTCTGATCGAGAAATCTGCAGATTCCAGTAATCAAGTACTAGAGAGCATTAAAAATCCCGCTGTTTCCTCCTTGCTCCAATCGAAAATGGCAGTATGCTTGGCTGAACGGATCACACTCTCTATGGATATTAGCACTCATAGTCAGTTCTCTCAAATTAAAACCTATGATCTAATCAAAATACTAGGTAACCTATTCGATAATGCGATACGAGCAACATCCTACGAACTAGAGGAAAACCGTTACATACGACTGGAATGGGGACAATCAGAACGAGAGCATTACCTTTATATTGAAAATAGCGGTCCAACCATCCCGTCGGACAAGCTCCAGGGAATTTTTAAAATGGGTTATACAACGAAAACATCAGGCGAGGGCGGTCTTGGCCTAGCCATTGTGAAGACAGTAACTGACCGATATGACGGTAAAATAAAGGTTCACTCAGATGAGGGAGTCACTAGTTTTCGCATTTCATTTTCCAGTCGTTAACTAAGGAGGATGGGACATGGCTTGGACTGAAGACGTAGCTCTACGTGTAGCCAAAAAGATCAAAACAGAAGACTCGCCCTACACGATCGGGCAGCTATCACACGGCATTGAAATTTTTTTGCTTAATATTATTAACACGGCTGCTCTTCTCATCAGTTCGCTAGCCTTCGGCGTTTTTTGGGAGGTCATCCCCCTCGTTGTCCTGTTTTTCCTTCACAGACTCTTGACTGGGGGAGTTCATCTGAGCAATCCTTGGTCGTGCCTTACCGCTACTCTTGTGTTAATGATTGGAGGAGGATTTCTTTTAAAATATATGCCTATCCTCCCTATGCCCTATGCCCAAATTCTTATTTTGATCGGAATTGGTGCTTCGTTTTGCATTAATTATCGATATGCACCAGCTGAACACACGTACGTACCCACTAATCCCGACATCCAAAAAAGAAATAGATTCATAGTCTTGATTTTGATAGGAATAGGTTGCATTCTATCAATTGTTTTGGTAGAATATTCCTATAGACTCTCAATCACATACACACTGGCTGTTTTGCTGCAGTCCGCACTTCTCTTGCCACGTTTGTTCAAGTTAGTTTCTCGATTCGAAAACTTATCTTGAGGGGATGATTGAAATGAAAAAAGTACTTTCTGGTTTCTTTGCTGGTCTTTCTACTCTGAACGTCTCTGGTGTATTAAAGGGCGGTATCATTTACGAACCAAAGGCACCTCACCTGAGAAAAGAAAAATAGTAGACATACATGTAAACCCCGCATCTTTTTCAAAGAAGATGCGGGGTTGTTTTTGCTATTTCTCGATCTATCTTTCTTTTGGCCTACCGACTACCAAATCAATCAACCAGCCAAAAAGACTCATGAGCGCCGCTGCTACGATGACGATACCGAGGTTATCAGGCCAAGGTCCTACTTCAAAGCCGTTGATAAAGTAGGCTGTCAATGCAAACGTTATGGCATTAATCACAAACCAGAATAAGCCCAAGGTCAAGATCTGTAACGGTAAAGTAAAAAGCGTCAGGATCGGCCTTATCATTGTGTTGACGATGCCGAGTACGAGAGCTGCCAAGATAGCGACCTTGAAATTCGCTACCTGAATGGATTGAAACCAGCTACTGATCCACAGCAGGGCAGCCCCATTCAATAGCAGCTTGATGATCCACCTAATCATTCTACTTCTCCTCCCTCCATGCGTTTTTAACGAATCCCCTGCACTTCTAGCTCCCATTGTTCAAAAAACTGCGCCATGAACTGATGCCGCTCTACTGCAATATACTGAGCGGTCTTGGTGAAAAGTCGCTCTTTGATACGCTGCAGCTTCCATGTGTACTCTTTGGCAGGTGTATGCTGCTCTGGATGATCTGATTGAATGGGCTGACCAATCACCCCCGAATATGCAAAAGCACGAGCCACACCGATCGCCCCAATCGAGTCCAGCTTGTCGGCGTCAAAAAGAATTTTTTCTTCTAGTGACATCGGCGGACAATCCTTGCGAAAGCGGTGGGCAAGAATGGCAGCCTGCACACGCGAAATGAGGTCATCCCCCATCCCACGCTCACGCAACAGGACACCCGTCACACGCGCACTGATCTCTGCATGACACTCGCCTGTCTGCCGCTCCTCGGCCCTGCCAATGTCGTGCAATAAAGCAGCCAGCCGAAGAACGGTCATGTCCGCCCCTTCCTCACGCCCAATCCGCTCACACATCGCCATTACTCGTAAATTATGCTGCCAATCGTGCGCCGGGTCTTGCCCGCGAAAACGTCTGTACGCCTCCTGAACCAGCTCCTCTGGCAGGGCTTTGAGTGCTTCTGTTATAAACTCCATCGCTTTTCCTCCTCACACCATTACGCATCAGCTAAACACGTCGTTGCATTCTGCGCATAAATGGCTGTAAGCGAACAAGACGCTCTCTCATTCAAGAGAGGCGTCTCACGCGGTTTATTTTGATACGAGCTGTTCCAGTTTGGCTACGGTTCGCGCTTTATCCCGTTCCAAAATAGGCTTCAAGTACGTTCC
Organism: Brevibacillus sp. NRS-1366; assembly: GCF_050467985.1. Lineage (NCBI taxonomy): Bacteria > Bacillati > Bacillota > Bacilli > Caryophanales > Paenibacillaceae > Brevibacillus > Brevibacillus sp. NRS-1366. The sequence continues at coordinate 84,445 of NZ_JBITPN010000063.1, read as the reverse complement.
CGTATAGGAGCCATCCAGTTTGGCTACTTCTTCAGGTGTCCCGGTGCCGACAATCTGCCCGCCACGAGTACCGCCTTCAGGTCCTAGATCGACAACATAGTCTACCGTTTTAATCACATCGAGATTGTGCTCAATGACAAGCACAGTATCTCCGTTTTCCACCAGCCGTTGAAGAACCTTCAGCAGGCGGTCAATGTCATCTGTGTGCAGCCCAGTTGTGGGTTCATCCAAAATGTATAAGGTTCGACCAGTGCTGCGTCGATACAGCTCAGAAGCCAGCTTGACACGCTGTGCTTCTCCACCAGAGAGTGTTGTTGCTGGCTGTCCCAGCTTCACGTAGCCCAATCCTACATCAACAATCGTCTGCAGCTTACGCTCAATTTTCGGCAGATTGCGGAAAAACTCTACCGCATCCTCAATCGTCATTCCGAGTATGTCTGCAATGCTTTTACCCTTGTACTTCACATCGAGCGTCTCACGGTTGTAGCGCTTGCCATGGCATACTTCACAAGGCACGTAGACGTCAGGCAAAAAGTGCATCTCAATCTTAATAATCCCGTCACCGCTGCACGCTTCACAACGGCCTCCCTTGACGTTGAAGCTGAAGCGACCTTTTTTGTAGCCGCGCACCTTGGCTTCATTGGTAGACGCAAACAGATCGCGAATATCGTCAAAGACCCCTGTGTACGTAGCTGGATTGGAACGTGGCGTTCGTCCAATCGGGGACTGGTCAATATTAATTACCTTATCGAGATGCTCCAGACCGACGATGCGGCGATGCTCCCCTGGTTTTACCTTTGCTCCATTCAAATCGCGAGCCAGAGTCTTCTGCAGGATTTCATTGATCAGCGTACTTTTCCCAGAGCCGGATACCCCTGTGACCGCCACGAACAATCCCAATGGAATCTTGGCCGTTACGTTCTGCAGGTTGTTTTCCTTTGCTCCCTCAATCTTCACCCATTTGTCAGTAGGCTTGCGCCGCTCCATCGGTACCGGGATGAATTTGCGTCCGCTCAAATAAGCACCTGTCAGTGAATTCGCATCCTCCATCACTTCCTTGGGCGTACCGGCAGACACGACTTGACCACCGTGGATACCGGCGCCAGGACCGATATCAATAATGTAGTCACACGCAAGCATCGTGTCCTCGTCATGCTCTACTACGATCAATGTATTTCCCAGCTTGGTCATGTGCTCCAGCGTCTTGATCAGTCGGGCATTGTCACGCTGATGCAGCCCGATGCTCGGCTCATCCAGAATGTAGAGAACTCCCATCAGACTTGAGCCAATCTGGGTAGCGAGTCGAATCCGCTGCGCTTCCCCACCGGAGAGTGTCCCTGCAGCACGGCTCAGCGTCAAATAATCCAGCCCCACATCAATCAAAAAGTTGAGCCTGGCCTTGATCTCTTTCACGATGAGGTTGGCGATTTTCGCTTCTCGCTCCGTGAGCTCAACCGCATTCACAAATTGATGAGCATCGAGGATAGACAACGTTGTCAGCTCGGAGATGCTCCGATCCCCGACCTTTACCGCCAGACTCTCCTGACGCAGACGATGCCCTTTGCAGACTGGACACGGTTTTTGGCTCATGAATCCTTCGATTTGCTCCCGAATGTAATCGGAGCTGGTCTCCAAATGACGTCGTTGTAAATTCGGAATGACCCCTTCAAATGGAACGACGGCCTCTCGCACTTGTCCGAACTCATTTTCATAACGGAACTGGATTTTTTCACCCATGCTTCCGTACATGAGAATCTGTACTTGCTCTGCAGGTAGCTCCTCATAAGGAACGTCCATCCGAATCCCGAAATGGCGGCAGGCAGACTCCAGCAATTGCTGATAGTAAGTCGAAGTCTTAGGCTCCCATGCCCCTACAGCGCCATCATTCAATGTCTTGGTTGCATCGGGAACCACCATATCCGGGTCTACCTCTAGCTTGACCCCAAGCCCATCACACTCCGAGCAAGCCCCAAACGGACTGTTGAAGGAGAATATGCGCGGCTCCAGCTCTCCGATTGAGAATCCGCAAATCGGGCAAGCGTGCTTCTCACTAAACAACAGCTCTTCCTGTTCCATGACATCGACGATCACTTTGCCATCAGCCAGGCGAAGCGCCGTTTCTAATGAGTCCGCCAACCTGGCTTGCACATCCGGCTTTACTACGATCCGGTCTACGACCACTTCGATGTTGTGCTTCTTGTTTTTCTCCAGCTTGATATCCTCGGACAAATCTGTAATTTCACCATTTACCCGCACACGAACAAAGCCTTGCTTGCGGATATCTTCCAAGAGCTTTACGTGTTCTCCTTTGCGCCCTTGGACCATCGGTGCCAGAATCTGCATTCTTGTACGCTCCGGGAATTCCAGCAAACGATCAACCATTTGCTCAATGGTTTGCGACTGGATCTCGATGCCATGGTTTGGGCAGATTGGTCTACCGACCCGTGCATACAATAGACGCAGATAGTCGTAGATCTCCGTAACAGTCCCTACTGTGGAACGAGGGTTGCGGCTCGTTGTTTTTTGGTCAATAGAGATCGCAGGCGAAAGTCCCTCGATAGAATCGACATCCGGCTTGTCCATTTGCCCAAGAAATTGACGGGCATAGGCAGAAAGAGATTCTACATAACGGCGTTGTCCCTCAGCGTAAATCGTATCAAAAGCAAGGGAAGACTTACCCGAACCGGACAAACCCGTCAGTACGACGAATTTGTCCCTCGGGATTACTACATCAATATTTTTCAGGTTGTGGGCGCGAGCACCCTTCACCACAATATGTTCTAATGGCATGAAAAAAATCTCTCCTTAGAGTTCAGCCTTCAGCTCAAGAATTAAGTCACGCAATTCGGCTGCACGCTCGAACATCAGGTTGCGTGCCGCTTCTTTCATTTCTTCTTCCATACGTTCGATCACAGTAATGCGATCTTTCTTCGGCATTTTCTTGAAGTCTGCATGTGGCAAATAATCTGCTTTTTCCTCTGCCACTTTGGTAGCCTCGATCACTTCACGAACAGCCTTTTTCACCGTTTGCGGCGTGATTCCATGCTTCTCATTGTAGGCCACCTGGATCGCACGACGGCGCTCTGTCTCACGAATCGCAGACGTCATGGAATCAGTCATTTTGTCTGCGTACATAATCACGCGCCCCTCCGCATTACGAGCAGCACGGCCAATCGTCTGGATCAGGGAGCGCTCATTGCGCAGGAAGCCTTCCTTGTCTGCATCGAGAATGGTTACGAGAGATACCTCAGGCAAATCCAAGCCTTCCCGCAGCAGATTAATCCCGATGAGAACATCAAATTCACCCAAGCGCAAGGAACGCAATATTTGCATCCGCTCGATCGTCTTGATATCCGAGTGAAGATATCGTACCTTGATTCCAATTTCCTTTAAGTAGTCTGTTAAGTCCTCCGACATTTTCTTTGTCAGAGTCGTAACCAACACCCGCTCATTCTTGGCAATCGTTGCATGGATTTCGCCGATTAAATCGTCAATCTGACCCTTGATTGGGCGAACAGAGATCGTCGGGTCAATCAAACCCGTTGGCCGAATTACCTGCTGCACCACTTCTGGACAATGATCTTGCTCATAAGGTCCCGGCGTAGCTGAAACGTAAATCGCTTGATTCACTTTCTTTTCAAATTCCTCGAATTTAAGTGGGCGGTTATCCCGCGCAGACGGCAGTCGAAATCCATGCTCAACCAATACATCCTTGCGCGCACGGTCACCATTGTACATCCCGCGCACCTGTGGCAAAGTCATATGCGACTCATCCATGATCACGAGATAATCTTCCGGAAAGTAATCCATGAGCGTGTATGGTGCATGCCCAGCAGGTAGCCCCGTCAGATGACGCGAGTAGTTTTCAATCCCGGAGCAAAAGCCCATCTCCAGCATCATTTCAATATCGTAGCGTGTGCGCTGCTCCAGACGCTGAGCCTCCAAAAGTTTGCCTGCTTCACGGTATTCGGCGAGTCGTTCTTCCAGCTCTTTCTGGATGCTTTCGACCGCCAGCTTCATTTTTTCCTCACGTGTAACATAGTGAGAGGCAGGGAAAATGGCAATGTGATCACGCTGTCCCAGAATTTCTCCGGTCAGAACGTCAATGGACGTGATCCGCTCAATCTCGTCTCCAAAAAATTCAACACGGATCGCCTGTTCACTTTGGGATGCAGGGAAAATCTCCACAACATCGCCACGCACACGGAAAGTACCACGGGTAAAGTTGATGTCATTGCGTGTGTACTGGATATCGACCAGACGGTGCAAAATCTCATCCCGTCCTTTTTCCATGCCTACACGCAAGGACAAGAGCAGCTCCCGGTACTCCTCAGGCGAACCCAAACCGTAAATGCAGGAGACCGATGCGACAATGATAACATCGCGCCGTTCGAACAATGCACTGGTCGCCGAGTGGCGCAGCTTATCGATCTCGTCGTTGATGCTTGAGTCTTTTTCAATAAACGTATCCGATTGGGGAATGTATGCTTCTGGTTGATAGTAGTCGTAGTAGCTGACGAAGTATTCTACAGCGTTATTGGGGAAAAACTCCTTGAACTCCGCACATAGCTGAGCAGCCAATGTCTTGTTGTGCGCCATCACCAATGTCGGCTTGTTCACTTGGGCAATGACTTGGGCGGCTGTAAAAGTCTTTCCCGTACCCGTCGCACCCAGCAGTGTCTGGTGCCGTTTACCCGCCTGTATACCTGCCACCAGCTCGGCAATGGCAGTCGGCTGGTCACCGGACGGTCGATACTCCGATACCAATTCAAAACGCTCCATTCCCTCGTTCATCTCCTCGTTGCATAACTGTTTCTATCTTCCATTATAACACAATTAGGGTGATTATAAGCCAGAAATTCGAACAAATGTTTGTCTTCATCCTACGCCAGATTTTACCGATAATACATAATGGAAGTAAAGTACGCACGGTTACACTCGCCATCTTCAGGGAGGATCGACATGTCAGATATCGGAACACCCGTTAAAAATAATCCCTATATACAGCCGCACATGAGCTATCAAGGCAAAAAAGAGTTCACAACGGAGCTCGATAACAATGCCTTCATGAAGCTTTTGCTGGAACAATTGAAGCATCAGGACCCGATGTCCCCAATGGACAACTCCCAATTCATCCAGCAAACCAGCATGATGACCATGGTTGAAAAAATGACAAAAGTGGCGACGCTGATGGAGCAATCCAATAACAGCATGCTGACTTTGGAGAAATATGAGTCCCTCGTTGGACGTACAGCTACCTACTCGCTCACGACCAAAGATGAACTCACAGGCGAAACGTCCACTGAGACAAAAGACGGCGTGATCGAAGCTGTCTATATGGACAGCGGCAAGATTTACTTCCGCCTGGCAGGTGAATCTACACCGATCCCATTGTCTAATATCAAAGGGCTTGAGTCTCAAGGCATGACAGGGAATGCTTTGAATAACAGCCTGAAATTTATGGAAATGATCGGCAATGAGATTTCCTATAAAACATCCAAAGAAGTGGATAAAGACGGCAATCCGGCTACTACGGACGACATCTCGAAGGTAGATGAAGTCGTAAACAGCGTCATTACCGGCTTTACGATGAAGAATGGTTCAGCCCAGTTCCAGTTGGAAAATGGCGCAACCGTAAAACTGGATGAAATCGTCGGCATGACAGTAAAACCGGAAAGTAAGTCAATGAGCAACTCGCTTCAGTACGCTCAAATGATTGGCTTCACCATCACCTATTCAGAGTCGCAAACCAATACGGATGGCTCGACTTCTACCAACAGCCTGTCGGGTATCATCAAAGCGGTCAGCATGAAAAATGGACTCGTGGAGTTCGTACTCGAGGATGGCAAAAAGGTAGCGCTGAATCAAATTAACGGCTTCGAAGCCAACTCATAAATCGAATAAAAGCCGCTTTTCCTTTTCACGAAAGAGGCGGCTTTTTCACTGAAAAAATGAAATTGCTTATTCGTTGACGATTACCTTGCCTGTCACTGCATCCAAATAAACAGTCAAATCGACTTTGGCTTCACCCCCGCAAAAGCAATGTGAGCGAGTCTGACGAAAAGAAAGATCATAGCCCAGCTTCCAGCTAATCTCTCCTGTATGCAGGTTTTTCTGATGAATATAGGTCAGCTCGAGGGGAAAAACCTTTAGCAACTGATCCACAGCTACCTTCTCCGCAATTGCCTTGGACCTGGCAGGAGCAATCAGACTGGACGGAGAATCCATTGTCAATTCCTCTAAAGCTCCCGTCACGGAATTCATCTGTAAGCTGTACATCCCCTGTTCCTCCCACTGACCCATCCGATACACAGGAATGCCATTGATTAACGGATCAGCTGTAATCAGCGTATATGTCTCATCACCAACGTCTCTCATGCGCATCTGGTTTGTTCCAGAAGGGACCAACCGCTTCAATAGCGACTCTGCTTCCTTCCAATCCCGTTTTTTATCTGTCTTGATAGTTATGTCATTTCCATCTTTGATGACGAGGCGAAGCATTTGACCAGTCTTTGCATCTGTTTCCAGCAGAATATGCAGTCGTTTGTCTTTGCTGCTGCCCGGAGTGAACTCCCCGATCTTGTATTTTTTATCCTGATCATTGGTACCTTCAGCAAATTGGCCCCAGATAAAGAAGCGCCGTTCCTCTCCATCACCATACTTTTCCTCGAAGGTCGACAGAGGTAATTTGTCTGTCTCCTTACGTACAAGTATTCGGACAAGGTCACCTGCTTGCTTATCATTCTGGGCACTCCACTTTTCTCCAGTCCCTATTATGTTAATCGTTTGAACAGGCCGCCTATTGCTGCTCGACAGATCAATCAGCCGCCCTCCGCTGGCAGCATCCAAGGCACTTCCTGTATATGGATGATTGATGATACCATCCTTAACCACATAAGCTAAGCTTGCTTCCACCGAGTTTGTTCGTTCAAATTGTTCAGGAAGCAGATACACAAGCTCCAATGGATGGCTTTCCTTGAAACGCATAAGGGCTTGCTGAGCGGAAAGAACCCGTTGCGGCGAAGGTAAGGAAGTCAGACTGATTTTGTCATAAAGTCTACCGTCAAACGTGCGAAATGACACGAGCCTCCCCGTACCATCGAAGCTGACTAACGCATCGTACTGATCATCTAGCACCACATTGTTCAGCTTGCGAACCATACGGACCGTCATTAACCCTTCTGCGCGTGTAATCTCTCTCGGCTGATAGGTATTGCCTGGCGACTGCAAGCCCGTTACGAAAGCCTGGGCTCTTGCTTTTGCTTGCTGATCAGTAGGAAATGCAGGTTTCAGCAATGAATTCGGTTCCAAATTCAGTGCCAGCAGATTACCCGTCTCCGGATCAAAGATGGCCTTATCCTCCTTGCCGTCTTCTGCTCGTACAGTTGTTTTCGAAAAAATCACCTGTACGCCACTTACACCTGGACCGTCTACCTCACCGCCGAATATGACATACCGCTTGGAAAGCTCAGGAACTAAACGGACGAGCTGCTGCACGCCTTTTGATACCTGCACAGGAATTGCGACTACCGCCTGCGTGCGAACATTCGCGACTGGATCGGATGCTATTTGGACGCTCGCCCCAGCTAAAGGTGTTGTATATAAGCTAACTGCCACAAGCGCTGTGGTCATAACACACAGGACAGGTTTTTTCATGATCGGCACGACCTGAATCACTCCCTCTTTTTTCCTCTTTGATTGAGACGCGTGATGGCGCAAATAGTTTCAGAATAAACAGGCTATTCAACAAAAAAATTTTTAATGGATGATTGAGTCTGAAAAGCAATGAAAAAACCGGAAGAGAAGGCCGCACTACGTAGCGCGTATCATCTCACCCGGTCTTTCGATTATGCTCCGATATTCAGCTTTTCCAGCTTCTGTTTGATCAGCTGTACGACACTGGCACGCTTCAAGTCTACAAAAACGCGCGTAGTCGAGTCGGGTACGACAATAATGCCTAATTGATGATGATTACCCGCATAGACAGCGCACTGCACGAACTTCAACTCCCCACCATGTGTGAGGACTTCCATTTTGCAAAACGCTGAATTAGCTTGCAGCGCTGGGTACAGATCTTCTTTATTCCGAACAGGAATGCCATTTACCTTGACGATGATTTCTCCCGGTAAAATGCCAATTTCTTCTGCTCGTGTACCTGGAATCACGCCCATTACCTTGACTCCGCGAGAGGACTGGATGAAATACGGCGTACGCTGTCTCTCCTGATACTGACTCCGGAAAAACAAGCCTTCGTGTCCAAGAAGCGCATACGCCCCAGCAAGCACCACCAGCGGCCAGAACCATGCAGCTAGTGCAGTCAGTGCAAGCAAGACTACTGCATAAATCGCCAATTGCTTCGCGATTTGTTCTGCCTTTTTCAGGGGTGTAGTCGTTTGGGTCATGTCAGAGAAACCCGTAACAGTAGGCAGCAGCATCAAACCAAAGGAAGCTGCTCCTGGCGAAAAGAACGGCCATCCCGGATAAAGCGAGCCGCTTAATGCCCCTGGCTCCATTTGGACAAACAAAACTAATGGAGTCAGCCAAAAGGAATGCAGCAAATACGCCCCGACAATCCGACCACGCTGTCCTTCCACAAACAAAGGTGATGCATCGCGTCCGCCATTCCAGCGTACGAGGACCGCCTCCATCAGATGCATGATCGCAACCAACGCCAAAAGCGGCAACGGCTTAGCCTGACGAATCATTTCCCACACGACACCGATTCCAGGAGCATCCATCATCTGAGGAACGACCTGCGCGATTGCGTGTAAAATCGTCAGCAAGCCTGCTGCATACGCGAAACAGAGAAACCGTAAACGGATCAGCGCTAAAAGAAAAGCCAATCCCCATAAGATCCACAAATCCTGTGACTGTACAACAACACCCAGCCCTGCTGCAAGCAAGGAAATAATCAATCCACCTGCTAATCCCATCCCCACAGACCGGATCGTGGAAAGAAGCGGCGACTGGATACGTGCAGCGAACAACTGTCTTTCCAAATTCATCTGCCGCCTGTAATGCAGATAAATGAAGACGAGAAAGACATAGAAAACTGGGTTGAGAAAAAAAGCAGCAAATCCATATGCTAGAAAGAGCATATCTGCCTGTATCGCCAATTGCCTCACCTCAAATGGAAAAAGAAAAACCACGGCATGTGATTTACCGTGGTTACCATTTCTACGAATGTCAGGGGATTCCCTGCCTTAGAAAGATGGATTATTTTGGTTACTTATGACTGACGACTTCTAGTGCTTTCTGCAATTGCAGATCATTTTCCGGTTTACGCATGACTTCACGCAAGCTCTCTTCAAGCTGTGTACGAGTCGCCACGTCTACCTTGCCTGTCACTGTCAATTTACGCGAGGTTTGGAACTGCTTGATTGCTTGCTCTGTTTTTTCATCGAAGTAACCATCATCTCGTCCCGGTGACAAATTCAATCCGGTCAAGATGAGCTGCAGGTTCTTCACATCATTGCCTGCCATATCGCGGGCTAAATCTTTATCCGCCGGTAACTGTGTAGCATTGAAATACGCTGGTTGATCTACTTTGAAATCTGGTTCGATTCCTTTTTTATGAATCCAATCGCCTTTTGGCGTGACCCATTTCGCAATGGTCAGCTTCAGTTGGCTCTTGTCTGTCATTTCCATCGTGCTCTGGACGGTGCCTTTACCAAAGCTCTTCTCGCCTACCAGCTTGTAGTTCCCGCTATCACGCAGTGCTCCTGCGAGAATTTCCGATGCACTGGCACTTCCGCCGTTAATCAAAAGTGAAATTGGATAAGGCTTGGCTGCATCAGTAGTCGAGCGATACTCTTCTTTTTGTTGTCCGCCGGCGCCGTATTCAATCTGGACAATAATGCCCTTTTTCGGCACGAGTACTTCCCCAATTTCCTTCACGGCGAGCAAATAGCCGCCAGGGTTTCCACGAACGTCAATCACCAATCCGCCGATTCCCTTCTTCTCCAAGGAAGCCAGTTGGTCCTTGAAGTGTTTGGCTGTCTCGGTAGAGAACTGGGTGATTCCGATTACGCCGACTTTTACACCGTTTTTCTCGATAATTTGACTGTTTACTGTCTCAATTGGAATATCGTCACGAACACATACAATCGTGATCGGTTCCGCTACACCTGCACGAACTACCTTTAATACCGCTTTTGTCCCTTTAGGTCCGCGGATTTTGGTAACTGCCTGATGTAAATCCAACCCTTCAAGCGACTCACCATTGACACTCAAGATCTGGTCGTTCGGACGAAGTCCTGCACGTTCTGCTGGTGAATCCTTAAAAGGAGAAACGACGGTTACCCGCCCATTTTGCAAGGTTACTTCTGTCCCAATCCCTTGGAACGTGGAATGCAGCGTAGACGTAAATTCCTCTGCCGAGCGCGGGTCCATGTAGTCACTGTATGGATCCTCCAGTGAACCTACCATGCCTCCGATTGCTCCCTCTACTAACTGATCGTTGGTGACATTTTGGATGTAATCTTTCTTGATGGCTGAAAAAGCCTCGTACAGCTTCTTGAACTCCTGGGGATACTCTGCATTTGCTCCTGAGAACAGCTTATTGCTTGATGCAGTAAGAGCCCCATTCTGATTCACATTAGCGCTAGCGGATGTTTTCATCATCGCCATGGTCAAAAAACTACTTGCGATCATCGAGATAATGACAACCGCTAGCACGGTACGTCCTTTCCATCTCACTCTTACGTCACCATCCTTTGTGCTACCGGCGAAAAGATATGCTGCTATTGTATGCAAATCCGGTTAGCAATATTTGTCTGGCCGCACGCTCTACTATTTCAGGTACGGCATCGGGTTGACAGCAACGTCGTTCTTATAAACCGTAAAATGAACGTGATTTCCAGTAGATCGACCGGTAGAGCCGACCTCGGCAATCTTTTGGCCTCTTGATACGGATTGTCCCACAGAAACCTTGATTCCACCCTCGCGAATATGTCCATAGAGAGTTGTAATTTCGGCACTGTGCTTAATCATTACCGTATTGCCAAAACCATTGGAGTACCCTGCAAAGATGACCACTCCATCAGCCGCTGCCATAATTGTCGTCCCTTTCGGAGCTGCCATGTCTACACCATTATGCCCAGCTGAGCGACCGGTAAACGGGTCGCTACGCACCCCGAAGCCGGAGCTGAAACGGAATTGACCGTCAGCGACTGGCAATCCCAGCTTTCCGCCTTTATAACCGGTGCTGGATGCGCTCATAGCTCGGACACGTTCTGCGTATTTGTCTGATTCCGCTTTGGTGAGGGCAATTAATTGCTGTCCATATTGCTCCAAATCTTCTTCCAATGCGGACTCTTTTTTCTTCAATTCTGCCTTGACCACCAGACTGTGCTTGTACTGCTTGTCCAATTCAGCTTTGAGATTCTCCGCTTCCTCGAACATCCCTGCGTACACCGTCAATTGATGGTCAATTTCTTTCTTTTGTACTTCAATCGTTTCCTTGTCACGTATATTCTCTTCCAGGATACGGGTGTCCTGCTCCAAAATGAGCTGCAACCCCTGCATGCGCGTCAGGAAATCACCGAAATCAGATGAACCGAGGAGCACGTCCAGATAGGAGACCTTGCCGCGCTCGTACATTGATTTTACCCGCGTTTTTAAGAGAATGTCTCGCTTGGCTACGCGATCCTTCGCCTCATCCAGATCATCTTGTGCCTGAGCTGCCTTTTCCTTTGTATCATCCATCTGTGTTTCCAGCTTGTCCAGCTTTTTTTGGGTCTCGTTACGACGCAAGTCAATCTGCATCAGCTCGGTTTGCAGATCTTTCTGTTCTTTTTGGACGGCGCTGATTTTTTGCTCTGTCTGCTTTACTTGTTGCTTTTGTTGCGCCCTCTTCTTTTTAATCTCATTTAACTCCCGATTGATTTTATCCAAAGATGCTTTACTGGCTGCCCAGCTTACGTTAGTCGGGATTGCTGACCCGGCCACAAGACCGGTTATCAAGAGTGTTAGCAGGATCTTCTTCCTCATGATACTCCTCCCAGGTTCTCTAATCTACTATTACACTCGCAAGAAGCGACGTACAGACACCAAACTCCCCCAGATCCCGATAAACGCACCGATCGCGAGCAGCGCAAGTGCTACTTGATTCACGAGCGGGAACAATGGTAACAGTTTGAAAAGTTGGGTGGCTTCAAAACTGGAGCGGATCGCGTCGAGCAGATAGTAGTAGCCCACACCCAGCAAGATGATCGGAATCAAAGCCCCTGTCACACCCATCAGCAGTCCTTCGACAAAGAACGGCCAGCGGATAAACCAGTTTGTAGCCCCAACCAGTTTCATAATTTCGATCTCGCGGCGTCGTGCAACGATTGTCAGCTTGATCGTATTGGCAATCAAAAACATCGCGGTAAAGCCTAATCCGATAATGAAGCCAATCCCTACATTACGTACTGTATCTGTAGCCGTAAACAGCTTTTCAACCGTGCCTTCCCCGTAGTTCAGGCTTCTGACGAATTCCATTTTTTTGATTTGACTCGCCACGACCGGCGTGTCCTGTGGCAGCTTCGTTTTTACGACGAATGCATCGGGCAGTGGATTCCCCTTTTCCAAGCCGTCAAAAAGATACGCTTTTTCTCCCATGCTTTCCTTAAACTGCTTCAACCCTTCATCCTTGGAAATAAACTCTACGGACTCCACTTTATCCAAGGCGCGCACGTCTTTTTCAAACTTTTGCATGTTTTCCTTGGTCGTGAGATCAGCCATGAAAACCCGAATCTCCACCTGTTTTTCCACGGATTGTGCAAAGTAGTTCACATTCATTGCCAAAATGAGGAAAACTCCCAGAATGAATAGAGTGAACGTTACGGCACTGATTGAAGCGAACGACATCCAGCCGTTCCGCCCGAGGTTTTTGACCCCTTCACGGACATGGCGCCCTAGCGTTCTAATCTTCATAACCGTATTCCCCTCTCTGCTCATCACGGGCAATCTGACCTGCTTCAATCGCTATGACCCGTTTTCTCATCGTGTTGACAATCTCACGGTTATGCGTGGCCATCACGACAGTGGTGCCCCGCTGATTGATTTCCTCAAACAGCTTCATTATCTCCCAGGAGGTCTCTGGGTCGAGGTTGCCTGTCGGTTCGTCGGCAATAATAATTCCCGGATTGTTGACCAATGCACGAGCTAACGCAACCCGCTGCTGTTCTCCCCCGGACAATTCGTTCGGCAGCATTTTTGCTTTGTGCTTCAGCTTGACCAGTCCGAGCACGTCCATCACGCGCGGCTTGATCTGTTTCGGATTACTTTCGATTACTTCCATGGCAAAAGCCACATTTTCGAATACAGTAAGTGTCGGCAATAGTTTAAAATCTTGGAATACGACACCAATACTACGGCGAACCGTGGGAATCTGGCGCTCCTTGATCCGACTTACATTGAAGCCACCCAGAAAAATCTGTCCCTTTGACGGCTTCTCTTCGCGATACATCAATTTGATAAACGTAGATTTCCCGGCACCGCTGGGACCCACTACATACACGAATTCACCTTTTTCAATCCGAATGTTCACACCCTTTAACGCACTGGTGCCGTTTGGGTATGTCTTCCATACGTCAAACATCTCGATCAAGTCAATCACATCCTACATTGTCAGATCCATTCTATCTCTTGATCCTGATTTATTTTATCTTGTCGAAATCGTCCTATAACGGGGCCAATTCGACAAATCCCCTCATCTCTCTACCTCCCGCTGCTGCATCTTGCCTGAAAACAGCGAGAAAGTCCATCCTATATATTATACCACCCTGCTTCGCTGATGGAATCCACTAAATCTCTCATTTCTTGTCGAAACCGCTTTGATTCGTTTCAAACCGACAAGAAATTGTGCCTAAAAGTCCCGGCAGCACACCGCTAGCTAGCTTCCTTCCAAACTGTTAGCTACAATGGGAACGAGTGAACTGTGGAAAGGAGCATGCAAGATGAATTCATTTGCATACCAAAACCCTACCCAATTACTGTTCGGACGGGGCCAGCTATCCGTATTACAAGAAAAAGCCAAACAACTTGGGCTCACCGTACTATTGGTATACGGAGGCGGCAGCATCAAGCGTACGGGCCTTTATGAAAAAGTCGTCTCCCTTCTTCAAGAAGCGGGTTGCCGTATCGTAGAGCTGTCCGGCGTCGAGCCTAACCCGCGCCTTAGTACAGTGCAAAAAGGAATTGAGCTGTGCCGTGAGGAAGGCGTCAATTGGATTTTGGCAGTAGGTGGCGGCAGCGTTATTGACGCAGCCAAAGCAGTAGCTGTCGGTGTCCCTTATGAAGGCGATGTCTGGGACTTCTATACACGAAAAGCACAAGCTACAGATGCTCTGCCCCTGGGAACTGTCCTTACCTTAGCTGCAACTGGCTCAGAGATGAACAGAGGCAGCGTCATTACCAATTGGGAAACAAAAGAAAAGCATGGAGGAACGACGACCTTCCCGGCGTTTTCTATTCTGGATCCAGAAAATACGTTCAGCGTTCCTCGCGATCAGACGATCTATGGAATCAGCGATATCCTGTCGCACGTATTCGAACAATATTTCACCCATACTACCGAAATTCCGCTGCAGTCGCGCATAGCGGAATCCATCATGAAAACCGTCATCGAAAATGCGGATCGCGTCCTGGCCAATCCCGAGGACTATGATGCTCGTGCCAATATCCTCTATTGCGGTACCATGGCACTGAATGGCACATTGCCTGTCGGTGTGGAAACCGATTGGGCTACCCATTCCATTGAACATGCGGTAAGTGCCGTTTATGACATCCCGCACGGTGGTGGCCTGGCGATCATTTTCCCGAAATGGATGCGCTATGTATACCCTGAAAACGTGGCTCGCTTTGTCCGCTTTGCCGTCGAAGTATGGAATGTCGATCCGTCTGGCAAAACAGACGATGAAGTCGCTCTGGAAGGAATCGCGGCGACCGAGGCGTTCTTTGCGCGGATTGGTGCCCCTACCCGCTTGGCTGACTATCAAATAGATGACCAGCATCTGCAACTGATGGCAGAAAAAGCGACACCTTATGGGCCAATCGGCAATTTCAAAAAGCTGTCGAGTGAAGACGTTGCGCAAATCTTGCGGATGTGTCTGTAAAATAGGTTCTTACTAAAAAATGCCGTGCCCCGTTTCGAGGGATTGCGGCATTTTTTTCTATGAAAAAAATAAACGGACAGGCGCATCGCCTATCCGTTTATAAAAACTACTATATCACGCTGGTGAACCAACATCAATCAAAGATTCAATCATGACTTTTTGACTATTTTTGTCTACCCATGCATGAGTGTCCACCAGCTTCTCGCGGTACCAAGCGATTTGAGCCTCTACTTGATTGCGAGCCGTGCCTCCCAATACATTACGGGCATTGACCACCGTCTCTACTGCCAGCGCCTCATAGACATCGGCACCGATCATTCCCGAAAAGCTCTGGAATTCTTCCAGTGTCAGATCCAAAAGGTATTTTTGTTGCTCGATGCAGTACAGAACGGTTCTGCCTACTACCTCGTGTGCCTCACGGAACGGCATATCCTTGCGTACCAAGTAATCCGCCAAATCAGTAGCATTGGAGAAATCATTGGTCACAGCCTGACGCATACGCTCTGCTCTTACCTGCATGGTCTGAATCATTGGAGTCAACAGAGCGAGAGCGCCATGGATCGTCGCAACCGTATCAAACATGCCTTCCTTGTCTTCCTGCATGTCCTTGTTGTACGCCAATGGCAAACCTTTCAGCACAGTCAACAGACCAAACAGATTTCCGTACACACGGCCTGTTTTACCACGGACCAATTCTGCTACATCCGGATTTTTCTTTTGCGGCATGATGCTAGAACCTGTGCAGAACGCATCGTCTAGCTCCACAAATGAAAACTCCTGACTGCTCCAGATAACCAATTCCTCGCACAAACGTGACAAGTGCGTCATGATCAATGAAGAATCCGCCAAAAATTCTACGATAAAGTCGCGATCGCTCACGGCATCCATGCTGTTTTGATAGATTCCGTCAAATTGCAGCATCTCTGCTACAAATGTACGATCAATCGGGAAGGTCGTCCCAGCCAATGCACCAGCGCCGAGCGGCAGCACATTCACCCGTCTCCAGGTTTCTGTCATGCGCTCAATGTCACGCTGCAGCATGGAGACATACGCCATCAAGTGATAGCCGAACAGAACCGGCTGCGCACGTTGCAGATGAGTATATCCAGGCATAACGGTATCCAGATGTTGATTGGCCTGCTCGATCAATGCTTCCTGCAGATACATCGCGAGCTGAATAATCTCCATCAGCTTTTCTCTGAGGAACAGGTGCATATCCAATGAGACCTGGTCGTTCCGGCTCCGACCGGTGTGGAGCTTGCCCCCCACCGGTCCGATTTCCTCGATCAGCATCTTTTCAATATTCATGTGGACATCTTCGTGGGCCACCAGGAACTCAGCCTGCCCACGCTCGATTTTGTCCTTTACCTTTTTCAGACCAGCAATGATCTGTCTTACTTCCTCCATCGGCAGGATGCCGCACTTACCCAGCATGGCTACATGAGCTAGGCTGCCGACGATGTCCTGTCGCCACATTTTCTGGTCGAAAGAAATAGAAGCGGTATACTCTTCTACGAGCTGATTCGTCGGCTTCGTGAAGCGTCCTCCCCAGAGTTTCATTGCTTGATCGCATCCTTTTCATCCAAAATCTTGATGTCCGTGTTCATGTTTTCATGCAGAACACCTTCGTTTACTTGTGCATAAACCTTGGTTGGCAGACCCCACAGCTTGATGAAGCCGAGCGCTGCTTTATGATCGAACTGGTCGCCAGCATTGTAGGTTGCCAGCTCATGGCTGTAGAGCGAAGAAGCGGATTTACGACCTACGACGATCGCATGTCCTTTGTGCAGCTTCACGCGAACTAAGCCAGTTACGTGTTTTTGTGTTTCTTCAATGAATGCCTGAACTGCGTTGCGAATTGGCGAGAACCAGAGTCCTTCGTAAATTACCTGTGCCAATTTTTGCTCCACGATTGGCTTGAACTGCGCAACTTCACGCGGTTGAGTCAGGAATTCCAACTCACGGTGAGCCAAAATAAGTGTAGTTGCAGCAGGTGTCTCGTATACTTCACGGGACTTGATGCCAACCAGACGGTTTTCTACATGGTCAATGCGGCCTACACCATGGTTGCCTGCTATTTTGTTCAGCTTCAGAATGAGCTCGGACAAAGGCAGTTCTTCCCCATTTAGTGCTGTTGGCTTACCTTGTACAAAGGAGATTTCGATTTCTTCTGCCTCATCAGGCGCGTCTGCAATCGATTTTGTCAGATCGTATGCACCTTCTGGTGGTGCTGCCCACGGATCTTCGAGAACACCGCACTCGCAGCTTCTGCCCCACAGGTTTTGGTCAATGCTGTATGGATTGTCCAGATCGATTGGAATTGGAATGTTGTTCTTTTTCGCATATTCGATCTCTTCATCGCGCGTCCAGCCCCATTCACGAACAGGTGCCACGATTTTGATATCTGGGTTCAGTGCTGTGAAAGAAACGTCGAAACGCACTTGGTCGTTTCCTTTTCCGGTGCAGCCATGAGCAACCGCTACAGCACCTTCTTTTTCCGCGATTTCAACGAGCACGCGAGAAATCAGGTAGCGCGACAGAGCGGATACCAATGGGTACTTGCCTTCATACATGGCGTTTGCTTTCAATGCTGGCAGTACGAATTCCTCGGCAAATGCTTCCTTCGCATCTACTACGATGGATTTCAAAGCGCCCACTTGCAGTGCTTTTTTCTGAACGAAATCCAGGTCTTTCCCTTCCCCGACATCCAGAGCTACCGCAATTACATCATAGTTGTATGTTTCTTGAAGCCATTTAATTGCTACCGATGTATCTAAACCGCCCGAATAGGCCAAAACAATTTTATCTTTTGCCATTATTCTCTCTCCCCGTTTCGAAGTATCTCTTATGTGAGTAATTATACAAATGGATTAATAAAAATACAACCCTTTTTATTCGATGTTCGTTATATTTTCAAAGACAATGTCAGGTAAGATCGCCTATAAAAACAGCCGAACAAGATCGTAGTCCTGTCCGGCATCTCTTTCTTTATCTTGCATTTTCTGCATAAGGCACTTGCGGTACGTACTCCGCGCCCTTGTGCCCTCGAATCCACTCCAGCTCAGCCAGAGCCAATCGCTCGAAATTCTCCGCTACGTGAATATCTCCTTGGCCTCTCCAATCTGCAATGATCGGGTACATCTTTTGATAAAATCCATTGATGAACCACATATCGAATAGCAAATCTGGATGTATAAGACCGTTTTTATGCAATACACCCACCATCTCAAAGAAACCATACAATGCGACAAAATGGGTAAAGCCCTCACTGCCTTTGGGGAAACGGGTCCAAAACGCTTCGGGACTCAATTCGTCATCGGCAAGCTCTGTGGTGAACCACGACTTGGCTGCTCGCAACCGCTCGGATTCGTACTGGTCGTAAAGTTTAAGAATCATTTCAGCATCTTGATAGGTAGGCACCATGTTTCTCTCACCTCTTCAAAAAAATGGAACTATATGTTTAGTATGTATCGTTTCCAGCACGGATGCAAGACGAACACAAAAGGACGTTTTTAACGAGAAAAATACGTTGACTGCGTTGTTCAGACTGTAGTGGAGGGGAGGAAAAAGGAGAAAACGCTCCAGCTTCTTGAGCGGAAATGATTTTCGGGAGTACGTGTCGGAAGCTGGCCGTGAAACACTTATTGTTTTTTACACAAGTTGGATAATATATGATGATACACTATTTATAGAAGTAACTGCTTTCAAATCGTTTTGACTTTTAAAACAAAGGGCAGGAGGGCTACCATGAAACATATATATCTCGTCCGTCACTGTCAGGCTACTGGGCAAGCGGCAGAGGCGCCACTCACAACAAGCGGGGTTGAACAAGCTGAGCAGTTGGTACCCTTTTTCGATACGCATCCGATTGATCGAATTGTCTCCAGCCCCTTCCGCCGGGCGATTGCAACCATCCAGCCCCTTGCCGAAGAGCGCGGGCTCATGATTGAGCAGGACCAGCGTTTAGAAGAGCGTGTTTTGTCCGGGCAGCCTATGGAAGATTGGCTGGATCGACTGCGGGATACTTTTGATGATCTTTCTCTCTGCTACAGGGGGGGTGAATCCAGCAAGACTGCTATTCATCGCGTCAATGAGCTCCTTAAAGAAGTCCTCTCTGGAGATGCAAACCATATCGTTTTGGTTTCCCATGGGTGTTTGCTGACTCTGCTCATGAAATCGGTTGACGATCAGTTTGGTTTCAAAGAGTGGCAACAGCTCAGCAATCCTGACGTTTTTTTGCTAACCTGCACGGAAAACGATCGCCATATCAAGCGCATTTGGAGTTAATATGCATCCCATTGCATGAAAAAACAGCTACAAGAGGCAAATTTACTTAACGGCCTCCTGTAACTGTTTTTTTGAATTCGTTTCTTGTCCGATAATGCTTTTCAGCTCTTCTTTCGGGAGCCTCTCCACTATTCCAATGAAGTGTTTTGCTAAAAGGGGATCAAACTGTGTTCCGGACCCCCTTTTGATTTCCTGCAGCGCTTCTTCTACCGGCAGCCCTTTTCGATAAGGTCTGTCCGCAACCATGGCATCGAACGCATCCGAGATCGCTAATATTTTTGCCATCAGCGGAATCTCATCCCCGACCAAACCATCCGGATAACCCCTACCGTCGATTCGCTCATGGTGAGAACGGATCGCGGGGAGTAATTCATTAAACATGCCGGCCTGCAAAATAATCTCGTATCCAATCACCGTGTGCTGCTTAATCTTGTCGTATTCCTCTGGTGTTAATTTTCCTTTTTTATTGAGAATCTCATCTTCAATACCGATTTTACCGATGTCGTGCAGAATTCCACCGATATAAATCTCTTCCACTTTTTCCTCAGAGAGTCCTATGTCACTTGCAATTTCTCTACCCCAGTGTGCAACTCGTTGGGAATGACCGCTCGTGTAGCGATCGCGTGCGTCAATAGAAGCAGCCATGGCGGTTAGGAACTTGTGATTGAAAGATTTGACCTCTTCTACTTTTTGTTGGAGTTTATTGAGGCTGTCGTAGTATTGGTGAAAAACGATGTTTAACGTATAGATCGTTGCTACAAGCGGGATAAGTGCAAGTATTCCATATGTTTGCTCTAGACGAGCTCCCATACTACCAATCATCATCAAGACAAAATAAGTACCTGTTCCAGCCTTAATCATACTATTAATTGTCGGGTACCATTTGACTTTAAAAAAATGAGAAATTCCTATCGCAACTAAACCAGTATTCATGAACCAGTAAACGAAAATAAGGACTATATCTGCAATCATCCACGGAATCGAATACTCGGTTGCCAGTATATTGAGCTTGCCAACAACCCAAAGAGTTAATAAGATTTGACCACTGTTGTATAATAATTTTTTAAACGAGTGTCGGAACAAAAAAACCATAATCAATTGTTCAATAACTGCTGCCCAAACTGCTATCCATATTCCATAGAGAAGAATACCTGCAAAAATCACAGCATTATTAATCGTTAAACGTGCATTTAAGGTACTCACTGGAGCGAAAGTACCAAAAATAGTTAAGGCTGTGAAAATAAACAATACGCTCCAGTGGTTCCGAATCTCCCAATCAGGTAAGGTCGAAATTAAAATGATAACTGCTGTTAAAGGTAGACAGTATTGTACAAACATCGATTTAAGAAAATGAATAGAACTAATGTTTCGCAACATAGCTTTTACCTTCTCGCAGTTTTATTAAAGAAATGGGTCTATTGGTGATGCGTTGAACAAGCAAGAACGCTCCTAACATAATAAATAAGTCACCAATACTTATAATTCGAGGAATAATGGACGGCATGTAGATTATGTCGCCCAAGAAAGGCAAGAGGGTTTCATTCGTTAATACACTGTGTTTAAAATCTGTTCCATTTACTAATGGTTCAATAGAGAAAGGCAATTTTTTGGCTTGATCTAAGTCAATGGGCATACGTCCCCCATTTAGCCAAATCACGATTGCATTAAGGAACCAGCCTATCATAAAAATCCTGATGTCCTCATGTTCTCTATTTGAATAAAAGAAGCAGATCATCGCTACGTAGGCAGCCGATATAAAAATACCCGCTATTCCATGAAAAAAAACAGCCGTAAATTGAAGAAGTATACTAATAACCAGAAAGATAATATGGTTAAACGTTGGTACCGCCTTTATTCGGCCACCTCTTAGAAATGCGATTACAAACGAAACCAAAATAATGTCTAGTAGCAAGGCATATACCTCCACAAAGTAGCGAAAAACACCACTTACAAACGAAGCGGTGTTTTTTGCTTTTTCTTTATCCTACGTGCCAGTTTGCAGAAGTAGCCGCTACGATAGCAACCACCATCATAATTGCTGCGAACCATTTTTTCATATCTATTTCCCCTCCTTCGTACATAGTGGAGAAAGCTGGCTTCGCTACTGTTTGATGCAGAGGCCAAGCGACCAGGTACAGCCTCTGCTCCTCTTTCCCTTCTCCATTACGGAAAAGGGCGGATTCGCTACTGGCTCCATACGGACAAAGCGACCAAATAAAGTCCGTACTTCCTTGCGACTTTCATACCTATATTTTACACATAAGTGACAAAATTCGGCAATCATAGTTTCATAGTCTATTGGATTTAATTCATTGTAGTTCTAAATACCTAGAACTATCTTCACACCAGCGCGGCCAAAATCGCTTTTTGTGCATGAAGGCGATTTTCTGCTTGGTCAAAGATCACAGAGCGAGATCCGTCAATGACTTCGGCAGTCACCTCTTCGCCGCGGTGTGCCGGCAAGCAGTGCAAGAAGAGATAGTCACGGTCTGCATGAGCTACCAATTTCTCATTCACTTGGTATTCGGCGAAGGCTTTCAACCGAATCTCATTTTCCGCTTCAAAGCCCATGCTGGTCCAAACGTCTGTGTACACCGCATCTACTCCCGCTACTGCTTCGATCGGATCGTTTGTCGCCATCATGCTTCCACCGCTGTTTTTTGCGTACTCGCATGCTTTTGCAAAAATGGCAGCGTCCATTTCATAACCCGCTGGTGTCGCCACTCGTACATCCATACCCAAGAGGACGGCTGCCAGCACGAGTGAATTCGCTACATTGTTTCCATCGCCTACGTACGCCAGCTTGACGCCTTTGAGTCTTCCTTTGTGCTCCCAGATGGTCAGCATATCAGCCATCGCTTGGCACGGATGGTACAGATCGGTCAGTCCATTGATAATCGGGATAGACGCATGCTCAGCAAGCTCCTCCACATACGAGTGGGAGAAGGTGCGAATCATGATCGCATCTACGTAGCGGGAAAGTACTTTGGCAGTGTCACTGATCGGCTCTCCACGACCCAATTGCAGTTCTTTTCCACTCATAAACATTCCGAGGCCACCCAATTGGTGCATCCCCACCTCAAAGGAGACGCGAGTGCGGGTAGAAGCTTTGTCAAAGATCATGCCCAATGTCTTGCCCATCAACGGCTGGAATGGCTGCCCCAGCTTTTGCAATTGCTTGATATGTGCCGCCAGATGGAGAAGCTCCATCAGTTCTTCTCCATTAAATTCGTCAACGCGCAGGAAATCCTTTCCTTTATGCTTGCTGAGCGGTAAGTTTTGAAAGTGTTCCAATATCTTCACAGGCTGCATGCGAGCCACCTCTTTTCTTCATAATAGACTTCACGTACAAATCGAATGTATCAACGGAAAAGAACTGCGGTACGCCTTGCTGTACCATCCGACTGCGCAAAGCAAATCCGGTACGTCCCGGGCGATTTCCTTTTGTTGCAGTTACGAGCGCAAAAGCCGCTTTTTCCTTTTGTAAAAGAGTGGTAAGCTTAGGCTCTTCGGCTACCACGTGGCTCACTGCTACCCCGTTTGCTTCCAGCCAGCTGGCTGTTCCCGGAGTCGCTACCAACACGGCACCTTCCTTTTGCAGCTGTCCGATCGATTGGCAAAGCTCATCTTGCTTGTCGCCATCGGCCAGAGACACAATGACCAAATCGCCCTTTTGCCAGTCACCGTAGAGATTATCCTTGAATGCGAATGCTTTTCCAGCAGCCTCTTCAAACGAGCGCCCCAAGCCAAGCACCTCGCCCGTCGATTTCATTTCTGGACCCAAGACAGGATCTACGCCATTCAGCTTCACGGTCGAGAACACGGGAGCTTTTACGACGGAGAACGGAATGTCAGGCAAAAGTCCTGTGCCGTATCCCATCGTTGCCAGCTTTTCTCCCAACTGAGCGCGAACCGCCAGTTGAACCATTGGAATGCCTGTTACTTTGCTTGTAATCGGTACCGTACGCGAAGCACGCGGGTTTACCTCCAGCACGTACACCGTACTGCCATCAATCACAAACTGGATATTGATCAGACCAACAGCACCCATTTCGTGTGCGATCGCTTCGGTGTAGCTGGCGATTTTTTGCTTGATTTCATCCGAGAGCTTTGGTGCCGGGAACAACGCCACGCTATCCCCTGAGTGAATACCCGCCTTCTCTACGTGCTGGAAGATGCCTGGGATGATTACGGACTCGCCATCGCATACTGCGTCTACTTCTGCTTCGCGGCCCGGCACGTATTTGTCTACCAGCAGTGGGAAAAACGCGCTGCTTTCAGGATGATTCAGCCAGTCGTTGATCGTTGCAGACAGTTCTTCGATATTATGGACAACCATCATGCCTTGACCGCCAATGACATAAGACGGCCGCATCAGAACCGGGAAGCCGATCTCTTCGGCAATCGATGTAGCGTCCTCCAGAGAAGAGACCCCTTTACCTGGAATGTGTGGAATGTCCAGCTTGCGCAGCATCGCGTAGAACAACTCACGATCCTCTGCCCGCTCAATCGCGGAAAGTGACGTTCCCATCACCTTGAGGCCCGCTTGCTCCAGCTTCGCAGCCAGATTGATCGCCGTTTGTCCGCCGAACTGCACCATAACGCCCTCTACTTGCTCATGCTCGGCGATATGCAGCACATCTTCCACGTGAAGCGGCTCAAAATAAAGGTGATCCGCCGTTTCATAGTCCGTACTGACCGTTTCCGGGTTGTTGTTCACGACAACTGCGGCAATTCCGCTCGCCTGCAGTGACTTGGCAGCATGAACAGAGCAATAGTCAAATTCGATCCCCTGTCCGATCCGGATCGGGCCAGAGCCTAGCACGAGTACTTTGCGACCTGACAAAGCCTCTACTTCGTCTACACCCTGCCAGTCTGAATAGTAGTAAGGTGTTTGCGCATCAAATTCGGCCGCGCATGTATCTACAATTTTATAGGTTGGAGTAACCCCAGCCTTTTGACGCCATTCCTTGATCTTGGCCGGTGTGGAGCCTGCGAGAGAAGCAATCGTTTCATCTGCAAAACCGCGCCGCTTGGCTTCCAGCAACAATTCTGGAGATACCTCGAAACCCTTGTTGCTTGCCAATTTTACTTCGAGATCCACTATTTTGCGCAAGCTGCGCAAGAAAAACGGATCGACACCTGTCAAGCTGTGCAGCTCTTGTTCGGTAAAGCCTTTGCGGATCGCTTCTGCAAACACAAACAGACGAATGTCCGTCGCTTCTTGCAGAGCATGCGTAATCTCCTCACGCGTCCAATCGGCCAGCTCAGGTCGAGACAAGTGCGTGCACCCCTGCTCCAATGAGCGAACGGCTTTTAAAAGTCCCGCTTCCAGATTGCGAGCGATAGACATGACTTCACCGGTCGCTTTCATCTGAGTGCCCAGCTTGCGATCTGCGAGTGGAAACTTGTCAAACGGGAACCGCGGGATTTTCACCACGATATAGTCCAATGCCGGCTCAAAGCTTGCGTACGTATAACCCGTAATCGGGTTCAATACCTCGTCTAGTCCGTAGCCGAGTGCCAGCTTTGCCGCGATACGGGCAATCGGATATCCGGTAGCTTTGGAAGCGAGCGCACTGGAACGGCTCACCCGTGGATTGACTTCAATCAATACATAACGATCCGACAGAGGATCAAGAGCAAACTGAATGTTGCAACCGCCGACGACACCCAGCGAGCGAATAACCTTTGTAGAAACGCTGCGCAGCATTTGATACTGGCGGTCGGTCAAGGTTTGGGAGGGAGCGACTACAATGCTGTCGCCGGTATGAATTCCCACCGGATCGAGATTTTCCATATTGCAAACGATAATACACGTATCGTTTGCGTCCCGCATGACTTCGTATTCGATTTCTTTCCAGCCTTTGACGCTGCGCTCAATCAATACTTGACCAATCGGGCTTGCCGCAATACCACCAGCAGCTACTTTTCGCAGCGTTTCCTCATCCTCCGCGATTCCGCCGCCAGCACCGCCGAGCGTGTAGGCAGGACGAACGATGACAGGATAGCCAATCGAATTGGCGAATGCGATAGCCGCTTCCACGGATTCCACCGTGTCACTCTCTGGTACAGGCTCACCGATTTGTTGCATCAATTGTTTGAACAGCTCACGGTCTTCCCCGTTTTGAATGGCTTCGAGCGGCGTTCCGAGCAGCTGCACGTTATATGTTTCCAAAACACCTGCTTCAGCCAAGGAAACAGCAAGATTGAGCCCTGTTTGGCCGCCCAAGGTAGGCAGAAGACCATCAGGTCGCTCTTTGGCGATAATTGCTGTCACGGATTCCACCGTGAGCGGCTCCAGGTACACTTTGTCCGCTACTTGCTCATCTGTCATGATCGTGGCCGGATTGTTGTTTACCAGCACCACCTGCACACCTGCTTCCTTCAAGGAAAGGCAGGCCTGTGCACCTGCGTAATCAAATTCTGCTGCCTGGCCAATGACGATCGGGCCAGAACCGATAACCAAAACTTTATGAATGTGTGGCAATTTAGGCATATGTCTTCGCTCCTACTTCACGCATGGACTTTAGAAATTGGTGAAAAATGTGGGAAGTGTCGCTAGGCCCGGGATGCGCTTCCGGATGGTACTGCACACTGCAAACAGGCAAGCTTTTGTGGCGAAGCCCCTCGACAGAACCATCGTTGACATTCCGGTACGAAACGATCAGCTCAGATGCTTCCAAAGACTCCTCTTTCACCACATATCCGTGGTTTTGCGAGGTCATGTATACTTTTCCAGTCACCAGATCCTTGACCGGATGGTTTCCGCCGCGATGACCGTAAGCGAGTTTTTCCGTTTTCCCGCCGTACATGAGAGCGAGCACCTGGTGCCCCAGGCAAATGCCAAGTGTCGGATATTGCTCCACCGCTTTACGCCATTCACTGCAATAAGCAAGCAGATGCTCTGGATCTCCAGGCCCATTGGAAAACATCAAACCGTCTGGTGACAGCGAGTTGATTTGTTCGATCGAGGTATCAAACGGCACGACGGTAACACGGCATCCCAGTGCCAAGAGTGCATCCACAATCGATTGCTTCATGCCCAGATCCACCAGTACTACATGCTCACCCGTACCCGGATAGCGCTCGATCTGTTGACTTGACACATTGGCTACCAGCGACTTTTTCGCATGCTTGTTGCGCAGTGACACAACCTCTTCTGCTTTCATAGGCTGATCGGATATGACTCCAAATAACGGACCGTTTTGACGAACACGCTTGGTAATCGTGCGTGTATCAATTCCAACCAAAATGGGAAAACCAAATTCCTCGGCTGCCTCTGCCAAGGTTTTCGTAGACTCATAGTGACTCGGTTCCAAGCACAGCTCGCTGACAATCATTCCTGTAAGGGCTGGCTTCGCTGCTTCATAATCTTTTTCATTGATTCCGTAGTTCCCGATCAAAGGGTATGTGAATGTAACGATTTGACCCGCAAAGGAAGGGTCTGACATTACTTCCTGATAACCAGTCATTCCTGTAGTAAAAACCACTTCTCCAAATCCATTCATAGGGGCTCCGTAAAGGGTTCCCGTGAAAACCTCACCGCTCTCCAGCGTGAGATATCCTGTTCCAAATCCTTTATTTTCTCTATCCATCTATGAAGCCACTCCTCTCCATTGGGCACAAACCATAGAAATATGGCGACGGCATGTGAATAAGACATTCACATTTTTGTGTTTCCTACCGAAAATTTATGCAACTCTTTGTATTAATATACATTCAACATTATAAAAATGCAACGAGTTTTTTGACTTGGACCACTCGTTGCATTTTTCCAATGCGCACAATATTTTCTTTACTCTTGCGACAGTGCCTCGCCCAGGACTGCTATTGCCTGCTGCACCTCTGCCTCCGTAGTCACAAAGGAAGGAAGCAGCCTGACTACTTGAGGTCCCGCCATGAGCAGGATAACGCCTTTTTCCCGTGCATACGCTACAGCATTTGCTGCCGGGATCGCCAATTCCACTCCCAAAAGCAGCCCTTTTCCGCGAATCGTGGATACCTTGTCTGGATGCTCTGCTTTTAGCTTCTCCAGCTCACCCATTAGCATGGTATGAATATGAGCTATACGCCCCAGAATCTGTTCTTCTTCCATTGTCTCCAGGGTGGCAATCCCAGCCGTTGCAGCCAATGGGTTCCCGCCGAAAGTCGTCCCATGTGTACCTGGTGCGAATGCTTCTGCCACTTCCTTCGTTGCCACGACTGCTCCAATCGGGAAACCGCTCCCCAATCCTTTTGCAAGCGAGATCGCGTCTGGCTTCACTCCGTACTGCTGAAAAGCAAACCAGGTTCCGGTACGTCCGATCCCGGTCTGAATCTCATCTACCAGGAGCAGCAGACCATGGGTATCGCACAAGTCGCGCAGTGCCTTCACCCACTTCTCTTCTGCTGGATGAACGCCGCCTTCGCCTTGAACCAATTCCAGCATAATCGCGCAGGTTTTCTCTGTAATGGCGGATTGGACTGCTGCCAAATCGTTGTATGGTACGGTTACAAAGCCTTGTGGCAATGGAGCGAACCCGTCTTTTACTTTCTCTTGACCAGTCGCGGTCAGTGTAGCTAGCGTACGGCCGTGGAAAGACTGCTCGAACGTAATGATTTCGTAGCGATCATTCCCTTTCACCTTTTGGGCGTATCTTCGCGCCAGCTTGATCAAGCCTTCATTCGCCTCCGCTCCGCTATTGCAGAAAAAAGCTTGGTCCAATCCGGATAAGCGGCTCAGTTTTTCCGCCAGGATCCCTTGCTGCGGAATATGCACCAAATTGGAGCAATGCCACAATGTATCCAGTTGCTCATGCAGCTTGGCTGTTACTTTTGGTGGAACGTGCCCCAAGGAGGTTACCGCGATTCCCGAAGTGAAGTCTAAATACTGCTTGCCTTGGTCATCCCATACCTGGTTACCCTTCCCTTTCACCAAGCTAATGGGCCATCTTGCATAGTTATTCATGAGATGCATTGGTGCTGTTACTGTACTCATAATCTAGACCTCCTTTTTGAACTCCCATTTACAACGTTTGGTTTACATTCATTCTGACCGTTGTACCAACAGCTTCTCCGTTGCACACGGACAAAAGATCTTCTGCGGTCCCCCGGCAAATCACAACCTGTTCAACACCTTGGCCAAGTGCATCAAGTGCTGCCTGAACCTTCGGAATCATTCCGCCAGTAATAACCTCATCTGCGATCATTTCTTTGATCTCGCTGGCACTAGTCTCTGTTACAACCGCCTTGCTTCCATCTGCTTGAGGGCGCATGATGCCCGGAACGTCGGTCACCATAATCAGTTTTTCAGCCGAGAGTGCAGCTGCAATCGCTCCGGCAGCTACATCAGCATTGATGTTAAAAGCTTGGATCGCATCTTCACTAACAGCAAGGGGAGCAATGACAGGCACGTAGCCCTGATCCAAAATCGCCACGGGAATGGCCGTATTCGTCTGTTTTATTTCCCCAACCAATCCTAATGGCCTGGTCGTTTTTTCTGCCACCAGCGTCTGGCCGTCGATTCCACTTACGCCCCACGCCTTGGCCCCTGCTTGTGTCAAGCGTCGCACCAAGGCTTTATTAATGCTTCCACACAACACCATCTCTACGACACGCAGCGTATCTTCACACGTGACACGCAGTCCATTCACAAATTGGGGCGTGATCTGAACCTGATCAAGCATCCCATTAATGGCAGGTCCACCTCCGTGTACGATGACAAGCTGCCCTCCCGCTGCTTGCAGCTTCGCTATCGCTTGAAAAAAATGATCTGGCAGTTGATCCATCGTGCTGCCTCCACATTTGATGACTACGATTCCTTGCATCCGTGCTCCTCCTCTTACGGAAACGCCGGTACGAGCGGCAATCCTGCTTTTTCTGGCAACGCGAACATGACATTCATATTTTGCACCGCTTGACCAGCCGCACCTTTTACCACATTATCGATTACGGACAAGAGAATGACTCGACCTGTGCGCTCATCGACATGGACGGCAATGTCACAATAGTTGGAACCGTATACCTCTTTTGTATGGGGATGACTACCGGCAGGGCGCACCCGTACGAAAGGCTTATCCGCATAGGTGGATGTATACAGGTCCTGGATTTGTTCCTGTGTTACGTCCGCCGTTAATTGTCCGTATGCAGTGACCAAAATTCCCCGCGTCATCGGCACCAGATGAGGCGTAAACTGCACGATTGCCTCCACACCACTTTGTCGTAGCAGCTCCTGCTCGATCTCTGGCGTATGCTGATGTTTGGATACTTTGTATGCATGAATGCTTTCATTGATTTCACTGTAGTGAACACCCAGAGACATACCGCGACCTGCTCCTGATACACCCGACTTCGCATCGACAATCCAGCTATTCGGCTGTACCCATCCGCTTTTCATCAGTGGGAGCATGGCAAGCAATGCAGCAGTAGGATAGCATCCTGGATTCGCGATCAGACTCGCTCCCGCCACCTGCTCGCGGTTCCACTCCGTTAGGCCGTATACTGCTTTTTGTACCCATTCGGCAGGGGCAGCCTCTCGTTTGTACCAGGTTTTATACACATCTGCGCTGTCCAACCGGAAATCACCGGACAAGTCGATTACTTTGACTCCCTGCTCCATTAGTTGCGGCGTCAATTCAGCACTCACCCCAGCAGGAGTAGCCAAAAAAATGACATCATTATCAGCGCTCATCTTGGCAGCATCAATCGGAGACAGCAACGGCAATCCCAAACCTGTTACGTGGGGAAATGTTTTTTCCAATGCCTCTCCATCCGCAGAGCTTGAATATAAATTCGTTATTTGAGCCTCAGGATGCCCTGCCAAGACACGGATCAATTCCGCTCCTCCGTAGCCAGTAGCTCCCACAATTCCGACCCGAACCATGCTCTTCTCCCCTTTTCCATCGTTCTGTATTTTTATACATGAATAATAATAAAAATTCATACGGAATACAACCCTAAAAACAAGTGAACGCAAAAAAGCGCCCGATTTACTCGAGCGCTCCTGGTTGGATCCACACTATTTTTTATCTGCCAGCCATGCAGCTATGTTTTCTGCGTCCGCACCTTTTACCAATCCCGGCGGCATCGCACCTTTACCTTTATTCAATACTTCTAAAATCTGATCCTTCGTTAATTCTCCACCAATCTTTTGGAGATTGGGACCAACTGCACCTTCCAGTGTTTGACCGTGGCAGCCTGCACAAGTATTTTTGAAGAGTGCTTCTGCAGTTGCAGCATCATAGCTGCCAGATGGTGCTGTGGTCGCTGGTGGTGTGGTTGCTGGTGGTGGAGTCGAAGGTTGGGTAGCTGGTGGTTGAGCTGTTTTACCTGCACAGGCACTTAGCGAGAATACGAGTACAGCCGCCATGATTGCAAATGGAAAACGTTTCAAGGCTGTTCCCTCCTTTTTCGGATATTTCTTTGCTAAGTATGCCTCCTGTGAGGATTTATCATTCCTGTTCAAAATGGAAATTAGTTCAAAGGAAATTCGAGCGGACTCCATTCACGAAGCTCAAGTGTACGAGCTCCTTCGACAATAACTGGATCTGCTTCTGCCAATTTACGGGCTTCTTCCAGTGACTCAGCCTTGTAAATGACAAGACCTGCCGTCTTATCCGTAAACGGGCCTGCCATGAATACTTTGCCTTGCTTGTAAAGTTCATTCACATATTCCAGATGAGCAGGTCTGACCTTTGCATTCAAATCCTGGTCAATAATCGATAAAAATGCAGCGTATAACATCCTTCTCTCTCCTTTAAAGTAGCGTCTTTTTCTGAAGTATATCACATTTTGTAAATGGCCTTTTTCTCTGTTTATGAGTACAGGAAAATACGGCATGGAATCCATGCCGCAAAAGGAGTTTTCCCTCGAAGGTATTTTAGCGATTAATCTGTGCGCGTAAATAAGCATCAATGAACGTGTCAATCTCCCCATCCATAACTGCCTGCACGTTGCCTACCTCAACGTTGGTCCGATGATCTTTGACGAGGCTGTACGGGTGAAAGACATAAGAACGGATCTGGCTTCCCCAGGCGATGTCTTTTTGCTCACCCTGGATTGCTGCAAGCGTCTTCTCCTGTTCCTCCCGTTTGCGCTCAAACAGTCGCGCTGTCAGCATTTTCATCGCTCGCTCACGGTTTTTGATCTGAGAGCGCTCTGTTTGGCAAGTAACAACGATGCCCGAAGGCAAGTGCGTAATCCGGACTGCGGAGTCTGTCGTGTTGATATGCTGACCCCCTGCGCCACTTGAGCGATAGGTGTCAATTTTAAGGTCCTCCGAACGAATGTCTACAGCCGTATCGTCTTCGATTTCCGGCAGGACGTTGCAAGAAACAAAGGAAGTATGACGGCGTCCCGAAGCATCGAACGGAGAAATCCGAACAAGTCGATGAACCCCTTTTTCTGATTTTAGATAACCATACGCATTATAGCCTTTGATCAAAAGCGTCACACTTTTAACGCCCGCCTCGTCTCCTGGCAGGTAATCCAAGGTTTCCACTTTAAAGCCCTTGGCATCGCCCCAGCGAGTATACATACGCAAAAGCATGGAAGCCCAGTCCTGGGACTCCGTTCCACCTGCTCCTGGATGCAGCTCTAAAATGGCATTGTTTTTGTCGTATTGATCGCTGAGGAGCAGTTCCAGCTCAAAGCTTTCAAACGATTTTTTCAGCTCCTGGGTACTGTCGTACAAATCCTGAATAAGCGAGGTATCCCCTTCTTCGATGACAAGCTCCAGCATCAACTGGAGATCCTCATATTGAGAATCCAGCTTCCCCATGGTTTCTACAAGGTTTCGAATGACATTTAACTCACTGATCGTTTTTTGCGCAGCATCATTGTCGTCCCAAAAATCGGGAGCAAGCATGCGCTCTTCGAGTTCTCCGATCCGCTCCTCTTTTACAGGAAGGTCAAAGAGACCCCCTGATATCTGCTAAACGCTTAGCCATACTGGACATCTCTTGTTTGATGTCCGCAATATCAATTAATGCCATCTTGCGAATCACCTTCTCTTTACGTAAGCTTACGTTTCATTGTAACGTAATTTGCCAGATGCGCAAACTGACAAAAGTGTTACGCACAAAAGAAGTCTTTGCTGCATGCCGATCACGTTACCGTTTCTACTGGTGGGGATAACGAAGATCTGAAGTCTCGGATGTCGCGTGGTTGTTTGCTCTCCACCTGTGGAAAGACTGCCCGAGAAACTTTTGCCTGTCCTCTATTTATGATTCTTTGGCGAATCGGCCGCCTAATACCCGCTCGTCTCGCTGAGGATTGATTTTGATTATCCGCACTTTGGATTGCCTTTTCTGCCAGCACCTTCGGATGGACGAGCAGGCCAGGCGAAAAGTTCGGCTCCGGAATTTCCGTCAGCAATCTCTCTTCGTAGAAAACGGCATCTCGTGCTGTAAACACGCTTGGTTGCTCCTCGGTGGATTCTTCTCCAATGACTTGTATCGTTTTTTGCTCTTTTCCCGTTCTCATCACTGCTTTTAAAGTAGCTGCGATACAGTCCAGCATATCTTTCGCTTGTATGCCCATCACGTTGACTGACGTTTTCATTTTCCATCCCTCGTCTCCGTGTAATTGGTAAAAAGTGTTGTACCTATGATTCTATGGATTTTTCAAAACATTTCCACCTGAATCGTTCGATCACTTTTTCCAGTGTTAGACAAATAGATCTGTCGTATGAGACGAGGAAGAAGGGATTGGGACGAACGCTGTCTAGCCAAAAGGATTGGAGTAGAAAAAAAACCTCTGAGTCTGTACACTCAGAGGTTTCCATAAGGAATTAATCTTCAAGGGCATTAAAAATGTTTGCCTCACCGGCACCAAAATACTTGTCTTGTCCCCTTTTCCCGTAATCGTCTGCTGTTTTCCGGATCAATGCTGCCACCTGCACTGGGCTGTAATTCGGATGTTCCGATTTAATGACCGCAGCGATACCAGCCACTTTCGGCGCAGCCATCGACGTGCCATGCAAATAAGCGTAGCCTTTCAAATTCGAGGTGAAATATGGCGGCAAATAAGTAGGCCAAGTCGAAATGGTGCGATAGTGGAAATCGCGTTTATCCAAATAATCTCCTTTTGGGTCTTCCCGATAGAGTTCGTCATAGACTGGACCGTTGTCTCCACCCGGTGCCGCAATGTCAATCGGATTGCCGTAATTGGAATAGAAAGCGATCTTTTCATCTGACCATTCGTTGGTAGCGGATACCGTAATCACTCCAGGTATTTGAGCTGGAACTACCCGAGATGGTCCCTTGATATCCAATCCGTATGTTTCCTTCCAATATTCTCTCATGTCTTTAATATTGCCAAGTTCTCTGGAGTCATTACCCGCTGCAACCACAACCGTTACACCCTTCTTGACCGCATATTGAACAGCACGGTGGTAGGCAACAATGGATGCGGATTCACCCTTCTCCCCATAGTTGTGAGCCATCCATCGCCACCCGCCCAGTGACATGTTGACGACATCGACCTTATCATTGGCTGCAGCCACCAGTGCATCTGTAATCCATGATTGTTGCGCTCCTCCTGTCGCACCAAAGACTCGATAGGCGCGTACGGTCAATTTGGGCCCAATCCCCAATACCTTTCCATCTCCTGCGATGGAACCAGCTACATGGGTACCATGACCATTTTCATCCCACGCGTCATCAGTGCCTGGAACAAACGTCTTGCTCCCTTCCTCGTCTGCATTGTTCCGTAAATCAGGATGATCAAAATCCATTCCCGTGTCAATGATGCCGACTACCGTACCGGAATCCCCCTTGCTTATTTCATGAGAGGCGAAATCATTGGTGATCCTTTTTACATCCCACTGCAAATCATGGTAAGTTTGGTCCGGGTCATCCCAGTCAGGCTGGGGAACATCTGTAATCATTTGACCGTCTGCGGCTTCTGGCTCCTCTTCGTCCAGTAAGATTTCCAGCTCTTCTTCCGCTGACAGCACATCCTTGAACGCAGCTACATTATCAAAAAAGTCAGGATCGTCGGAAGTGGCGGATACGATGCCTATTTCCTCAACTACGGTTCCAACTTTGCCCCCTGCCTCTTCAATCTGTTCTTCAAAATCATCTGGAAGATCTTTTTTGTACGCGATCAGGTATGAGGTTTCCTTGCTTTTCCCTTGCACCGGGACTTGGACAACGGACAGAACGGAAGCCATCAGCCCAATAACCAGTGTAGAGTTGAACAGGACCAGTTTTAATGATTTTTTCAAGTAGATTCCCCCTCTGAATGCAATTAGTTAAACTCTTTTTTATTGTAAGAATTTTACTAATCGAACTCTAGAAGAATCGTTCGATAGATTCTCTTGTATTTTTACAAGAATCGTTACCATTTTACAAGTATTTTGTAAAAAAAGGATGAATATGTAAAAACATCCTCCCCAAGCACTTTACTCCTCGGGAAGGATGTTCGCATATACACGTTGCAAGATTATTGGTTACGCTTGTTCTGGCGGCGACGCTCCTGCTCTTGGGCACGGCGCTGCGCGCGGTTTTTCGGATCTGCATCACCAGAGGTTTCTGGATCTGGACGGTCAGACGGTCCGGATGTTTGCAGGTCCTCTGGATCAATACCCTGGCCGCGAATGACATCCTGACGCTCCAGGTTCTGGCTGACTTCTGCCTTCATGATGTACATGGCCACTTCTTCTTGTACTGCCGAAAGCATTGCTTGATACATCTCATACCCTTCGAACTGGTACTCGCGCAACGGGTCATTTTGAGCGTAAGCACGCAGGTGAATACCTTGACGCAATTGCTCCATCGCATCAATATGATCCATCCATTTGCTGTCGACCGCACGCAGGATCACCACTTTTTCAAACTCGCGAATCATTTCACCAATCTGTTCTTCGCGCGCTCTGTACTGCTTGGTGATTTCATCCTTCAAGAGTTCCATGATTTCCTCTGCCTCTTTGCCTTTCAGCATGTTGACAGTGATCGTTTCATCATGCAGGAACGTTTGGTTGGCAGCATCCGCCAAAGCTTGCAGGTCCCAATCCTCTGGTACCTCTTCTTTTGGACAATGCGCAGCTACGTTACGCTCAAGCACACTGTATAGCATGCCCAGTGCAACTTCGCTCAGGTTTTCCTGTTCCAAGATATCGCGGCGCTGTTTGTAAATAACCAAGCGCTGCTGGTTCATGACATCGTCATACTGGAGAACGCCTTTACGCGCATCGAAGTTCGAGCCTTCCACTCGTTTTTGAGCAGATTCTACTGCACGGGTGACCAGACGGCTCTCAATCGGCATGTCTTCTTCCATACCCAAACGATCCATCATGTTCATGATATTATCAGCACCGAAACGGCGCATCAGCTCATCTTGCATGGAGAGGAAGAACTGGGATGAACCCGGGTCCCCTTGGCGACCGGCACGACCGCGCAGCTGATTGTCGATCCGTCGGCTCTCATGGCGCTCTGTACCGATGATATGAAGACCACCGAGATTGGCAACACCTTCGCCCAACTGGATATCCGTACCACGGCCCGCCATGTTCGTAGCGATCGTAACCGCTCCGTATTGACCTGCGCGAGCAACAATCTCCGCCTCGCGCTCATGCTGCTTCGCGTTCAGCACGTTATGCGGAACACCTTTTTGCTTCAGCATGTGCGCTAGGCGCTCGGAGTTTTCAATGGAAATCGTACCGACCAGAATCGGCTGTCCTTTTTTATGACGCTCCACGATATCGTTCACAACCGCACGATATTTGGCTGCCTCTGTTTTAAAGACGAGATCCGGGAAGTCTTGACGAGCAACAGGCTTGTTCGTTGGGATAACCACAACATCGAGCCCGTAAATCTTTTTAAACTCTTCTTCTTCCGTTTTAGCCGTACCAGTCATACCGGACAGCTTTTGATACATCCGGAAGTAGTTTTGCAATGTGATCGTTGCCAGCGTCATGCTCTCGCTTTGCACGCGCAGACCTTCTTTTGCTTCGATCGCTTGGTGCAAGCCGTCACTGTAGCGACGTCCCACCATCAGACGGCCTGTAAATTCGTCAACAATGACTACTTCGCCTTCCTGCACCACGTAATCCACATCGAGTTTAAACAGGATTTGAGCCTTCAGAGCTGCTGTGATGTGATGGTTCAGTGTGGTATGCGCGGAATCGTACAGATTCTCGATGTTGAATGCCTGCTCAACTTTTCCAATCCCGTCATCAGTCAGGTTGACGATTTTCAGCTTTTCATCGACAGTAAAGTCTTTTTCCAGCTCCAGACGCTTCACAAAGTGAGAGCAGATGTAATACAGCTCTGTTGATTTGTTAGCCGATCCAGAAATGATCAACGGCGTACGCGCTTCGTCGATCAAGATACTGTCCACTTCATCGATGATGGCGTAGAAAAGCGGACGTTGTACCATTTGTTCTTTGTAAAGCACCATATTGTCACGCAGGTAGTCAAAACCGAACTCATTGTTCGTTCCATACGTGATATCACAAGCATACGCTTCCCGTTTTTCTTCCGCAGTGAGTCCATTTCTATTCAAGCCGACGGTCAGACCCAGGAAATTGTACAACTGTCCCATGATTGTCGAGTCGCGCTCTGCCAAGTATTCATTCACGGTTACCACGTGAACGCCTTTGCCTTGCAAAGCATTCAGGTAAGTTGCCAGTGTCGCCACCAGCGTTTTCCCTTCACCTGTCTTCATCTCCGAAATACGGCCTTCTTGTAAAACCATACCACCGATCAACTGCACGTCGAAATGTCGCATGCCAAGAACCCGTTTAGATGCTTCGCGTACTACGGCAAACGCTTCATTCAGGATTTTGTCCAGGTCTTCCCCTTTTTCCAGACGGGCTTTGAACTCAGCCGTTTTTTCCCGCAACTGGTCGTCGGAAAGCGCCGCTATGCCAGTTTCCAGCGCATTGATTGATTCTACGCGCTTAAACATTTTTTTGACTTCGCGTTCGTTGCTGTCGCCAAATATCTTTTTAACGAGTCCTAACATGAGGACACCCCTTCCATATGCTCCCAAACAAAGAATAATGAACTACTCCGTAAGAGAGGGTTCCACATATCCCAACAGAGATATTGATTTCTACGAAAAATAATACTTTCTAAAAAGCTATTTTATCAAATAGAGGCCAATGTACACAAGTAAAGGGAGTTGCCAATAGCAACTCCCTAGTCTTATACGAGTGATAGGCTATAAAGTTTCGTTATTTGGGCTCAATTAATCCGTAACGACCATCGTTGCGGCGATAAACCACACTTACATCATTAGTGTCGCTGTTTTGGAAGACGAAGAAGCTATGTCCCAGCATATCCATCTGCATGACTGCTTCCTGCGCATCCATCGGCTTCAAATTGAAACGCTTGGTTCGGACGATGTTGATATCGATATCGTCCTCATCACTGTCTGCCATAAGCACAGCAACCGGTTGACTCTCACGCTGTACCGCCTTGCTAACAGAATCAATTCGCAGCTTACGCATCAGCTTCGTTTTGTGCTTGCGAATCTGACGCTCCAGCTTTTCTGCTATCAGATCAATAGCAGCATACATGTCTTCATGTGTTTCTTCGGCGCGAATAATCACCCCGTTTAGTGGGATTGTGACCTCAATCGTGCCTTCCCCGCGACGTACCTGCATGGTTACTTGTACATCGGCAGGCTGCTGTGTTTCAAAGTATTTTTCGAGACGGCCGACTTTCTTTTCCACATACTCTCTCAGTGCTGCGGTGACTTGAATGTTTTCTCCACGAATGTTAAATTTCATGGTTCCAACCTCCTTCCGTCTATAAATAAGTATTCGGCACGATTGTAAATAATCCTCCTATTCATCTACAAAAAATCTTTACAAATTTTATATATTTCAACACGAATCGACAGAATATTACCAATACTTACTAGTTTCCCTATGCTATAATACCTAATAGTCACTCTAAACTTAATCCTGCATGTTACCATTCGCACAGGAGGAATCCTCATGGCCGGGGTGAAACCTTCCCACTCTATCATTGGAACTACGCTCGCCCAAGACGTGTACAACGAGTACGGCCTACTTCTTTTGCCCGCTGGGGTTATCCTTCATCAGAGTGACATCCGCCTACTCGAAGCCCATAAAATCATGGCCATTCACGTAGCTGCTGCCTCACCGAACATCGAAATGCCTTCACCTGTCTTACACTGGAGCGAGACTGAAGCAGCTAGCCAATATGTTGTGGCTGTTCAGAAGACTGGACATTTATTTAAGCAAATTGCCTCTGGGAACATGCTGTCGCTAAACCATTTTAATGACATTTTTTACCCCTTGCTTGATGAAGTATTACAGCGCCTTGGTTTTCTCCGATTTATCTATTTGAAAGAAGGAACAGGCGACTATACGTATCGTCACTCCCTTCATGTAGGCATTCTCGCCGCCTTAATCGGCAAATTATTAGGAAAGTCCCATGAAGAAATCTACTTTCTGGGACAAGCCGGTCTGCTGCATGATATCGGAAAGATGAAAATTCCTGATGAGCTTTTGTCCAAGCCTAGTCAATTGACGGAAGAAGAGTATGCGGAAATGAAACGCCATACGGAGTACGGCTATCAAATGCTCCGTTCCATGGACCGAGCTGATGAAATGTTGGCTTTATGCGCGCTGCTGCATCACGAACGACTAGATGGCACCGGTTATCCAGAGCAACGGACGAGGGAGTCCATTCCTTTTGAATGCCAGATCATCAGTGTCGCTGATGTATTTGATGCGATTTGCACGGACCGTGTCTATCGCAGAGGCTCCTCGCCTTTTGAAGCCGCGAATGTTCTTTGGGAACAAGCATGCGCGGGGAAACTGAATCCATTGATCGTCTCTCGCTTCATCCAGTATATCGTTATGCTCTATATTGGTTCCCATGCCGTATTAAACAATGGGGATCAAGTCGAAGTCATCATGATTCATTCCGACGAACCGATGCGCCCGCTCGTACGCAGGGGAGAAGAATTTCTCGATCTGCGAGAGCACCGGACGCTTCGCATTCATAAAATGATCAGTTAACAACAAACAATCCCCCTGCACCCGATGATTGGGCCAGGGGGATTTCATGTTTACAATTTCACGACGTTAGCTGCCTGTGGACCGCGGTCTCCATCCACAATATCAAACTCTACCGCTTGTCCCTCATCCAAAGAACGAAATCCATCCGATTGAATGGCCGAGAAGTGAACGAAAACATCATCTCCGCCTTCTCGCTCAATGAATCCAAACCCTTTTTCTGCGTTAAACCATTTTACTTTGCCTTGCATGGAACAGCACAACCCTTTCTTTTGTAAAAAATTAGGATATGTAATCCCTCGTGTTCCCATCTAGCTTGCCCAAATTCAATCACGAAATTCCATCACTTTGTGGAATATTTTTTCTCCAGTCCTCGTACGACAATTCGCGACAAGAATAAGGTCAGAACCAGATAAACAGCCGCTTCTGTAAGGTATGGAGTAAAGCGTTCAAACGTACTCTTTGCCACGTTCATAGCCGCGTAGTTCAACTCCGGTGTAGCAATGACAGCACAGAGGGAAGAATCTTTTAAAAGGGCGATAAACTCATTACCGATGGCAGGCAGCATACGCGTAAACGCCTGCGGAAGAACAATCAATCGCATCGACAAGCTCTTGGTCATGCCAAGCGATCTCGCCGCCTCCATTTGCCCAGGATCAATCGATTGGATACCCGCACGGAATATTTCCGCAATGTAGGCCGCTGCATTCAATGACAGTGCGACAAAACCGGAATAGATGGCCTCCGGATTCGGCTGTCCTGGAAAAAACAGCCCCCAGATCGAAGGGATTACCGCGAAGTGGATGAGCAGGATTTGAACCAGCATCGGTGTTCCGCGGAAAAGCTCTACATAAATGGAACACACCCATCTCAAGATGCGCTTGCTCGACATTTTTCCCAGACTGATGAATAGTCCGAGTGTGGTACCACAGATAGTTGCGACCGCTGTCAGTAAAATCGTATTGATAATGCCGCGAATAAATAGCTCTCGATAATCATAGATGACGCTCCAATCCAAACGGCAGTTCCCCCTTTCCTTAAAACTTAAATACACTCGGGAAGTAAGCTGGTGTTTTGGGTGAGTGGTTGGTCGGGCTGTGGTGGTGGGTGATTCGTACGGCGTTTCTTTAAGGACAACGCAATATCAAACGGTTGTGACTAATGAAACCATACTCAGGGAAGGAGCGAATTCATTGCGATGGTACGCGGAAAATAGAAGCTTGTTTCTCCCTATCCTGAAGCCATGTTTGTCCACAAAAAAGCTTATAAACAATTATCAGTGAACAAATACCAGGTACGCCCTAGGGACGTACCCGGCTCACGATCATACCTACTTGTTACCGAAGTACTTGTTGTAAATTTCCTGCAGTTTCCCGTTTTCTTTAATCTTTTTCAAGCCGTCGTTAATTTTGTTCATCATATCCGTATTCCCTTTTTTCACCATGATGCCGTAGTATTCTTTTTCAAACGAATCATCCTTGATCAGCTTGAACTTTTTGTTCTCGATTTTTTTCACATAATACTGAAGCACACCGTTGTCGCCCACGACAGCATCCACGCGGCCATTGAAGAAATCGTCTACGGAAGAAGGCATGTCATCATAGCCTTTCAGGCCTTCGTAGGTGTCTCCAAATGCTTTTTTGACCACCTCTTCACCTGTAGTCGCTGCTTGTACCCCGATCTTTTTGCCTTTCAAATCAGCCAGCTTCTGTACAGGTGAATCTTCGGCTACCAGGATCAACTGGTTGGCTTCAAAATAGGGTTCAGAAAAGTCGTACTTTTGTTTGCGTTTATCCGTGATCGTAATGGTAGAAATCCCAATGTCGACCGTTCCTTTATCCAAACCGTCAAATAGCGGATCCCACCCCGTATTCTTCCATTCGACTTTAAATCCGCCCGCTTCTGCAATGGCGTTCAACACGTCCACATCATGGCCGCTGATCTTGTCTGCTTCCAACATTTCAAATGGCGGATAAGCCGCATCTGTTCCTACCACATAAACCTTGTCACTCGCTCCAGCTCCTGATCCACCAGCCGCTGGTTGCTGACCACCCGATCCACAGGCCGAGACCAAAAGTCCCGCTCCTACGATCAGCGCAAGCGACGACAACCACTTTTTCCCGATCTTCATCTGAAAGTCCCCCTTGTTTCTATCTCTTTGGTCTTTGTTTGTCCCCAACTATGTCCACAAGAAAATCGTGCTTTTTTTGCGTTCTCCACAGAGTTATCCACATTATCCACATAGCGTTGTGCACAAGCTATGGAATAACTATCCTCTGCGCTGCACGCTTGAATGCTCCCCCC
Organism: Brevibacillus sp. NRS-1366; assembly: GCF_050467985.1. Taxonomy (NCBI): domain Bacteria; kingdom Bacillati; phylum Bacillota; class Bacilli; order Caryophanales; family Paenibacillaceae; genus Brevibacillus; species Brevibacillus sp. NRS-1366. The sequence continues at coordinate 42,775 of NZ_JBITPN010000063.1, read as the reverse complement.
TTATACGGACGAGATGGCACTTAGAATAGGAATTTGTGTAAAAAAAACAAGATTCTTGCATGTAAGATATATTTCGCTCTCACATACAAGAATCCTGCCTTATTATCAGAAAAATAGGAATTATTCTTTATCTGCCAAAATAATAATCTCTACTCGGCGATTGCGTGCACGGTTCTCGTCATTCGAATTATCCACGAGTGGCTTGTATTCGCCTAATCCAGCCACTGTAAAGCGAGAGGCTGGTAAAGAATATCCATCAACCATTTCCCGCATCACCGCGATAGCGCGCCCAGAGGACAGCTCCCAGTTTGAATTGTACGTACTATGTGTAATCGGCACGTCATCTGTATAACCCTCAACCCGTACGAGATGACCAAACCTCTGCAACACCCCTGCGACGGTGCCCACTACCTTCTTGCCTTGCTCCTGCAGCTCGGCTGAACCACTCTTGAACAGGATGCTCTCTGGCAGGCGGATCCGCAGACCCTCTTCTGTCTCCTCGAAGTCCAGATTCAGCTCCGCCAAGGCTGAGGAAAGCTGTGTGCGCACGGTGTCCATATCCCGCTCTCCCGTATCAGCTTTACCAGCTATTGGTTTGAGTGCGCTTGGCGATTCCCCGCTGCTCTCGCTCTCCGGCGTCCCTGCGAGCGCTTTTTGGCGCGCTTCCAGCTGATGGACCTCACGCTGCAGCTCCAGCTTTTGCAGGTTTAAAAGATCCAGACTTTCATGCACCTCTTGCATCGCTGCTTGCTGCTGCGCTTCCTCTTTTTTTATCTCTTCGCGCTGAGCCTGGATATTGGAAGTATACGTCGCCGCAATAATCACCACGATCACGAATAGCAAGGTAATCAGGTCACTGTAGCTGAGAAGCCAGCTTTTCTCCAGCTCCTTTTCGTCATACAGCCGTTCATCATGCATAGCGATCCTGCCTTTCAATCGTTCCCTTCATGCTGCCTGCCTCTTTAATGAGCACCAGCTTCTGGTCCCCCGGCAGGAACGAATTCAGTTTTTCAAACAGCAGGCGCGGCGTCTCCATTCGCTGCAAGCCGACACAGCCCTCGATGTAGAGACGCTTTTCAAACATTTCCCGGTCATACAAATCCATCATCCGGTAATAACATGGCAGAGCAAACAGGTTGGCCAAGAGAGCTCCATACAAGGTAGCCACTACCGCTGCACTCAAGCTGTGGCCGGTCTGCGTAAAATCAGAGAGCGAGCGCAGCACACCCGTCATCCCGAGCAGCGTCCCCACCAGCCCCATCCCAGGTGCGAGCAAGCTGATCAGCCGAAAAAAGCCCGCAGACTGCTGGTAGCGATACTGCTCCCCTTTGAGCTCGTTCTCCAGAATCAAGCGCAGCTCATCCTCGGGAACGCCCTCAATCGCCAGCAAGCTGCCTCGCTGCACAAACGAGTCGCGTTCTTCCTGCAGCTCTTTTTCGAGCGCGATATAGCCCTGTTCTTTTTGCACGAGCGCGTAATAGTAGAAGCGCTTGATCGTTTCTTCCACATTACTCTGGCGCCCGTGGATCAAGAGGCGAATCATTTTTTTGAGGTCCAGATGCTTGCGCTTGATCGCGTAAGAGATAACTACGGCCAGCGCTACCAGCTCGATCGCTGTTATGTTTAGGAGATCGGCGAGGTTGCCGTTCAGGTATACCGCGTGGATAAAGATGAGGACGACTGCTCCTATAAGTAGGAGCGAGCGGCGTTTTGTGGACAATGCTGTCACCTTCCTATGAAAACGGTTATCTTGGTATATCGGTTATTTTGAATTTACTTATTATAGCAGAGGTTGCGGAATCCGATAAATGAAAGAAAGCAGATGACAGGAAAGGAGGCAATGAACCATGGACATGAGTTCTATCATGGGTGCACAGGTCAGCCAGCTGCAGCAAACCGTTAGCCTGAGTATGCTGAAAATGTCACAAGCGACAGCGGCAGCAGGGGCTATGGTTATGCTCCAGGATTTCGCCAATGCGCAGGCATCCACACAGGCTCCTCATCCTACGCTTGGGAAGCAGATCGATTTGAGTGTGTAAATAAAGGCGGGTTGGTCGGGCTTTAGTGGTGGGGAGGAAAAAGGAGAAAACGCTCCAGATTCTTGGGTCCCTTGCTGGGGGTCATCCCTGGACGGCTACATGAAAAAAGGGAAACCGCGTCCAAAGTAGCCGATCTATGATGCTTTTTCAGAGGTGGACGCTTAAGAGCGTGTTTCCCTTTTTCCATTCCGCCTCGGCTGGTCCCCAAAGATCTTCGCTTTTTTCCCCTTTTTCCTCGGCCAGCTTTGCCCTTTGTACCGACTTTTTTTAGAGGGCTTTTGTAAGCAAAGGGTACAAGAGAACAAAAGAACAAGAAAACAAACTCGAAGGAGAACCCTTTCTATTTTCTGCAAGAAAAAAACGAAGAATCCTCTTCTTCGTCGTAAATCGCTTGATTCCTATCCCGCTCTTTAGTGGGGTAGGTTTTTTTGATTGGAGGAAGTGGACGCTTTTCCCCGGCGTTCCTCAAGACCTTGGATTCCGTGATCGCGGTAGTTTTTGACCCATCTTCTGACATAGGAGCTGCTGATTAAATTCAGCTCTTTTGTCACACGATTATAGCCGAGTCCTTCTTCCAGGTACATGTTGACTGCTTTTAGCTTGAACTCTGGTGTGTATGTTGTGAATCTTTGTCCCTTTTGTGGCATAAAGACGCCCTCCTAAAGTACACGATACGGCTCATTGACGTACCTGTTCATTCAAGAGGGAACTGTCCAAAATGCCGTGATCGTTTTTTATTTCTTGGTGTCGAAGAAAGCGCCGTAGGGTGCGGTTCCGTATCCATTGTACTGCTTGTTTACTGCTTTTCCGCGTTGGAGCTGGGCTATTTTATCGGAAAGCTGATCTTGTTTTTCCTCCATGATGGGGATTATGCGCTGATCCAGTTCCAGAAACGGGTCCAGGTACTCCGCCTTCCATTCAGGCGGTAATACCACCCCTTGAGAAGTGGTATCTGCTATCTGCTGCATCAGTTCTCCACGTTTATCCAAAAGCTCCAGCCATTCATCTGGATCCGATTCTTCCTGCATGACAACCTGCTCCAGTTCGCGTGAACGAAGCAACAGTTGTTGAAGCAGCAATTCTAATATCTCTATTGAATTCGCTCTCGTTATCCCCATTAAACTACCCCTGTGTCTTTGCCAGTATCATAGCTTGCTTCCACGTATCGCGGAACTCCACTACGAGTCCCTCTACTTCCTCTAGTATCTCAATATCCTTCTTGATATTTGCTTCAACCAAACGCCGTTGAAGGTACTCATACAGCAGGAGCATTTGTTCTGCCACAGGGTATTGTCTATTCAGCGTAATGATTAATTCTGAAATAATATCCTGAGCCTTGGTGTTATACTCATTCGCCTTATCCCACTTCTTGTTATCAATCGCAGCTTTCGCCTGCTTGATAAACTTGAGCGCGCCATTGTATAGCATCAAGGTTAGCTCACCGGGAGTAGCAGTAGTAACCGAATTGCTTTGATAGGCTTGGGCAGGTTGTTGATATGCCATTTCTGTCCAGCTCCTTTTATTCTCACTGTCCTCCGCCGAATTGCTGCGCAAGCCATCCGCTTTGCGAATTGGCACGTTCAATAGCCTTCTCCATCGCTGTAAACTGTTTCCAGTAGCGGTTCTCGATATCTTTCAAGCGGACTTCCCATCTGTCAATGTCTTTGTCAAGTCTGTCGATGCTCTTGCCGAGAAAACTGTTATCCTTTAACGAAGCGCTGCTACCAGCTTTTTCGGTAATTTTTTCCATAGATACTTTTAACTGATCGTAAAGACGCGTGGCAATTCCGCTCTCATCGAACTTGGCATTTGGGTCACTTGCCGTTTTCGTGAACAACTCTATTACTTTACTACCGTTTTCCGTAATGGCTTCACGTAATTTTTTTTCGTCAATATGCAGCTTTCCATTTTCCGAATACTCCATTGTCTTGATTCCGATCTCACTTAGCGTGTCGAACTTAGCATCCGACACACCGGAGACCCTGGAAGATAAAGCACGACGCATCCCGTTCAATGCTGAGGTTAGCATGGCATCGGAACGCAACATTCCACTATTTGCCTTTTTTTCCCACGCTTCAATTTGCTTTTCCGACATAGCTTCTTTTTGTTCATCCAATAGCGGTGCAAAGTCGCGATAACGTTTTTCAGTGACCACGGAATTCATCTTGGCAATGATTTCATTGTATTTATCTACAAAGCCTTTGATTGTTTCGTAAATACCGTCTACGTCAACTGTAGCCGAAACGGTAGCATCACCTTTTGATTTTAATGTATATTCCATGCCGTTTATCGTGAAAGTATTGGATGTGCGCTCCGTTGTCATTCCATTAATGGTAAATTTTGCATTTTCCCCTGATGTTGCATCCGCTAGAGCTAATGCATCTTTCAAAAAGGCTCCCGAAACCTTGATCTCACTACCTGCACTATTTTTTCCAGTATGGTTTGTTGATAATGAAATCTGGTCGGCGGCGGCATCGTAGAACATCGAAACACCAAGACCGGAGCTGTTCACTTTTTTTATCACGTCATTGAGGGATTCGGTGTTGGGATCAAAGGAAAAAGTCTTCGCTGGTGCCATACTTCCGTCTGGCTGAAATACTTCAAGTGAAAACGAATACGTGCCATCAGCAGCTTGAGTTCCCAAATTTGAACTTTTAAGCTTACTCAGTTCATCTTTAAGCAGGGCATCCGGGTTAATTTTATTTGTTGTACTGGCTGAGATTCCCTCCGTCCCATTATAACTCAGTGTACTAGATACTTTAGCCAATGTATCTACTGTAATTTGTGATGTAGAGCTGGTACTGCTAGCTGTAGATTTGGCACTTACTACGGCTTCGCTGGAAGATGTTACCTTAAACTTCGAATAGGTCCCTTTTAGTTTCATATTCAAAGCCGTGTTGCGTAGATCCAGCATCAAGGCATTCATTTCCCGGTAGCTATCACGCTTCCATTCTTCTGCTTGTTTCTTTTGCTGCAGCTTGTTCAATGGCACACGACGGGCGTTCATCATGTCCTTGATCATTTGTTCTGTATCCATGCCAGAAGCCAATCCACCTATGCGCATGCTACTCATAATGCAAGTACCTCCCTATCGTTTTTCATCCACCAGCAATCCGATCATTTCTTGCATTTTCGCTTTGATGTCGAGAATCTTTTTGGAAGGGATTTGCCGAATCACTTCATTTGTAGCATCATTGACGACTTCCACATAGTATTCTTTCATTTCTTCATGCATGCGAAACTTGAGATGGGTGTTCTCCGTTTGGATCCATTTGTTCAAGCCGTCGATTGCATTTTCCAATTCCTTGGGCGAGCTTTTTTTACCTGCTTCATTTGCCGTCTCAATATGGCCTTCACTTTGATTTGGACCTGTCAATTGATTTTCCGAGCCAATCGATTTAATAACCATTCCCGTCTGGTTAGGAAGACGAATTTCCATTAGTACTCCTCCTTATCGATATAAGTCCTTACCTTCTATATCGGATAAGGCGATGGAAAATTTTAGACTACTCTCAAAAGCAGGGCCCTACGCAAAAATGTTGATCAGCAAGCCTTTAATTTCACCGATTCGTTCGAGAATACGCAGTCCGGGTTCCTGTTTCTTCAACATGGAGTCAGTAAGTTCCAGCAGTTGTTTATCTACCTCTGTTACAATCTTATAGATTCTAGAACGTCCTCTCCGGTTAAACCCTTGTCGTTCCTCCAGACTGAGACCATGCTTCACGGCATCTTCCATGAAGCTTTTCACCAGTGATTTAAATTTTCGCAAGTCCCCTACTGTGCGGGATTCAGCGAGAATTTTTCCCTGCTCCTCAATTTCCTGGATTCTTTGATGGAGCCGTTCCGTATCAAGATGCTCTCTGCCCCTGTTCATCATTTCGGTAAAGGCTACTTTATCAGCAGCAATCTCTTGTTTCGGTTTCGCTACTTCGCGGGACAATTTGCCTACCTTACTAACTTCCACGATTATCCTCGCCCTTCCACAAAATCTAGCATTAGATAGAAAAGGAGATAAGCGTAATTCCGACCTTATCTCCTCTTACTCTATTATTTTAACAGTTGAAGGATACCTTGTGGCAATTGATTCGCCTGGGCCAGCATAGCTGTAGCAGCCTGATTAATAATATTATTCTTAGTGAAGTTAGTCATCTCCATTGCCATGTCGGCATCACGGATACGTGACTCAGCAGCCGTCAGGTTTTCATTCGCTGTGGTCAAGTTTGTAATCGTGTGCTCCATCCTGTTTTGGTATGCGCCAAGTTTGGAGCGCTCTTCGGATACTAATTTGATGGCACTGTCAATAGCAGCGATCGCATCTCTCGCTGCTTGCTGCGAAGAACTTACATCAATACCAGCAACCGCATTGACACCCGGAGTGCCAATTACGATCTTATGACTCGCGTCTCTCGCTAACCCGAGGGAAGCCGTATCCATCACACTGATAGCGATCTGCATGCTTTCATTAGCATTTGCACCGATCTGCATGTCCAGAGTCAAGTTTTGGCCTGCTGTAGATGCAAAGTCAGCGTCAGTAATTTTTATTTCCAAGCCATTAGTGAGTCCATCATCGGTTTTGTCCGTCGTCAATACCAGATTATTTCCTGAGATGTTGGAAGATGTTAACGCCGGAAGAGCATCTGCCTTTTCCACCGGGTCCCCAGAAATATCAGTTAAAAGCTGATTTACTTCTTTTAATATATCAGTTGGAGTTTTGCCTGTTACATCGATAGTAATTTCATTGTTCAAAGGATCATAAGGCGCAGCCGGCGTTCCAAACCTGATTAACAAATTATCAATTTTGAGCTCGTCGCCAGCTTTTGGAAGATCTGCAAAACTGATTGAAACTGTTTTTGAGGCGGATGCATCCGGTTTTCCTTTCAGTGTTCCAACTGCTGTAGTGGTACCCGCTTCATAATAGGTGACACCTGTTGCGGCTGATGTGCCGACAGCAATCTGATCAGCCTCTTTCGGCGACATGTTATTCACTGTTGTTAAAACGAGTTTTCCATTAGTTTCAAAGGTAGTATTTGTACCATCACTGTTGTCTGCATAAGTAATTTTGCTTGCGGCACTGTCAAAAGTCTTATCATTTGCAATGATAGCAGCTTTCAAAGCGTCCAAAATACTGTCTACATTTGTTTTTGCGTCACCAACAGCATCTCCTCCCGCTGCCCATGATGTTATGTTTACCGCAATATTACCAGTAGTAGTTATTCCAGCATTAGTTGCACCTGTAACGTCAAGCTCGTATTTTTTTCCGTTAATTGTAAATGTTAACCCATCTGCGCCATCCTCAGTTAATTGACCTAGCTCAACGCCCAAATCCAACTCAACGGATGCTTTGGCAGTAGGGTCGGCAACTACAGTCCCCTGCCAAGTTCCAGGAGGTGTGAATTTAATATCAGAAGAACTAGTGGATGCAAATGCTTTTCCATCGACTGAACCACTCAACAAGTCTTTTCCATTAAATTGTGTTGTTCTGGCGATACGATCAAGCTCTAGCGTCAATTGGTCAATTTCATTCTGAATGGCATCTCTATCCTGGTCCTCCAACGTACCATTGGCTGCTTGAACAGCCAATTCCCTCATGCGTTGCAAGATTTCGTGCGATGTTCCCAAAGCACCTTCTCCCGTTTGAATTAAAGAGACACCATCCATTGTATTTCTTTCAGCCATTGCCAATCCTCTAATCTGTGACCGCATTTTTTCAGAGATGGCAAGACCTGCCGCATCGTCAGCAGCACGATTAATGCGCAGACCAGACGATAGTTTTTCCAGATGCTTGGATACAGTTCCTTGATTTTGGGACAAATTGCGGTATGCATTTAATGCTTGAATATTATGGTTAATCCTCATGTGATCAATTGCTCCTTTTCGTTGGTTTATTCTTTTTGATCTAAAGTACCATGCTCATAAAAAAAGTCTTGGTCATAAGCAGACGTTTTTTTCCTTAATACAACCTTATCTGGTCTATTTGCGTTGCTAGCAAGGGCTGTGTTCCATGCGTCGTCGATAATCTTTATGAGAGAACGGACCTCATCAATCGGACCGACAGTTTTGTTCAAGTTTGCTTCGATTAACCGTTCTGCCATATAGTTATAGATTGCTTCCAACTGATCTGCGACAATTCCCGCTTCGTAATTGATCCCCGCTCCCAGCCTGTAAAGAATGTCATTGCAGTTTTGCAAAAGTTGGTTTGCCTCGATATAATTTCTTTGTATTATAGCTGCTGAAGACTTTTCAAGCTTCTCTATTAATGCTCTATATAAAAGGTTCGTCAGTTCTTGGGGTGACTTTTGATGAACCGTTTGTTCTGTAAGGACTTCAACCACTGATTTCACCTCCTACAAAATCCTCTCCTAATTTTATTATCGGATAATTGATTTCCAAGTTTGATTACTTTTTTTCCATTTCTTCTAGCAACAACAAGACTTCAGCAACAACTGAATATAATTGCGGAGGAATGTTATCGCCTAAATCCATGTCAATTAAATTTTCAACAAGCAGCGAATCTTCTTGAATCGGAATGTCATTCTCTTTTGCCATACTGATAATTTTGTCAGCAATATGGCCTCGACCTTGAGCAACTATTCTGGGAACGCTATCCGACTCCTGGTCGTAACGAAGGACAGCAGCGACTGGACCATTGACAGCCTTTCTTTGTGTAGGGTTAAACCATTTGCGGATCATATTTTAAAATCAAGCCCTTTCGCAAATGTATTGGGGCGAGTCGGTTGTGGTGGAGCTTGGACCTGCTGACGCTTTCCGTCCTTTACTTCCTCCGTTAATTTTGCAAACGAGACGCCAGAAATGTTATATCCGATCTCTTTCAAATTGTCCTTGCATTTTGAAACAAGAGAATCGACTTTTTCCTTGATATTCGGCAGATTATTTTTAATGGTAATGGACAGATTTCGATCTACTGCCGAAATATGAATTCCCGTTTGCCCCATTTTCTTCGTCTCGATCAAAAAGTACAGACTGCAGTTTTCCCAATCAACTTTTTGTCCCTCGTTTTTTGAGTTTACGTATACCTTAGCGCTTTCCAAGCTTCCCCCCAGCATAACAGGCAATTGAAAAAACATATTTTGAAGATTCGAGCCTGTATCTGATTTGCTCAACAACTGTTGACCTGTCAAGTTATGAAGTGCCTTCTCCACCTGCTGATTATTAGCTGGAAGAGAGGATTGCGTATCCTCTATTTGTAGCTGTAGAAGGGCAGCCTTTAAGTTTTTGTGGAGGTCATCATTTTCATTCTGTTGACCAAAGGAGAGCGATTGTGCGACTTCGCTCTCGTAGTTCAGTCCCAAGGAACGGAAAAACTCAAACGTGTTTCGTGCAGATGGTTCGTGACTCTGGTATTGCTGTGTGACTTGTGCGACTTGCTCGGTCACTTTATGCACAGACGGCATTTCGTCCGAAAAAACGCTTTGCACGGTCAAAAAGTGCTGCACTCTAACATTGGATGGCTTCCATTGCAACGACTCCAATTTCGATTTAACCTCATTCAGTATGGTCATGGCCTGGGAGTTTTCGCCCTTGGTCAAAAGCCTCCTGGCTTCAGCCAACTGACTGCTTGCATTCATGATTTGTTTTTCTGTCTCCATGTCGGTCAACATGGTAAGGTCACTTTTCAAAATGGCTTTGTCTAGCATGTCGATGGTCGATTCCAAAAGCGGCTTTACACCTGAAATAATGTTTCCTCTGTTTGTTTGGGCAACATGAATGATGTTATCAATGTTTCGGGCTACTTCCCGTTTCACCGCTTTAAATTGACTGGCAGCCTGACTTAGTCTGGCAGTAATTTCTGTCACGACCAAATCCTTGGTCGCAAGTAATGCCCCCATATTTTCATTGTATTGGTGCTGTCCCGAGCTTATGTGATCGCTTCCCTCATTAGTAACGCTCGCAGAAACAAGGTCAAGCCCCACTTGATCTAAAACTTTTAATACTTGCTCTCGTCCGACTTGTTCCCATCCCATCTGTTGCAGGGAAACTGCTTGAGCAAGCGCTTTTTCCACTTTTGACACAGCAGGCGAATCAGCATTTGGTTGGTTGTCGAATTGCAACTGAAATTGTTGGACAACACGCTCCAAGGAAGGTTCTTGCTGGACCATTTTGATTAGGTTTTGCAATAACTCATCCGGACTTTGTGTTACGTTTAGTCCCATGGAAGCAGTGCTTGCAGTATTTGTAGTGTTTGGGACCTGGATTGGCGGCTGAGTTACCTGTGCTTTTGTTATTTTGGTGTCCTGACCTTGGCTTGAGATCCTGCCTAATTCTGCTGTGACTTGTTCCAAAGATTGCAGGAGGAGTATACGGGCAGGTCTATCCTGGCCATATTGCTGTAGTTGCTGTGCCTCCAATAGTGCTTTTTCGATCTTCGCTGCTATTTCTGGCACGATCTTGGCGTTGTTCAACAGTTGAGTGCGGATTTGCTGGATTGCCTTTTCCAGGTTTGATTCTCGTTTTACTGTTTCCTTTGCCTGGTTTAACGCTTCTTTTATCTGTGCAGATGTCTCAGGTGGTCGGCTTGCAGTCTCTTTTCCCTGACTTGTCGTTTCTTTCGGCAGTTGATTCGAGAGAGCTTCCTCTATTTTCGTCAATGACTGAGATAAATGCTCTCTTCCTACACGCTCCTGCCCTCGTTGTTGCAGGTATTGGGCTTCGATTAGGGCTTTTTCGATCTTCGCTGCTATTTCCGGCACGATCTTAGGGTTGTTTTGCAGTTGGGTACGGATTTGCTGGATCGCTTTTTCCAGACTTGGCTCTGATTTCACAATCGCATTCATATTTCTCGTGATGCTTTGCATGCTATCAACAGACTTTTTCTGGATTGACAGGTCGCTATTTTTTTCTAGATTAGATAACACGTTTGTGAGTGTTGGTCCGTGGAGCACTGCGTGAACCGATTGAAGTTGTCTGGGGGACACACCCAGTTTTTTGTTCGCAATGGCTTGTATCGCTTCCAGCTTTTGCTGTACATTTCCTGATGCCTTTTCCAGAAATTCTTTTACGTCACGGAGTGTCTCCTTGCTCAGAGGAATTCCGCTATCCAACAAGATTTTGGCCGCCTGCTTCAATTCAGGTGTGGCTGTGCTACCAAGGCTACGCAAGATAGTAGAGACGTCCGGTTCCCCTGTTGAACTTCCCTGATCAACGGAAACCGTCCTCACTTTGGGGACCTGCCCCTGACTATCCGTTATTTGAAGAGTCATTCGTTCTCCCGAAGGGATTTTCCCTTCAAATTGAACTTGCACATCTTTCCCCCTAATTTGGATAATTGCTCCATTTTCAGAGATCGGCTCTTTTATTTTTACAGCATATACTTCCCCCTCTTTTAATTCTAAGGGAAACTCTGTTGACATTGTCTGGCTTGTTGAAGTAGTTTGATTGACTCTCATCTATCATCACTCCCTAAAGGATGAAGAACAGTAAAGATATATACCTTTTTATCGACAGAAATGGACACGGAGTTTATATGACTCGAAATTTTTTATAATGGCTGGCCAGCAATAGCTAACACCCCTAACCATTCCCACAAGTAAAAAAGACCTCAAGAATTATGAGGTCTGGATCATAAATTTCACGAAAATATAATGGGTTGTAAACTGCGCTGTAACTCTCCTTGCCACAAGCGATAGTCCGGTAAGACATTTTGATCCAAAAAATTCAAAATTTCTTTCCGATTACCGCTCATCTCATATGTAGCAGCTACCATTTCCAACCCATTCTTCACTTGCTTAGATATTTCTTCAAGTTGGTTGGATGGGAGAAAGGGTAAAAACAACGCAAGCGATTGTTCCATTTGCAAAAAAGCATCAACTACATCACCAAATAATTCAAGCGCTTGTTCCAAATACCCCTCGTTCAGTTGCAACTGAATATGCTCTAAAGCTTCTATCCCAGTGTCCGATAGCTCAATAGTACGTCTCATGGAATCCAAGTATTTTTCCATTATATAAACCTCGCTATACTATTACTGTATTTTTTGTTGTATTACATGTAAAAGTATTAATTCTTAATAAGAATCGACATATACGCCATAGATATATAGCCGCTGTTTCTTAACAAGTCCCTCACTTCCATCAAAAATGAGTTGCTATGCTCAACGATTTTGGCGAACGACTGAATCAATTTAATAATATGATCTATGTTCAATTTTTCTTTATGAAAGCCAGCCATACCAATCAAAACAAGTTTGATTATCGCAAAATGGACAACGAGCATTACATATTCATCGAAGACTGCCTTACCGTTGTTAACAGGAAAGAGATTTTTATAAACGTAATTTACTAAATAATTTTCCAAGATGTACTCATGCTCCATCATGAAAGGAAGGTAATATTTATGATATGCCTTTTGATAGTTCTCAGTAACCAGCTCTAAAGAAGTATCTTCTGTGTACCCAATCCCTTGTGCCATCTCTTGGCAGCACTCTACATACCGTTTGCTGTTTACCCCCTTCATAAACCTCATGTCATTAAGTTTTTTGACAAGAAGCATTTGAATGGTAGCTGAAATAGGAATGGCAGATAGATTACCTTTTAAGCCATCCTCCAGAAGTTTAGTATAAGAAGCAATTAGCTTTGGTATATCTGTTACTTTATCATCGTTTATATATGTCTGGAGTTTTTGAAAAAACATCCCTAGAGCAATTAATCGATCGGATAAGGAATATTCTCGATTTTGCAGTACTTGAATAGAAAAGATACGTAACTCCCAAAAATATTGAACGATTTTATTTTCCGCTTTATTTAATGTATCAACTTGACTGAAGTATGCATTGCGAACAGTATTAGACTCCTCAATCTCTTCAAATTGGATACCACCCGAATTTAAGAGAGCTAGTCTTGCAGCCTCTGGACAAGACATGGTTGCTGATTTCTCTAGAACACCATTCACTTTATTCGTTATCCTTGGATAAGAACTGCAAGTAACGGAGAGATACTCATCACCCATTTTTGCCTGAACACTACACAGTTTTTCATCATTTAAGAGCGGACAAGCACCATTGGAATCCATAATAATTTTGGCATAATGAGCTTCAGTTGGGTTGGAGCGATTTCGCTTGACGTGTTTATCAAGGACCTTTTTAAAATTGAGTTCCCGCATTTTATTGTATTTTTTATAAGTAGCACTATCAATATTTACACGCCATCCCACACAACAAGTATCTTCACAACTAGGTCCAATACAGGCAAATTGTTTCATGTAACTGGGTACAAAAATTTTTTGTTTATTATCAGCCATTTCTACGATCCCCTTTTTTAACTTTCGACGGCTTTGTTTTATATATCGGCTACATTAATAATAAGTTGAGTAGTTCCTCAGTACTAAAGTGCGCTCTCATATCAATCTCTGTCCACTCAAACTGATACCAAATAAGACCGTCGGAATATACCCGACGGTCTTTCTCGTACGCGACCCCAGTCATCTAACCTAGTTTTCCATGCCGTAAAATTGCAGGTCCATAGTTATACTTAGAAGAGACCTCGTAATAATATCTTGCTCTTTCTATAATTCCCGTTGTTTCATAATATACAGCCAGGTTGTATGCTGCAAGAAAACTTCCTGTCCCCAAAACACTATCGTATTTATCAGAATCGCCTACTTCCAAACACTTTAGGTAGGAGTTTTCAACAAGAGGTAAATACTCTAAATATTTCTGTATGTCACTTAAAACTAGTTCCATATAGAATAAACCGCATACAAAATGGAAGTCTGGCAGGCTCTTTAGCATGTTAGATTCGCTTTCAATTATTTCAAGACCTTTTTTGAAATTATTCCCTCCAATACAAGCATACAAAAATTCAACGATTAATTGAGTCCGATAGCGATCTTTCAAAGTGGTGGTTTTATATGATTTTTCAAAATAATTTAAAGCCTTTTTAAAGTCTTTCTGCAATCTGAATTCCTTACCAATTTGGTAAAGAAGGTAATGATCTTTGGGATTTTCCCTTAATGCAAGCTGGAGTAATTGTACATTTCGGTTTGTTTTATCTGATTGATAGTAACCGTCATGAAAAACTTCGATAGGCGCATTTTTTCGAGGGAGGTTTAAGTTAACTTGTTCATGTATTCTACCTTCAAAATAGGCTCCTTTTGGAATCAATCGTGAAACAAATGCCTGAGATTCTTTGTCTTCTCCATCTTGACGAAAACAATTGATTATCTTAATTCTCCCTACTACATTTTCATTGCTTAGAAATTCCTCTAAGTCATCCTTACTCACTCTGATCAGATACTCATCTGCGTCTAAGACTAATCTCCACTCACCTTTGCAATGTTGCAATGAAAAATTACGTGCGTCAGCGAAGCTGTTATTCCATTGATAGTCAAAGATACGAGCTCCAAATGACATTGCTATTTCTTTTGTATTATCAGTAGAACCTGTATCTACGATAACGATTTCATCCACAAGTGACTTAACACTCTCCAGGCACCTACCGATTTTTTCCGCTTCATTTTTAACGATCATAGCTAATGATAACATTCAATTAGTTCTCCTACCTTTACCTATCTTTACTATACGAGAATTTACTTTGAACAATTTTACTATATAGAAAAAGAGACCCCAAAACGAGGTCTCTATCACTAATTAACGAAGAAGTTGCAGAACTCCTTGAGGTTGTTGGTTAGCTTGAGCCAACATTGCTTGTGCAGCTTGGTTAAGAATGTTATTTTTCGTGAGTTCCATCATTTCTTTCGCCATATCTACATCACGAACACGAGATTCTGCTGCTTGCAGGTTTTCTGCACCAGTGTTCAAGTTATTAATGGTATGTTCAAGGCGGTTTTGAACAGCACCCAACTTAGCACGTTCAGTAGAAACTTTCTCAATTGCTACATCTAGCGCACCTAGGGCAGTCTGAGCATTTGCTTTTGATGTCAGGTCCTTACCAGCAACAGTTAATGCTGTGCTGTCTAAATCAGAAAACGTGTAAGAAATTTTTTGTCCCGAGTTAGCTCCTACTTGGAAATCCACAGCAGTGGTGGAACCGTCCCACAGCTTTTGTTTGTTGAACTCTGTATCAGTAGAAATGCGATCAATTTCCGAGATCAAAGCCTTGAACTCTTCATCGAGTGCTGCACGGTCTTCTGTAACGTTTGTGTCATTGGACGCTTGTACAGAAAGTTCACGCATACGTTGAAGGATGGAATGGGTTTCGTTTAATGCTCCCTCTGCTGTTTGAATCATGGAGATACCATCTTGAGCATTGCGGGATGCTTGGTTCAAACCGCGAATTTGACCACGCATTTTTTCTGAGATTGCCAGACCTGCTGCATCATCTCCAGCACGGTTAATGCGCAGACCGGAAGATAGCTTTTCCATTGATTTAGAGGATGCCGTGTTGTTAATACCCAATTGACGGTGAGTGTTAATTGCTGCAAGATTGTGGTTAATAATCATTTTAATTTTCCTCCTTGATTGTCACCACCACGTCCATGTGGTTGGTTCATTAATTTTCAGAAAGCCGACTCAATCGCGCGCTTGGGTCATTTTTCCTCTACATTATTGTTATCGGAAACATGCTTCATGTTTTTTAGTCTTTTTTTTTAGTTTCTTGACGAAAGTCGACAAAAAAAATCTGATACACTACTCCGTATCAGATTTGCTATTTATCCACTCTCTTAGCTGGGACAAATCCATTTTGCTTTGTGAAGCCGTGCGGTTTTCTTCCTTGATCGCCATGTAAATCTCCTGACGAAACACCTCGACATCACGGGGTGCCTCGATCCCGATTTTGACGACATCCCCTTCCACCGCCACAATTTTTATTTCGATTTGATCCCCAATCATTACCGATTCATTCTTCTTCCGCGACAATACTAGCATGCTTCACCTACTCACTGGCTGCTTTCGCCCGAATTTGCATCAGTGGCTCACGAATCTCGTACTGCTCCGCATTTAAAATAACCTGCTTAGCCAGTTGATTCTTCTCATTTAATACGATCGGTGCTTTTAGGTTAACCGTGATTTGTCCTTCCTCTCTGAATGAGACGACATTACAGATGAACATTGGTGTGTCTTCCTCTATCTGTAACTGGGCTTTCACCGAATCAGGCAAGGTAAATTCATATTCCGGAAAAAAGAGAAACGGCTCAATTACCCAAAATCCGACTTGTTCATCTTCCTGCGATTGCAGTGAGAAAAATGGACTTCCTGGCTCTCCTTGAACGAGCAGGAATCGTTGAAGCTCAGGAAACCCTGGCACTCCGTCCTGAAAGATCAGTTCTTTTATTTGTACGTCGAGAGATGACATTTACACCGCTCCTTTATTACAACCCTGTGTCTACGCGCGTTCCTACTACATTTATCTGCAAGCTGTTCTTTTGAAGAAGGTAGGCTTCCACCTTGCCCCTCGTATAGTTGTGTACAGCCTTTTTGATTTCAGGGTCTATCCTCATGCCTCGCACTTGCACTTCGATGATCGGTTTTTTGGCTTCGTAACGTATCTCAATACCGTCTCCGATGATTGAACCTGCTGCGATAATTTCCTTGCCCTCATAGATTCCGCTCTCTTCATAAGCGATATCTGCTAAAGGATTACCTTTATTTTCGATAGCAGCAAGCCGATCTCCTTCGTAACTAATCTGCCCGATTGCTTCCATCGCTCTTCTGTTGCCAAAGTCTGCATAATCCGCCGTTCTACGCAAGGGGCCTCGCAGATCGATGTTGGCTTGCGCCTCACTCGTATCAATGTACAATTCCCCTTGCTCCTGACGGATATCCAGAATAGCCGCTTCTTGACGCATATTCAGCTCTGCTTGCGGCTGCTGAATTTCTTGGACGGGCTTTTGCACATCTATCCCTAATTTGGCATAGGTTTGCGTCATGCTTAATTGCGGAAGTCGCATGGTATTATGCTCCTTTCGCCGTCATTAACGGAGGAAATCAAGCAATGATGGTTGAATAATCCTAGCCCCAGCTCCTAGTGCAGCCCTGTGCACATTTTCCTGTGTCTTCAGATTTGTGATGACCTCGGCAATATCCGCATCTTCGTTTTTGGACATGCCCTCCGTCAATGTAACCTCCTCTTTTTCCATCCGATCCTGGATGAGCTCGATTCGATTGGCTCTCGCCCCTAGCGTGGATCTAACCGCCAACATGTTATCTATCTGCTCGTCAATGTTCCCCAACTCGCTGTTAACCGGTTTTCCAGCTTTCAATTCTCCGATTACCTTATCCATAAGCTCAAAGACGTTCTGTCCAGAATTACCTTTAAAGTTAAATACAGATTGCCCCGTTACGTTGGTTGGAACTTGGATTCCCGTACTTACTTCAAGCATAATCTCGCTATTATTCGTGCTCGTAATCTTTCCAGTGGAAACATCAAATGGGGGTGTCATGATATCACTGCCGCCAAAGATATATTTTCCGCCCAATGTCTGGTTGGTGATAGTGCCAAGATGCTCCTTCAACTGCTCAATTTCCTTACCGATCGCCTGTAATGAATCTGGGCCCAGAGTAGTGTTACCCGAATTCACAGCCAGCTCCCGTATGCGATGCATAATCGAGCCTGCTTCGTCGAGTGCTTTATCCGAAAGTTCCAACCACGACTGAACCTCGCCAATATTTCGCTGATATTGCTCATTTTCCATCAAAGAAGAGCGGTAGAACATCCCTCGTGTAGCAACCACTGGGTCATCTGAAGGCTTTGATATTTTACTTCCTGAAGACAACTGCTGTTGCATCTTATCCATACTATACATGGAATTATGTAGATTCCGTAACATGTTGCTATTCAGCATATTTTGAGTAACGCGAATCGCCATATAGGATCCCTCATTTCACATAAACATTTCCATTTTATAAACCGACTCGTCCCATCCCATTAATTACTTTGTCCAATATCTCGTCCATACTTGTCATGACACGGGCAGAAGCACTATAGGCATGCTGGTATTTCACCATTTCAGCCATCTCGTCATCAATTGATACACCTGATACGGATTGACGCTGGTTATCAACGGTCCCAACAATTAACTCTGAGTTTTTTTGATTACGCAATGCCTCCTGTGAATCAATCCCTAGTTGGCCAATGGTATATCGATAATAGTCGTCAAGCGTAGAGCTCTCTTTTAGATCAGTAGGTCCTGTACCTGCTTGAAGTACTTTGAATTTAATCTTGGCAATTTCTAATGCATTTTGGTTGTTACCAACAGCCGTACCTCCTGTCTCAGGCTGAGCTGCAGCGATTGCGTCCAAACTAGCCAGAATAGCAGGATTCACTACAATACTACCTGCTCCTTTCGGATAGTCCTTTGAGCCTGCGGGTGCGCTCGCATCCAAAAAGAATGGCAGATCCTGAGGCGCTCCACCATTTTTAATATCGGTAAGGCTAGCTCCCTTTCGATGTAGCTCATTGATTTCATTTGTCAAGTTGACAGCCAATACATCCAAACGCTGCATCATGTTGGGGACTATTTCACCCCTTGCCTCGTATACACCTGCCATATAACCAGTGGTCGGTACAAGCATTTGACCACCCAAAGAGAGGTCCAAAAGTCCGGTATCTGCGTTCTGCTGTGTGGTTACCGGCTGAGATGTCAGACCAGTAACAAAATCCTGTCCCTCTACAGTAACATTCACCATACCGTTTGCACCCGGCGTCATCTTGACGTCTACCAGCTTGGACAGCTTGTCTAGCAGGACATCACGTTGGTCGTACAAGTCATTTGGCTGATATCCGTGCGGAACCACATCTGAAATCTGACGGTTCAGACTGGCAATCTGCTGACCTAATGAGTTCATCTCCATCGCTTTGACGCCCATCACATTGTCAAGGTCACTCTGTATTTCCTTCAAATGGCTATACAAACCGCTGAATGTATCAGCTACTGCTTTTGAGCGTTCACGGACAACTGCGCGAGCCGATGTATTTGTCGGATCCTTGGATAGATCCTGCCAAGCCTGCCACATCTGATCCATTACTTTTTGAAGACCGGTGTCAGAAGGTTCGTTCATGATGCCTTCTAATTTTTCCAACGTCTCGAATCGGGCATCCCAATAACCCTGACGTTTATTTTCACTTCGATATTGAATATCTAAGAAGTCTTCTCTCAGTCTTTGTAAACTAACAACATTAACCCCTGTTCCCAAAAGACCTGGTTCAACACTAGCATTCATCCCGGGATAGGGGAGACCTGTTGTAGCCTGCATATTCGCCCGCTGCCGCGTGTAGCCTTCGGTATTCGCATTCGCAATATTATGCCCCGTCGTATTAAGCGCAGACTGCTGTGCAAACAGTCCTCGCTTGCTCACTTCTATTCCATGAAAGGTAGAGCGCATTTCGACACCTCTTTACGCTTTTTTATTGAAAAAAGTTCGATTTGCCTGACGATACGTATCCGCCGTCGGTTTGCCGTATATGAAGTCATCCTCGGGCGTATCGGTAATCAGGTCGAGCGTCATATTTACAAAGGATAGGGATTGCTCCAAAAGCTGCTGGTTCAATTCGTTCGCTTCTTTAAGTTCGGTGACAATCCGGCTTAGTTCATTGCGAAAGGATGTGAGTCGCAGCTTCTCTTCCGCACTGGTCGTCAATTTGATCAATTCAGCCAGTGTGCCTTCCTGCGGGGTCAAACCCTTTTCGGTTGTCAGCTCTTTGACCGCATTCAGGCGGGCTGTTTCTACCGCTGTGACACCCTTGATCAGCTTTTGTTCCTGGCGCGTGATTGCCACCAGTTCATCCACATCTCCTTTTACCAGCACCTCTTTCTTTTGCATGGCTAAGGTATACAAGGCTTTGTGCAAATGGATCAAATTGTCGAGCAGATCGTAGAGTGTGTGCATGTTTGTCATGGTTCTCCTCATCTTCCCTAGTGAGGTGGATTATAGAGAATGCTCCGAAATCCGGGGAACATCCTCCCTTATAGCTTTTTCCAAAAGGAAAGGAACTTCTCCGCGAGCTTCTCACTGGAAACGCGATAAGACCCTTCCTCAACTTGCTTTTTCAGTTGATCCACTTTCTCTCGGCGCTGCGGGGAGTTTGGATCTTCTACCTGTCTTTGCATTTCCAAAGCTTCCGTGGAAATGTTTACTTCGTCCTTGCCCATTGGGATCTTGCCGCTTTTACCTACTTGTGTATTTCCAGACTTGTTATAAGCATTGATCATGCCTACACGGTTGGGTTCATTAATCCGCATGCGTAAACCATCCTCTCAAACCACCGGACATTATTGGTTGTGCCTGCCCAATCTGATTGACCGGGCCTTGGCTTTTGTTACAAGTGTATATAAATAAAAAAACCGATGATACCTTCTAGTAGTATCATCGGCTTTTTTCTTGTGTACGATTAGTTTTTTTGAGCAAAACTATTCGTCAGCATTCTGCTTTCTTCGATAAGCCGCTGCCTCTGCCAACCTGGCGCGGTTATCCTCTTCCAGCCGCTGCTCCACACCCTGCTGCTGGTTGATTTCATGTTTTAATCCTTTCATGCAAGAATCACACATGTTGCCGGTCCGGATCAATAAGCCGCAAACCTCGCACGGGTACCCCAAATTCGGGTTGCCTTCGATGGAGATGCGGCCTTCTTTAATAAATTTGGTAATCTGCTTCACACTCACGCCAGTTTCTTCGCTCACTACATGAATATTCGATCCACGGTTCTCCCGTTTGCGCAAGAACTTGGCACACTTTTCATATTCTTGTTCGACTATTTGATTACACTTGGGGCAAATGTCACGGACTACTTGTACAAAAAGAGCATCACACCGTGAGCAGTTTGCCAGCTTACCCATAGACATACCGCCACCCCCTTTGATCACTCGGAAATTTCATACCGTTTCCAGACTGCTGTTTTTTTCCATGATAACGTAATTTTATCAACCTGGCTATCGGTATATGGTCAAGGAGTGAATTTCATAAAATGGTCCCAAATGTGCTCGCAGGGTAGTTGCGCAGGAACGCAAGGTCGATCCCGTCGTGTAAATATCATCTACGAGCAAGATTTTACTTGGCCCATAGCTACTGGCCCCCGCAATCGGAAAAACAGTGTCCCCAGCCCAGGAAAAGGCTTCCCGCATGCTTTCCTGACGAGCTATACGGCCTCTCTGCTTGCTCAGCTTTGCCGTTTCTTTCGTGCGCTGAAGCAGGGAGCGCACAGGTACTCCACTCGCTCTACTCAGCTCTGTAGCCAAAAGATCCACCTGATTAAAGCCTCGTTCATACAAACGCTTGCCATGCAAAGGAACCGTGGTGATACAAGTAAACTGAGCGGGATCATAATAGCGAAGGAAAGTTACCGCGAGAAGTGTCCCGTAAAAGCTTGCCAGCCGTTCATCTCCGCGGTATTTGTAAAGCCCCAAAAGACTTTTGCCCCAATCGTTGTAGTGGAGCAGGCTGCGGTTACGTTCGAGTGCTTCCTCATGCAGCTGAGTGCAGTCCTGACATAACTCCCCATTACCTTCACAGCTCTCCTGATCCCTTCCGCAATGTCGGCAAATATCATCGCCTATCACTGGCAATGTCTCCAAGCACCCTGCACATATCGAAAGCCCCGCCAACAACCGATAAATGACCGGGTAACGCGCTTGCCTGGACAATTGACGCGCCCAGTGGCGTACAGCTGCCTCCCTTGCCTGTGAGACGACGCGTCCCCCGCAGCTTACACAAGCGTTTAAACTCATCCATGTACCTCCTGTGCACGCAGTCTTTGCGCCAACTGATTCATCCGGCAAATTTGCTTCACCGCTGCCTTGGGTGCATTAGCACGATCCGCCTGCAAAAACAGTACGGTCCCCGTCGTGTCATCTACTGATCTCCCAACACGCCCAGCTATTTGCACCAAAGACGCTTCATCAAAGACGGGGGCCTCCGCGCCTAGCACCACGACATCACTGCGCGGGATCGTCACACCGCGTTCCAAAATCGTTGTCGTTATCATGAGCGTATACCGTTTATCACGGAAAGCGCGGACCTTTTCCTCCCGCAATGGATCTGCCGCGTGGACGCCGGCCATTTGCGCTGCATGAGCGGGTAAAAGCCTTTGGGTATACTCAAGCACTTTTTCTACGTCATCAATTCGGGGGACAAACAGAAAGACTTGCCTCCCACCATCCAATGAACGCCCCACCATTTCGACCAACGGAGCAATCGGGCGATTGGTCTGAACGCGCTTGTGCAAGCCTTGCACAGTAACAATCTCGGGAACGGGCAACGCAGATCCATGGTAACGACCTGGCAACAAAACGTGAGAGACCGATGATAACGGTATGACAGAGGAAAAAGCACTGGAAAGGCGCCACTGCTTTCTGATCAGCCGTTTTTGCAAATATCGCGGAGGAGTCGCACTCAGATAAAGCATTTTGCCTCCAGCTTGTACCGCTCTGGACACAGCTCGATACAGTACGGGATTGTTATGATACGGAAACGCGTCAGCCTCGTCCAACACAACAAGTGGAAACCTCCGGTAGTAACGCATGACCTGATGAGTCGTCGCGATCGTAATGTCACTATCCTCCCACTTCTGGGCGCTTGATCCGTGCACGGCAATCACGCGCGCATTGGGAAAAACTCGTTGTATGCGCGGCGCCAGCTCCAGCACAACATCTTTGCGTGGAGTCGCAATCAGCACTCTCCCACCTGTCGACAGCGCTTCTGCGATCGACGGAAACAACAGCTCCGTTTTTCCTGCGCCACATACGGCCCAGATCAAAAACTCGGACAAGCCTGGTCGCGGATTGGCCACAAATCGGCGGGCCATCTCTGCTGCTGTCGCCTGGTCTTTGGAGTAGCTCCCCGTCCATTGCAATCGCGCGACGTCACGGACTCGCTCTCTTGGCGAACGTGCCGATGAGACACCAGATTTGGCTGGTATCAGGAGATACGGCGTACAGCACTTGCTTCTGCCCATCCCAAGACACTCGGTGCAATAAGCGCAGCCTTGTCCACAGCTATAACAAATAGTCAGCTGGATGTCTTTTTGTTCACTTCCGCATCGATCACAAAACAGCAGCAGCCGATTGCGCCACCACCCTTTTCTCACAGACAACCGTATCCCTGGACGCCACTGCGCATCACCTGCCAGCACCATTCGCTGCAGCACAGCTGGCAACTCGTGATCATCCATACCCCTTTTTTGCAGCAGCGTCTCTACTTCTTCCCAAAGAAGCGACCGCCCGGCCAAGACCTGTCTATATTCCCTTGTGTCTATGTCATGGAAGCCCCGATACCCGTCATATTTATGTTCCTGATCATGCTTGAAGCATTCACTCGTCTCCCAAACAAACCACTCATCTCGCAATGGTTCTCTTCCCGTTGCCTCACGTCCATATATAGCGCTCGCCTCTCGCACGTAGGAGAGAGCCATCTGCCGCAAATCAGCCAGCGCCTTTTCATTAATCGTACGGCCCTTCCGATAAGACTCTTGCAGACGGTCATTCATTATTTCTCTCAAGGAAAAGGCGAGCGAGAGCGAAGGACTTTTCCCGATCACGTACAGCTGGCACCCTTCTCGCTCTCGCCAAAACGACTGATCCACCTCAAAGCACGGTGTTACATACGCCTGCACTGCCTTGGTGCTTTCTTTGAGATATAACAAATACTCGCGCACACGCTTCCCTCCCGTCTCCATTTGCCTTGCAATCAGTGTGCAAAAAGATAGCGGTATCGTGCAAAGAAAAAAAGAGGCACATGGCCTCTTAGATTTTAAAACGAACAAAAAACACTGTTCCCGTTTCGTCTGTTTTCACATCGATTTCGGCATGATGACGATCAGCGACACTGAAGCAAATCGCTAGGCCGAGACCCGTTCCCGTCTCTTTTGTAGTGAAAAAAGGAGTTCCAATTTTTTGGATCAGCTCTGGTTTGATCCCAGATCCTTGATCACGAATTTCCAGTACGACCGCCTGATCCTCTCTATGGGTTTTGATCGACAGTCGCCCACCCGATGACATGGCTTCGAGGCCGTTGAGGGCAAGATTAAGTATCATTTGTCGTATTTCTTTTTCGTCCATAGAGAGTGGAGGACATTCTCCCAGCTCCAGACTTATATATTTATCAGAGAGTAGAGCCTCTGCTTGTATCAAGGGAAACAGCGATTCAATAATCGCATTTAAATCTTGGATTTGTTTATCATTGACTTTGTTTTTGGCCAAATTAAGAAATTCGGTAATAATAGCATTAGCACGATCCAACTCATTTAACATTAAATCAATGTATTGCAAAGGATTATGAGGACTATGATTGGACAGCTGTAAAAAGCCGCGGACCGTGGTCATTGGATTCCTGATTTCATGGGCAATTCCCGCTGCCATTTCCCCAATTAAATTCAAACGGTCCAGCCGAATCATTTCATTCTCCAAGTGAACGCGCTCCGTAATATCTGTTATAAAGCGAAGAACACACTTTTCCCCGTCAATTTCAATAATTTTGGCGGATAGTAAACCCTCGCGTGTCTCGCCCATTTTGGTCACATAGCTAATTCTCGCATTGTGAACCGGCTGCAGTAAATCGAGAGGGCGTCCTCCCGTCATTTCCTTGTCCGAACTCACCGTGATTTGCAAAAAGTCAAAAGCCTTGCCCTTCACTTCCTCATACTCATACCCTGTAAAGTTGAGCCATCCCTGGTTTACATCAATATATCTGCCATCCTCCATAGATAATATGGCAATCAAGGAGGGCGACGACTCAAAAATGATTTGAAACCGTTCTTGGGACAAATGAAGGTCGTTATTGTACTGCTGCTTGCGTTCTTCCTCCAGCAGCTTTCGTTCTGTAATATCACGGATGGAACAGACAATAATATTTTGATCCTCAATGCTCGCGTCGCCTAATTGAGCATCGACAGGAAACACACTTTCATTTTTTCGCACGGCCTCGGTTTCAACCAGACTCGTAGCCAGTGGATAAGCCCCTTCACACCTTATCGCTGGGAGAAGCTTTGAAATGTGTTCGCCGAGCAATTCATCCGGAGTATATCCAAACATTTGCTCTGCGGCGGAATTCGCCGACAGGATATAGCCTTGATCATCAAAGGTTACGATTGTATCCTTCAGCGTTTCACTGATCACCCTGGCCAATGCTTCTGACTTGCGCAAATCAAAGGTAACCCGATCCAGCTTTTGATGGGCTGCTTCTAGCTCTTTCTCTCCTTGAAGCATCAAGCGTTCGTGATTTTTGTAAATACCCACGAACTCTTCCACCTTTTTTTGTAGAGCTTCCGGCTGGAAAGGTTTAAAAATATAGTCGATTGCACCTACACTATAACCGTGAAAGACATGTTCAGCCTCTTGGCTAATGGCGGTGATGAACAGGATCGGAATGTGACGTGATTTTTCTCTCGCCTTGATCAATTTGGCGGTTTCAAATCCGTTTAAGCCCGGCATTTGTACATCCAGCAATATGGCGGCAAAATCTTGCTTCAATACATACTTCAAGGCCTCTTCGCCAGATTGGGCACTAACCAAATGATATTTGGGGGAGGTCAGAACTGCTTCTAGTGCCAGCAAATTCTCCGGTCGATCATCCACCAATAAAATACTTACTTTCTGCTTAGGGAGCTCACCTAGCGATGATTCATTTGATTTTTCTGTAGATCTTTTCTGTGCAGTCAAATTCCTGGTAGTAGTTCGCATGACTAGTATACTTTACCCCCTCTCTATTACCCAAACCTAGAAACCCTGATAACACGAGACTTTCGTAAAGCAGACTATGGACATGGTCCTGCAAGATTTTATTGAAATAAATCATGACATTCCTGCAAATAATGACATGAAAATCATTAAAAGAATGGTCGGTTGCCAAATTATGCTGAGCAAATACAACATTTTCTCTGAGGAACGGTTGAAAGATCACATTTTCAAATGTAGCCGTATAGTACTCGGAAAACGCTCTGGTCCCTCCCGCCTGCAAGTAATTTTTGGTGTACATCTGCATCCGATCCAACGGAAAGATGCCTTGCTTTGCTTTTTCAAGAATACTTTCATTCATGTCGGTTGCGTAAATTTTTGTTCTTTCATACAAGCCTTCTTCATGCAAAAGAATGGCCATGGAGTACACTTCTTCACCCGATGAGCAGCCCACATGCCAAATCCGTATGGAAGGATACGCTCTCAGCAGGGGGATAATCCTCGTTCGAAATGCGAGAAAAAAGGGTGGATCTCGAAACATCTCTGTCACATTAATGGATAAATCATCGAGCAGTCTTTTCATGGCACCGGGATCATGGAATATTTTTTCCTGGAGGCCCGATATGCTTTTCACCTTTTCTGCTCGGATACGATGCCAGATTCTGCGCTGAAGAAATGGCTCGGCATAATTGCGAAAATCGAATCCAAAATAGCGATAGATTCCTTCCAAAAGAATCGCCATCTCTATTTTTTCCAGCTCCAGCTTATCCAGCATCTTGATGTCTACCAATATCTAATCCCACCTATCTGTAAAGCCATACCCTCATCAAAGAGAACAGCTGCTCTAAATTTACAGGCTTGCTGATATAATCGGATGCACCTGCTTCTATGCATTGCTCCCTGTCATGCTTCATGGCTTTCGCTGTCAGAGCGATAATCGGCAACGTCTGATATTCCGGCTTTTGACGTATCATTCGCATTGCCTCAAACCCATCCATCTCTGGCATCATGATATCCATCAGGATCAAATCGATATCCTGGTTATTCATTAATACGTCGATCGCTTCTCGCCCATTTTCTGCAAACACAACCTGCATATGGTGTCCCTCAATTGCAGTAGTCAGCGCAAATACATTTCGCATATCATCGTCCACAATCAGTATTTTCTTTCCGACCAGCAAAGCTTCGATCGAATCATTTACGTTGATTGTGTCAGCTGATTCTACCTCTTGAAATAAGCTGGCAGCAGCCTCCTTCTCGGCGAACATGGTGATCTCATGACGATAAGGGATATAGAGTGTAAAGGTACTCCCTTTTCCTTCTTCACTCTCAATGCCGATATGCCCGCCCAGCAAAATGGCCATTTTTCGGCTGATCGACAAGCCAAGCCCCGTTCCCCCATACTTTCTGCTGGTTGTCCCATCTGCTTGTTTAAATTCTTCAAAAATAATATCCTGATTCTCTTTGGAAACACCGATCCCTGTATCCGTGACAGAAAAGGCGATCAGTATGTCGTCCTCGCTGCCAGAAGTAAAGGTTTCTTCGTTTGCTCTTCCGATATGCAGTGAAACGCTTCCTTTTTCCGTGAATTTAAAAGCATTCGATAGTAAATTTTTCAAAATTTGCTGCAATCTCTGCTCATCGGTCCAAATCATTTTGGGCACATCAGGAGCGATTTCCACTGTAAACGAAATGCCTTTTTGACGAGCGACAGGCATAAACTGCTTTTCTACGTGCGCTTTAATCGAGCGAAGCGTTACATCCTCGGGTGTCACTTCCACATTGCCTGATTCGACTTTGGCGAGATCCAAGATGTCATTGATCAAATGCAACAGATCATTTCCTGATGAGTAAATGGTATTGGCATACTCCACTTGCTTCGCCATAAGGTTTTTCTCATTATTTTCAGCAAGCATTTGGGCCAGAATCAAGAGGCTGTTCAGCGGTGTACGAAGCTCATGCGACATATTGGCGAGAAACTCCGATTTATACTGGGAGCTAATCGCAAGCTGCTGTGCTTTTTCCTCCAAGATCAATTTGGTTTTTTCCAGCTCTTTTGTCTTCTGCTCCGAGTTTTCGTATTGTTCTTCGAGCTTTTCATTAATCGTCCGCAGTTCTTCCTGCTGAAGCTGCAGCTCTTCTGATTGGCTTTGCAGCTCTTCGGTCAACGCCTGAGAATCTTGCAGCAGTTTCTCGACCTGCATCCGGCTCATAATGCTGTTGATGGTGGCACCGACACTGCTCATGACTTCCTCTAGCATCAACTGCTGCAGAGGACTGAACTCTGTAAGAGAAGCCAATTCAACAACAGCCAGTACTTGTCCCTCGAATTCTGCCGGAACAATCATGATCATTTTCGGTGAAGCGAGTCCGATCCCGGAGGTAATTTTCATATAATCGTCTGGAATCTCTGTGAGTGTAATCTCGCGGTTTTCCAAAGCGCACTGACCGACAAGCCCTTCGCCCAATCGAAAACCTTCTCCTCCAACCTCAGCGTCGTTATCAGCGTAGGCTGCGAGCTTGCGAAGACGAATGCCGTCTGCTTTGCCTTCTTTGATATAAAAGACCCCGTAGCTCGCGCCGACCATTGGTGTCAGCTTCGTGATGAACAGACTGGCTAAATCGTGAACATTTTCGATTCCCGCATACATCGTAGCAATTTCGGCAACGTGCGTTTTAAGCCAGCTTTGATTCTCAGCTGTTTCACTGAACTCTTTTACTTTCTGAATATGCTCCTCCAAAGCTTGGGCCATGTTATTGTACGCATCAGAAATTGCGCCGATCTCATCCTCTGAATGGATTTCGAGTCGTGGTAATTTATCCGTTTCATAGTCAGCTACTTCCGTCATCACAGAGGTGACCTGCTTTAGACTGCCTGTGATGCTTCTGACCACCCAAATCGTAATTCCAATTCCAATGACGACACCCAGCACCACGTATACATAAGTCATATTGACTACAAATTGATAGCCATTTTGCGATTGGTCGAGCTCTTGAATCATCGCTTGTTCTTCGATTTTCTTTAACTCGTCAATGATCTCAAACATTTGCTCGCGAATATTTCTGCTTTCATACCAGTAGAGCCGATTGGCTTCCTCTTCTTTGCCTGCCTCCCGAAGATTCTCAATCTTGTATTGATTATTCTGATAAATTTCCCCGAACACTTGCAGCTTTTGTACCAATTCCTTTGTTTCCCCTACCCTTTCCAACTTCCCGAGATCGTCCATAGCTATTTTCAAATTCACATTGTTTTGATTGATATTCTCCTGAAAGACCGGGATCAGTTCTGCTGGCGGGTTGGCTAGCATGCCTCGCGAATCCCTGCTGATGCTATTTAAGTTTTGATTAATAATATTGACCAGCCTGACCTTCTCATAGCGCTCCTGCACGACTCGATTCAGATTGTGATTGAGCTGATTCAGCATACTCATGATAAAGGACAAGAGAATGATACTGAGGACAATAATAAAACAAAAACCTACATATAGCCGCGTTTTAAACTTCATGTGTAGCAATCCCCTCGATCCAGCACAAAAATAGGCATGGTTGATATTTCCATTTATTCTTAAGGTGATCATAGTCCAAGAACGAAGAAGAATTCAATATGTACGAATACAAAATTCAGAAAATATTTTCCATAAGGAAACCTAGACATTCTTTTTTGTATAAAAAAAGAACGCTAAACGCGTTCCTTTTCATTCAAACTGCGTAAATCAATCGTTACGATTGTAGATACAGGTGCAGCGTCCTCTTGTCGATCCAATAGATAGCAATATGGATAGCGATCAAAAACATCTGATATCTGGGCCGTATCATCCAGTGAACCATCATCTATCAATGTAATGAGGATGGGCTTGCCACTCCAATAGGATCGGAACAGCAGCTTCCGAACGACTCGCTCCAGTACCTGTTCTGAATCACGCAGCAACAACCGGTAATGCTCATGGGGCAGTTCGGCAACTCCGCTCGTTTGCCGGATCCAGCGCTCAGCTATCATCACGAACAAAGAGGAGCAGCCAAATGCCGCCAATAGCCATACAACCAGTTCTTCCATCACGGTCATACCTCCTCCACTACTAAGGTATGCCTGATAGCTTGAACAGGGTGCCAGTCCTACTGTAATCTACAGTTTCACCCAGCCGTTTTTAATGGAGATAACGACCGCCTGTGTACGGTCCTGTACGTTCAATTTTTGCAAAATGCTGCTGACGTGGTTTTTGACAGTCTTTTCACTGATAAACAAAAACTCGCCTATCGCACGGTTGCTTTTACCTTCTGCCATCAGTTGCAATACTTCACGCTCACGGCGCGTCAAGGATTCGATTATTTTCGGATCAATGGTTTGCGAGTCATCTAAGGAGAAGCTGCGTTCTGCCGATCCCTCTTGCTCGCTCAAACGACGGAATTCCTCAATCAGTTTACCCGTTACTTTGGGATGTATGTATGCACCGCCACATGCTACGACGCGCACAGCATCAACCAGATCGCTCGTCCCCATCTCTTTGAGCAGGTAACCGGACGCTCCAGAGCGCAAGGTACGGTAGACGTAGCCTTCATCATCATGAATCGAGAGCATGATCACACGCGTAGTAGGGCTAACCGTAATCACATTTTCAGCAGCAGAAACGCCATTAATGTTTGGCATGTTGATATCCATCAAGAGCACATCCGGCTTGTGTTCCTCTGCTAAAAGAGCGGCCTCTCCTCCATCGGCACCTTCTCCGACGACCTTGAAATCCTCTTCCATTTCCAAGATGCGCTTTACGCCTTCCCGGAACAATTGATGGTCGTCTACAATTACGATACGGAGCTCTTGCTGTCTTTTATCCATGGTTCATCCCCCTGTACATATTCTGTAAGATTTCACAATTTCAGCGGTATTTGGAAAATGACCCTCGTTCCCTCGCCAGGAGCAGACTGTAAATCCACCAAGCCCTCCAATAACTGAACGCGCTCCTTCATGCCGAGTAATCCGAACGAATTGCCGTTTGCCATCCGTTTATCCAAATCAAAGCCAACACCATCATCTTTTACAACGAGGCTGAGGGATTCCTGCAAAAATTCCACCTTCACTTGAACAGCCTTTGCCTCGGCATGCTTTTCTACATTGTTCAGGCACTCCTGAACCAACCGAAAAATCGCAGCCTTCACTGAACTGCGCAAAGGAGGCTCTATTCCAAATATTACTAAATCAATGGAAGAAGCGATACGTTCTTCGCAGGTTCGAATATACTTTTGCAAGGTAGGCACTAACCCTAGATCATCCAGAGCCATTGGACGCAAATCAAAAATAATCCGTCTGACGTCAGCCAAACTCATCCGGACCATTTCTTTCAACTCATGGAGCTCCATCTGCGCCTCTAAAATACGCTCATTTTTCAGCATTTTTTCCACAATCTCCGAGCGCAGCACGACGTTGGCCATAGATTGTGCCGGGCCGTCGTGGATTTCTCGCGCTACTCGCTTGCGCTCTTCCTCCTGCGCCTGGATGATTTTCAGCCCCATCAGTTGGTGCTGTTTTGCCGACTCCAATGCCTCTCCGATTTTACTCAAATCGCCAGTCAAATAGCCGAGCACCACACCCATTTGCGAGACCAGCTTTTCAGCCCGGATAATGGTTTCTTCCAACGTCCGCAGTTGGCGCTCCAAATCGTTGCGTCTGCGTTTCAAGTTGTTTTCCCGCTCCCGGTAAAT
Organism: Brevibacillus sp. NRS-1366; assembly: GCF_050467985.1. NCBI lineage: Bacteria > Bacillati > Bacillota > Bacilli > Caryophanales > Paenibacillaceae > Brevibacillus > Brevibacillus sp. NRS-1366. The sequence continues at coordinate 11,465 of NZ_JBITPN010000063.1, read as the reverse complement.
GGAGAGCTCCACTTGAATGCGACTCGCTTCTTCATAGGCGATCCGAATGTCTTCCTCGGTGTACATATGGAAATTACGACTCACCAAAACCAGCCTGTTGCGAGACTTTTGGTAGGCAAGCTCCAGGGCATCTACTTTTTGAATCACTTTGGAAATTTCCTGACGCAGCTCATGCAAATCGAACTTTAGCGAATTGCCTTGCTGTCTGGCGCTTTCCGCTATATCAAATATTTCGGTTTTACTCGTCTCAACAGTTTCAATCGTTCGCTTGATCACCCCATCGAGCACGCTGATGTCAATCGCTTTGTTCATGATTGCTCTCCTTCAAACTCATTTTTCGCTTTCGTGAACAGCTGATGGAGGTTCGTCTCATCCACATCTTGTAACCCTACGTCATTTCGAGGGATGGCAAACGGATTTGTACCGCGTTTGGCTAGCCCTGGTGTAGAGGTAAACACATACTCGTAACCGGCTTGCCTGGCAGTCTCTAATACAATGTGGTTCGTGTAGCCAAAAGGCAGGGAGAGTGCTTTTACTTCTTTGCCGATCCATGAACCAAGGCCTGCACGTGACATGCGGAAGTCTACAAACAGTCTGTCCCTGTACTCCTGTTCGCCTTCCAAACGGTTCAGATCCTTCAAATAGACAGGTGCCGTTTCTGGCCCCAGTTCTCCCCATTCATTTCGGGCTTCTTCCTCATGCAAGCTGTACGTATGGGAACCGATGTCAGCAAGCCCTGAGGCAAGCATCTCATTCACCTGTTGACGCGTCAGCGGTGTAGTCATATTCTCGCGTTTTCGCTGCTCTACATCTCGCAATCGACCTGCAATCGCAAAGTTGACAGAAGAATAACCGTATGCACGCAAGATCGGGAATGCTTTTGTGTAATAGCTCTCATATCCGTCATCAAATGTAATCAATACTGCATTCGCGGTCGATAAGGTACCCGTCTGCACAAATTGCAAAAACTCTGCAAGCGATATGGGATGTAAATCATTCTCATGCAAAAACGCCATGTGCCGTGCAAATAGTTCCGGCGATATGACGTACCTCTGACCAGACTCATCTGTCACATGATGATACGTTAATACAACGACCTGATTGTTGTACCACTTTTTCGGGCTTACCGTTGCATTTTGTGTTGCTGTGACGTTTGGCTCAGCATTTGCTGCCTCGCTTATGAAGTTAGACGTATCAACTTGGGGAAAAGGTTGCACTTTTTGCGCATTCTTTTTTACCAAACCCGATTCACCCAATAATCCAAGGGCCATGACAAAAAACAAACAGGTAACAAACACGATCAGGAAGAGCCTTCTTTTCTGCAAAAAACCCCTCCTCACTTCCCTTTTAGGAGATTCGACACATCCCTACAAATTCCTTTGTCCACTCTTCCCCAATAACTGGATAGCCAGGCAACAAACCGGCCACACAAAAAAGAGCCCAGTAACAGTACCAGGCTCTTTCTTTGCAGTTATTATTTTCCCAGTTGCGCTGCCTCTTGCTTCAGTACTTCTGCTTTGTCTGTTTGCTCCCATGGAACATTCAGGTCGTTACGTCCGAAGTGGCCATAAGCCGCTGTTTGTTTGTAGATTGGACGACGCAGGTCAAGCTGTTTAATGATACCAGCTGGACGCAGATCAAAGTGTTTACGAACCAGTTTCACGAGATCTTCTTCGGAAACAGTTCCTGTACCAAACGTATCTACAGCAATGGAAACAGGCTGTGCTACACCAATTGCGTAAGCTACTTGAACTTCGCACTTGTCTGCCAGACCTGCAGCCACGATGTTTTTCGCTACATAACGAGCTGCGTAAGCACCGGAGCGGTCTACCTTGGTTGGATCTTTACCAGAGAACGCGCCGCCGCCATGACGAGCATAACCGCCGTAGGTATCTACGATGATTTTGCGACCAGTCAAGCCAGCATCCCCTTGTGGTCCGCCAATTACGAAACGACCAGTTGGGTTGATAAAGTATTTGGTGTCTGCATCCAGGAGTTCTGCAGGAACAACTGGTTTGATTACATGCTCAACCAGGTCCTTTTTGATTTGCTCCAAAGTCGTTTCTGGAGCATGTTGGGTAGAAATAACAATCGTATCGATGCGAACAGGTTTGTCTCCGTCGTACTCAACGGTTACTTGCGTTTTTCCATCAGGACGCAGGTAAGCCAGCGTGCCGTTTTTGCGCACTTCAGTCAGGCGGCGAGCCAATTGGTGAGACATGCTGATTGGAAGTGGCATCAGCTCAGGTGTTTCGTTGCAAGCAAAGCCAAACATCAGACCTTGGTCACCAGCACCGATCGCTTCGATTTCAGCGTCAGACATTTTACCTTCGCGGGATTCCAGAGCTTGGTCAACACCAAGAGCAATGTCAGCAGATTGTTCGCCGATTGCCGTGATTACACCGCAAGTATCCGCGTCAAAACCAAACTTGGCACGATCATAGCCGATTTCACGGATTGTTTCACGAACGAGCTTTTGGATATCAACGTACGTGTTTGTGGTGATCTCACCCGCTACGAGCACCAAACCAGTGGTTACGGATGTTTCGCAAGCGACACGAGCGTTTGGATCTTTAGACAGAATCGCATCCAAGATGGAGTCGGAAACTTGGTCACAAATTTTATCCGGATGTCCTTCGGTTACGGATTCAGATGTAAACAGACGACGACCTTTTTGCAAAGCCATGAGAAAATTACCTCCTTTGACCTCATACAAATAGTGTGGTAGCCGAGACAGGATTTTATCGACGTAAACGCAAGAAAAAAAACCTTTTCCGTCTTCGTGGAGGAAAAGGTTTGCGCGCTTTATGCTTCCTTCATCCTCTTATCGGCCAGAACAGATGTCCGTTCTGCTGGTTAGCACCGCTCTAGTCGGTTGCCGGGCTTCATCGGGCCAGTCCCTCCGCCTGCTCTGGATAAGAGTATCCATTACGGTTTATAGAATAATTGTTTTTCTCTGCGGTGTCAATAGACACATTTAGCGAAGCGCGTATTTCCCGCGTACTTGACGTGGGAAAAGCCGTTATAATTTATACGCTTTTGAAATCAAGACCACTACCTCTGCCCGCGTAGCAATCCCCTGCGGTTTGAAAGTCGCTCCATATCCATTCAACCAATTCCGCGCCGTCAGTGCTTCGATAGAGGAAGAAGCCCAGTGGCTGGCCGGCACATCGCGATAGGAGGACGTGCTTCGATTATACAACAGAACCTTTTGTGCACGGGCGATCATAGCCGCCATCTCCGCACGGGAAATCGCCTGATCAGGCTTCATCTGCATGTTTGGATAGCCCTTCAAGATGCCTTTCTGATAAGCGATTCCCAAATTGTTGTACGCCCAATGTTTGGTCGACATATCCCGAAAGACGGCCTTGCCTGTATAGGAGCTCCCTACAGACTCGCCGCTCGCCCTCATCGCCTGAATCAGCATAGTGGCAAACTGCGCCCGAGTCACAGCCTGATTCGGCTTGAAGGTCGCATCGTCAAACCCTTTGACAATCCCTCTGGCGCTCAGCCTAACGATCTCGGAGCGCGCCCAGTGGTCCGAAATATCGCGATATCCAGCCAGCAGTGGCTGCTGATTCACAGTCAAGCGATACAGATCATACTTGAAAGAGATTCCGCTGTTCAAACGGATATAATACTTACCCGGCTGCAAACGCAATCCCATGATTTCTCTGCCCTGATCCGATAGCTCAGCCACTTCATTCGTGGTAGCCATCGCATAATCGAGATTTCGTTCACTGTAGAGAGCCAGTCTCATCCCATTGGTGACCGGAATAAACGGGGCACGAATACTCACGTACGATTCTGTCTTGACCGTAAATTGGAACCAGTCAGAATCAGACGCCGTGGGGAAATTTCCTGTCATCAAGGTTCCGCCGCTTAATGGAGACGCCTGGTGGTAGGTGTCATTCGGTTCATTCGGATCTTTTTTTATTGGAGTAAAGCCTAAGTCCAGACGGTATTCCCCATTTACAGCATTGTGCTCATATTCACTCACACGGATAAGATATTTACCCGGAGATACTTCTTTTCTCATTTCGACAGCTGGATTGTCACGGTCGCCGCTATAATAGGCTGGGTCCCAAACTGTATTTTTCCCATCTTGCTTGCCAACGGTCAAGACAACATCCATCCGCTTGTTGTCAGGGGTGACTGCGACGTTCATTTGACCATATTCGCGAACGTAATAAGAGAACCAGTCCTGATCTCCCTCAAAATGAAAATTGCCTGTGGCGCTGATCTGATTCCCAACGAGCGGCCTGGCTGTGCTCACTGTATCATTCGGTTCATTTCGATCCGGGTTGATGCTGAATCTGCTGGTCAGCACGTACGTAAAGGAATTGACCCCGGCATTTCGCATGAGTCGAATATTCATCGTTCCAGCCTTGGCAGGGATTGTGACTGTATCCCCATTTCCGATGTACTGCGTGACGGGTGTCCGATTGTCTGAATAAAAAGTAGCTGCCATCGCTGAAGAAACCCCTGAAGTAACCGTAGCCGTAAAGCTTACTTTTCCATCATAAGGAACGTCCATCTTGAACCAGTCAACCGTGTCATTCGGTCCGAGATTCCCGCGGATTTGCGCCTCGATCGGAAAAGCCTTCGCTTTGGAAACAGAGTTGTTAGGCTCCAGGAAATCGGATGACATCGGAGAACGCACAGCCTTATTGACATCCAGCAAGCCATAACCGGTTGTTCGATCCCATCCCTCTTGGCCAATATCCTTTGCAGTCTGGTAGAGCTGCATTCGAACGTCCAGTGGACTTAGCTTTGGATAATGTGCAAGTATCAGTGCAGCAGCACCCGCGACTTGAGGAGCAGCCGCTGAGGTTCCGCTAAAAGAGCCGTATTTTCCGCCAAGCTTGGTCGTATATATATTGAACCCAGGAGCCATCATATTCAGCTCTGGACCGGTATTGGAGGCGGGAATCGGCTGGTTATTGCTTTTGACGGCTCCTACAGCTACAACGGTCGGATAAGCAGCCGGATAGGCCACTCGATTCCCTTCATTCCCACTGGCGGCGACCAGGATTGCTCCGCTTCTTTCCGCACGGTTCACTGCATCAGCCAGCGCCTTTGAGTAGGACATGCTGCTAAACGACATCAGGATGATTTTTGCGCCTCGATCCAGGGCTGTATTTATTCCTTTTGCAACCAGATCAATATCGGCAAAACCTCTTTTGTCCAATACCTTAATTGGTAAAATGCGAGCATTCCATAATACACCCGATACCCCTATGGCATTATTCCCTTTAGCACCGAGGACTCCGATGACTTCGGTTCCATGTCCATTGTCATCCTGGGCGCTTTTTCCTGGACTGACTAGATTAATGCCCGGCAGCAAATTCCCTTTTAGGTCGGGATGATTGTAATCAGCTCCCGAGTCCAGAACAGCAATCACAATCGACTCGTTGCTGTGTGCTGCTCCCCACGCTTTATCTGCGTTGATCTGACCCAAATGAATCTGATTGTCTAAATAAGGATCATTCGTTCCAGCAGCGAATACGGGATGAACATCGGTGACGGCCATCGTCATGACCAACACCATCACAACCGCTGCTTGTATCGTTTTCTTCATAAAAAAACAGTCCTTCCTTCTCTCTCCTGCTTTCGTGCGCAGTCAAAAGGAGTTCAGGTATAGAGAATCTTCAAAAAAGCTCGTTTTGTGCTTCTCGTCCTAGCATAGCGGATGAAAAGGGGGACGCGCAACCCTGAACATCCAGTTATTGGAACACTCTGATCGCAAGAAAACCCTTTTCACCATTGGCAAAAAGGGTTCCTCATTTACTGCAGCAGGCCTTTGTTGTCGTCTGCTTCCGGTGCTGTAAATGGCTCAGCTTTTTTTCTTTGCTGGGCCTTTGGAATAAAAGCAGTCAATTCCGCTACGTCTACCTCTTGCTGCTTCATGGAGGAAGACGGGATATCGAATGCCCATACCCGATGACTCTTCGCTTCTACCTTCATATTTTGAAGGGTATAGTGTACACGAGCAACGGTTTCTCCTGCCTTGTCATGCACAATAATCGGCACTTCTGTAAACTCCAGGCGTTTTTCCAGCCCGTTGCGGAAAACAACCACGACTTTTAGTCCGTTGTCTTCACTCGCCTTAATTTCAAGCACTTGCAGATCGACTTCACCTGCTTTTACGGGTGTTTCTTCCGCTGCTTTCTTCATATAATGCTCGGTCTCGTTTGTGGAGAGCCCGATATTTAATTCCTGATTTTCCTGCGTCTGACTACTTGGCGGCTTTTTGTAGGTCAGAGTCAGTGGAACCTCTTTTTCCGGGATTTGAGTAAACTCATCCCAGCGGAACATAAACTCAATCGGACGGCTAGACATATCTCCAACAGGTCCTGTAGCAACCAGATCAAACGTCTTCTTCGCTACCTCTACGCCCTCGGTAGTAACCAGGGTCAACGGAAGCTTTTGCAAAAGAATACTGCGATCTGTCGAATTGCGAACAAACGCGAGCACCAGGTATCCGTCATTTGTCACCTGCGTGTAAAAAGGAAAGATGCCAAGCTCATCACGAACGACAGAAGGCAATTCATCATGAACGTATTGCAGCAGCTCCTGCTCCGCGTCTTCTAATTGGTTATCCCACGGACCGTTCATGAGTAAGAAAAGCTCCTTGGATTCAATACGGTTAGCTGACTGCTCAGGCTGATCGATCCCGGATACACCCAGGTAAAATTCTTTATGCAAATGCTCGTGAATATCTTCTCTGACTTGTTCCAGACTTTCTTTGGAACCAAACCAATTCTCCAATAACCAACTCATAGGTCAACCTCCTCATTCCTGCAATAGAAAAGTTGTGGACTACTCTACTTCAAGAACCCATCTACGCAGGTTGGCATCTGGTTTTTTGACAACATCTGGCGGGAATACGATCAGCCATGGACGGCTGTTGCCCGGCTGTACACGAATCGTACTGGCATCAAGTACGCCGCCAGCCACTAGATCGCCATCTGCATCCGAAATCTTAAGTTCCAATTGATCAGGGCGATACTCATCCTTCATCCCATTACGGAACAGCATGGCAGCCACCAGATGGCCCTCTTTGGTTTTCCCAATGTCAAAGCCAGTGACCTCCACCGTGTTGATCGGAATCGGCGGCAAGGTATGCGCCAATTTTTCCAGACGATCCTTTTGGCGATCGGTCATGCGCTTTTCCATTTCAGGATCAAGCTCCAACGTACGTGGCCAAATATGCGTGCTGCTTCCAGCCTTCATCATTACTTTCCAACGACTGAAGGTAAAGTTGTCATGCAGGAAGCTTTCTTCAGGGAAGAGCAGCTCCCATGGACGACTCGAATGCGGCGGGATTGGACCCATCTCAGATAGATCAACTCTGATCCGCGCAAATGGGTTGTCATCTAAGTAAATTGCCAAACGAATATTTTTAAATCGTACGGTACGATCCGTTGCGTTACGGAAAAACATCGTAACGGCGAGCCCGTTAGGCTGCGGAACCATACTAAAACCAGTCACACTGACCAAGCCTCTAGCCATATCCGGCAATTCCGCTTGCAAGAAGCGCAGGGTGTACTTCTTCTCCGCGTCCAGCTCTTGCTCCCACATTGGGTGAAGCGAGAGTTCTGTGTGTACTCTGTTGCTAGTAGCCGCAGGTGTTGGTGCTGGCACATCTGCTTCCAGATCTGCCTCACTGCTCTTCAGCTCAGCAGCATCTATCCCTGACTCTTCTTGAATCTCTTTTTTCAGTTCTTCGATGGAACGGCTATTCTGATCTTTGCCGAACAAATTTTTCATAAAAGAAAACATGCGTAAACCTCCTCACCGTCCGTGCACGAACGAAGCTTCTTCTCATAATAATAAATGTTTCTTCCTACCCGATCAAATCAGGCTACACGATCTACGACTGCTGGGGCACACTGACTCTCCAACGGGAAAAATCAGGCTCTTCTTTTTGAAGCATCTCAGGTGGATAAATAAACATCCACGGTTTGCTGGTGCCGGCATTTACAGTCAGGCTGCCGAGCTCAAACAAGCCCTCTGCTACCTTTTCGCCAGTCGCATCAAAGAGAACCAGCGGCAGCTTTTCAAAGGAAAGGGATTGTGTCGATCCGTTGCGAATCAAAAGCATGACATGAAGCGCACCTTCATCCGTACGACGAATCTGTACACTCTGAATGTTCACTTCACCCTCTTTTAGTGCGGGCAGATTCTTAGCCAGCTCAATCAGCGAATGTTTCTGTTCGTCAGACAAAGCCTTAATCCAGGACTCTTCCAGCTCTAGCTGCTGGGGCAGGACCATTTTTTTCTGCGCCATCTCAAAGGCAATCTTCCAATTCGCCAGAAGCACGTCTACTTGCAAGAAATGCTCCCGCGTAAATACAAACGACCACGGTCTAGCAGAACGCGGCGGAATTTCCCCTATCTCGCTCAAATCAAAGGATTGGCGGGTAAACAACTGCTGATCCCCGAACAATACCACCAGCGTCATCTCTCCCAAGCGTACAGGACGATCCGAGCTATTCCGGACAAATGCCGTCACTTCTACACCAGCATCATGTGGAACGAGAGCCGTACCAGCAAGAGAAATATTCCCTTTGTCCAGTGGAGCCAGCTCCTGTGCCATAAACGAAAGCGCATATTTTTCCTGCGTACTGAGCTTCGCTTCCCATGATTCATGCAAGGAGAGTGCTGTAACTACGCCGGTCGATTTTTTTTGCACCTGCTGCTTTTCCTGATGTGACTGTTCGGTATCAGAAGCGGACAAAATGGACTCCTCCCGAACCTGCTCACGCACCTCTTGCGGTGTTGGTGTTTTCCCCATTAAATTCTTCAAGAAGGATAACATAGCCTCGCTCCCCACTTATCTCTACATCTATATAGAGTTTACGTTCGTCATTCACTATAGCATAGTGGCATCCTTTTGCAACATAGAAAACTTGGCATTACCAGCGATAAACCAAGCTCGATCCGCAGCCTATTAGGACACAGTCGGACCCTTGATAAAGGATGAGTAATATTTGTTAGGATACCTGTATGCCTAGACGATGTCAAGGAATGGCAGAGTGGGACAGAATGTGGGGAAACCTTGGTTTTGCCCTGTATTTCATCCTATTAGCGTACAAAGTTTACATTTTAATCCTTTGTTGATAAAATAATGGTGTCTAAACAAATGTCTTGGGGTTTTACCTTTTGCCGGCTGATGGGTTCAGTCGGCTTTTTTCTATTGAATAGGTCGGGCTGTAGTGAAGGAGAGGAAACAGGAGAAAACGCTCCAGGTTCTTGGACACCTGCAGGGGGGACATCCCTGTCCGGCTCCCATTCCAAAAGCGAAACCGCGTCCAAAGTCGCCGATTCAAGAGGATTCTCAGAGGTGGACGCTCAAAAGCGTTTCGCTTTCTCCATTCCGCCTCGGCTGGTGTTCCAAAGACCTTCGCTTTTTTCTCCTGTTTCCTCTCACTGACGTTAGGTTACTGTCATTGATTTTATAAAATCCTTATAAACAAAATGCCCTAGGAATTCACTTCCTAAAGGCATTTTGGCAGGGGTTTTAGCTATTCTCAACTAATCGTTTCATTATATATAGAAGTTTATCATCGCAAAAACATTTGATGACTGACTATTTAAATAATTATCAACAGATTCATCCACAATGTGTGGACAAACTCGTCAGACGGCATGATTGCTGCGCCTCAGCATCGTAATTCTTTCTGTCACGAATTGCACCTGACTGTAGATGAGCATTCTGGATTGCCAATTCAACTGGGGATCGACGACTTGCTCCTTGATTTCTTCTCTGATCCTCTCAAGCTCGCTTACATCATTAACAGAGTTTATGTACAGATGGAAATGATTCATACTCCCTTCACCCCCATTTTCCATCAAGTTCGTTTCCTAGATCGCTAGCACCCTCGTCATTGAATTCTTTGGGGCTATAATAGTCTTTGGTGCCATTGTAACAAATCTATTTTTGAAAAAAACCTAACTAAAGATAGGATTTTACGCAAAGAGAAAAAGCCCGAAATAATCGGGCTCTTTCAACATGATGTTTTTTAGTCCTTTCGGGTCACGATCAATTGGATAGACTGCTCTACATCGCCAAACTTGGCGGTAATCGTTACAGGCTTATCCTCATCCCAATCGCTTGAGTCTTTTGTAGTCACCGCTCCAGAAAATACTACGGCTACTGACTCATCACTGGACTTCCATTCGATTTCATCTGGATCAAGCTCTACATAGTTGCCATCCTCGTCATACCCCATGGCCCATAAAAAAATGAATCTGCCCCCTAATACACTTTGTCCATCTCTGATCGGTATTGGGGTCCCCGGTACGTCGTCTTCAAAAGGAATTTCCATGAAAAAAATCGTGCTCACAGTGTCCGCAGCATTTACAACGGTAATTTCTGATGTAGCAGATACTCCTGATTGATGTGTCGCTGTAATGATCGCGTCACCAAGGTCTTTCCCTTTGACCGCATACACATAGGCGACTGCTTTGTCAGAGAACTGTGGATCATCGAAGGCAACCATCTTTCCAGCATTGTCGATAGCGGCTACAGATAGTGAATCTCCATCTTCAACCAACCCTAACGCTTGTCCAGGCAATCCATGGATACCTGCAATCGGCTCAGCTATTTCTGGTCTGGAGCTGCTCAATACGATATCCTCCACCTGATTCAGCTTGATGAATTTCCCCTTCTGATCTTTCGGTGTGAAAATGAGCGCTTTGATTTTGTTCTTTGCTAGCTTTGCTTCTGAGGGATTTGCTTCAATCGTCGTTACTACCGGTTCGCTATTTCTGGCTCGCACCAGACCTACACCGTGCGGGCGACTTTCATCGCACACGGCGTGCTATCAGCGGATAAAAAGATTCTTTTTACAACGGGCACTTGTATTCTAACAATTCTTATTTATTCATAAAACTAACTTTAGTTAGCATTTTTGATCGTTTTTTTGTAATGAAAGAAGCCCCTACACCTGAATGAAGATGTAGGGACAGCTATAAACGATTGAAATGATCTCCCAGGATACACTTGAATAAGTTTTCGTGCTAGTCAGCATTCTTCAAAGCCAAAAATGTAATTCAAATAATCATTTGTTACTCTCATCTTACAATTTATTGATCCTATTATAGATTGTGTGTTGCTGAATAATTCTATTTTGCTGCTTTCTTCATAAAATAGTGTCTAAAATTAACTATATAACAACTAACCCTTGTTTTATCAATACGTCTAAAAAACCTTGATTTTACAGGCTTTCAAGTTTTCAATACGGGTAAAAATAATTAACCTTATATCGATTAACGGATATTGACTAATGACTTTTACTACTTCCAAATTCGTTTTTTTTTCATTCCTTTGTACTTGGCGTGTTCCATATTCATTTTTTCTACAAAGGATGGTTAATTTTTGGTTGGAAAAGCTTAGTGGTATCAATAAAATAAAAATCGTCAGATAATTTCAGGATTTTGTTTAGATTTGTGCTATT